>JBFKGZ010000182.1:0-1530 GCA_041633075.1 Candidatus Deferrimicrobiaceae bacterium | reverse complement strand
CGCTCTCGCAACGGGTGACGATCAGTGCGTCCGCGAAGCGGGCGTGGACCGGCGGTTCCCGGAGCGGACCGAACGGCAGGGTCCGACCGTTTCCCAGCCCCCGGCCGGCATCGACAAGGAGAATATCGGCGTCCCGGCGCAGGGAGAGGTGCTGAAACCCGTCGTCGAGAAGGAATGCATCGACCTCGAGAAGCCGCAGGCATTCCGTTCCCGCGGCAAAGCGGGATTCTCCGACGACCACGGGCACACCGGGGAGAGTCGACGCGAGAAATGCCGGTTCATCCCCCACCCGCGCCGCCTCGTCCGTCCCGCGGGGACCGGCCGGCCCGCCCCCCTGTCTTCGGGACGCCCACAGGACGCCTCCGGTCTTCCGCCCGTAGCCTCGGCTAAGGATCGCGACCCGCACGCCCTGGCCGGAAAGCCATTCGGCGAGAAACTGGACGTGGGGCGTCTTGCCCGAACCGCCCGCCGTCAGGTTTCCCACACTCACCACCGGACGGGGAAGGGAACAGGACCGAAGAAACCCGGCGCCGTAGAGTCTCCTTCTCCCCCTGGCGATCGCCCCCATCATGGCGCTGTCCCCTCCCGCCGGGACAGCCCGCCGACGACCAGCGCGGCGTTTCTGCCGGTAGCGCCCCGCAGCGTTTCCAGAAGGCGCCTTGCGCGCCCCCCCATCTCCGCAAACGGGGCGGGATCGGCAGCCCACTCCGAAAGCCTGCGGCAAAGGTCGGACTCGTCCTGCACCGTCATCACCGCATCTCCCCGGGTGAATTGTTCGGTGATTTCCCGGAAATTCTCCATGTGGGGGCCCGTGACGGCCGGGACGCCGAACAGGGCGGGCTCGAGGATGTTGTGTCCTCCCTTCGGCGCAAGACTGCCTCCCACGAAAGCGATGTCCGCCGCCGCGTACGAGGCCAGCAGTTCCCCGACAGTGTCCAGCACGACGATCGGAGAGGCGTTCTCTATTTCCTCCCCGGAAGCGATTCGCGACTTTCGCGCAACTTCCCAGCCCCGCCGCTCGCAAAGCTCCACCACGGCCTCGAACCTCTCGGGGTGCCGGGGAGCGAGCAGGAGGCGGGCCGAGCGGTTGACCGAACGCGCATCCGAGAACGCGGAAAGCACCGCATCCTCTTCTCCCTCGTGTGTCGACCCGGCGACGATCCATGCGGTCCCCTTGTCCTTCTCGCCTTGCAGCCAGGAAAGAAAAGGCGAATCGTAGTCCGGGGAAAACGACACGTCGAATTTCATGTTTCCCGTGACCGTAACCTTCTCCGGATCGACGCCGAGGGCGATCATCCGGCGGGCATCCTCTTCCGTCTGCATGGCGACGGCGGTAACGCACGCGAGGACTCTTGCGAAAAAGAATCGCAACCGTCCGTACCCGCGAAACGATCGTTCCGAGATCCTCCCGTTCAGGATGACCACGGGAACCCCCCGTTTCGCGCACTCTCCGAGGAAGTTCGGCCAGATCTCCGTTTCGAGGATCGCCACGATGTCCGGCCCGACCCGGTCGAGGAATTTCCCGGAAAT
>JBFKGZ010000181.1:0-1547 GCA_041633075.1 Candidatus Deferrimicrobiaceae bacterium | reverse complement strand
GGCGATGGCCGTCCGGAGATGATCCACGGAGTTGCTGCGTCCGCCGACGTACAGCGTATTGGTGTCCGTCAGGAACGGTCTCCCGCCTGCCGCGGCGATCTCCTCGACGATCTTCCGCACGAAAACCGGCCGGACGAACGAGACGTTTCCCCTCTCCCCGAAGTGGAGCTTCACGGCCGTAAGATCCCCCGGACCGATCCTTCCGGAGATCCCCCCCGCCCGGAGGAGCTCGCCCGTCTTGTCGATCAGGCTCCTTCCCGGGGGGGCGCACAGGTCGGTATGCCATACTGTCGACTGCATGCGGATACCTCGCGATTGACATGACCCAAGGGATTCCCATATAATACAATACTCATATAATTAATTTCACTTCCTGCTTACTCCTCGGAGGAACTGTCCCAATGAACTTCAAAGTGGGGGATTTGGCTGTCTACCCGGCACAGGGCATCGGCATGGTACAGGCGATCGAAGCGAAATCGATTTCCGGGGGGAAGAAGGAATCGTTCTACGTTCTTCGTATTCTCGATACCGGCGTGACGATCATGATCCCCATGGGAAACGTGGAGCAGGTCGGTCTCCGGCGGATCATGGACTCCAAGTCCGTCCGGTCCATCTACAAGATTCTGCAGAGTCGCGACGTAGGGGTGGACCCCCAGCCGTGGAACCGGCGGTACCGCCAGTACATGGACAAGCTCAAGTCCGGGTCTCCCTTCGAAATCGCCGAGGTTCTGCGCAACCTTCTTCGTCTCAAAGGGGAGAAGGTTCTCTCTTTCGGCGAGAGGAAGATGCTCGACACGGCGCGCTCCCTCCTGGTCAAGGAGATCTCGATCGCCAGGTCCGTCACGGAGGAAGTGGTGGAGGCGGATCTGCGCCGCTTCCTGAAACTCTGACCGGCTTCTCTTCTTCCGAGCGTCCGTCTCTTTCGGCCCCCGGGCCGGAACCCCGCCATGCGAGAATTCCGGAGGGTTGATGACAAGGGTAGTGGCGATCATTCTCGCCGCGGGGGGCGGCAAGCGGATGGGAGGAGATCTCCCCAAGCAGTTTCTCCCTCTCGCGGGGCGCCCCCTCCTCGACAGATCCCTGTCGGCCTTTACCGGCTCTCCCCGGATCGACGGAGTCGTACTTGCCCTTCCCCCCTCTCTTTCGAACGAGGTGAAGGAATCATACCAGCGGGTGGCGAAGGTCATCGCCGTTGTCGACGGAGGTGCGGAAAGACAGGATTCGGTGAGGAATGCCCTGGAGGCAGTTCCCGAAGAAACGGAAATCATCCTGGTGCACGACGCCGTTCGGCCCCTCGTGTCCCAGGATCTTCTGGATCGGTGCGCGGAACTGGCGCGGGAACACGGGGCGGTCGTGCCCGTCGTGCCTGTCCGGGATACCGTCAAGCAGTGGGACAGGGCGGAGAAGACCCTCTGCACCCGGGACCGGTCCGAACTGATGCTTGCCCAGACTCCCCAGGGATTCCGCGCCGGGATACTGCGGGACGCGTACGGGAAGGCCAGGCAAGAAGGGAGGGAGGGGACCGACGACGCCTCCCTCGTCGAGGG
>JBFKGZ010000180.1:0-1650 GCA_041633075.1 Candidatus Deferrimicrobiaceae bacterium | reverse complement strand
TGGCGCGCCCTGAGGGATTCGAACCCCCAGCCGCCTGATCCGAAGTCAGGAGCTCTATCCGTTGAGCTAAGGGCGCGCGCTATCCGGAGCACATGTCCCGGGAACAGGCAGCATCGGCAGAGGGCGAAGGGCAGGAGAAGTGGGCCGCAACGACTCGGGCCTCCTCCCCCGAGAGGAGGACACACATCGTCGCCCGGATCTGTGCCTCCACGAGCACGCCCTCGTCCTCCCCGTCCTCGTCAACGACCTTCTGGATCGCGTGAATGATCGCGAAGTCGCCGAAGCGGTCGCAACGCAGCAACTCGAAGTACATCTCGCCCGTCGCGTCGAATGCCCCCTCCAGCACGACGCCGTAGGTCTCCCCGTCGAACAACTCCTCCGAGAAGTCCTCGAACACGGCGAATCGGGGATCGTCGAGGGCGAAGAACGTGCGAAGTTTCTCCGGGTCCCGCCCGTTGAACGCGTCGGCGTAGTGCGTGAGGAACCTGTCTGGGTCGAATCTCATTTCCGCCTCCCGTCTCCCCTCCCCTTTTCCGGCCCCCGGCCGATAGCGGAACGTGCCGGCGAAAAGCATCATACCGAACCCGGAAGGGCAATACCACCGGCAAGAGACATTTTCCCGCCGTGCCAGGACCTCAAGGGCCGGCGAACCAAAGCTGGCGCCCATCGGGTTCCCCGCGCCGTTTGCTCTACTCCCGTCCTTCCGGGCGCCTGCCGGGCGGATACGGAGCGTACCCGTCATCATTGTCGTTCCAGAAGCGGTTCCGGGTGAAGCGGCAGTCGATGACCCCCTTTCGGCAGAGCGTGTCCCGCCACTCGTACTTGAGGAAGTGGCGCTCGGCTGCCCGGCGTTCCGGTGTGAACTGCACCCGGATCGAGGGGGAATACTTCTCTTTCCCGAATCCGGTGCCTGCGGCCTCCCCGCTTCTCTCCGGCGCGAGTTTCCCCGCTGCCCCCTCATCCGGGACCCCGGGGCCGGGTGCGCGGGCTCCGCTCCTGTCCTCACGCCCCGTTCCTTCCTTCTCCCGGTTGTCATAGGCGCGGGGAAAAGGTGCTTCCTTCTCCCGGTACACCGCGACGGCTACCACCCCCATCGCCGAGTAATCCCGGAATGCGCCCGCATACGAATTACCCGGCTCCGTGAAGTAGAACCGGTTGACCGTGTCCCGGGCCGTGCGCCAACCGTCGTAGGTCTCCGATTCGTACGGGCCCAGAATGTACATGCGCTCCTTCTTGCGCAGGTGGGATTTTTCCCCGGAGATGATGTTCCGTCCGTCCACGGCCACGACGACGCCAACGCGCCGTCCCGTGTTGTTCCGGATCCGGATGCCGTATCGTTCCCCCTTTTTGGCTTCCACGTAGGCACGGTAGGTGTCGTGTCCCCCCCCTGCGCCTGCCTGGTAAAGGGGAAGAACTCCCTTACGGTCGGAAATGAGCTCCACATCCACGGTGGCTGCCGACGCCGCAGTGGCCCATGCGCACAGCAGGAAGACCGAAAGCAGCCACAGGGATTGCCGTCCCGGGAGGACGAATACGCTCCTTCGTATCATGGTGTTTCTCCTTTCGTCGCCAAAATGTTTGGCGGGCGGCCGCCTCCCATAGCCCCATGGACACGGCCGGAGACCGGAAGGTTCGGCGAGAATTCTCGGA
>JBFKGZ010000179.1:0-1679 GCA_041633075.1 Candidatus Deferrimicrobiaceae bacterium | reverse complement strand
GTCATCGAGGAAAACGCGATGGAATACCAGGTCCGCGGCCGCGGGTACCTCCGGTCGATCGCGGACGTGGAGAACATTGTCGTCGCAACGTCGCTCTCGGGGACCCCCGTCTACGTGAAAAATCTGGGCGTTGTCCAGATGGGGGGCGGAAGCCGCCGGGGGCTCCTCGACGAGAACGGCGAAGGGGAGGTGGTCGGCGGGATCATCGTCATGCGGTACGGCGAGAACGCCAAGAAGGTGATCGACCGGGTCAAGAGGAAGATCGGGGAGCTTGCTCCCGGACTGCCCGCAGGGGTGACGATCCAGGCCGCCTATGACCGCAGCGATCTGATCGGCCGGGCGATCAAGACGCTCAAGCATGCCCTGATCGAGGAGGTGATTCTGGTCACCCTCGCCCACGTCGTCTTCCTGTGGCACTTCCGCTCGATCCTGATCGTCACCGCGCCGCTGCCGCTGGCGATCCTGGTTTCCTTCATCTTCATGCACTACATCGGGCTCAACTCGAACATCATGAGCCTGGGGGGGATCGCCATCGCCATAGGGGTGCTCGTCGATGCCGGGATCGTGATGACGGAGAACGTGATCCGCCGCGCGGAACAGCATGGGGAGGGATACGAGAAAAATATCCTTTCGATCACGGAGAAGGCGGCGCACCTGGTCGGCCGCCCGATCTTCTTCGCCATGGCGATCATCATCCTCGCCTTCGTCCCCGTCTTCGCGCTCACCGGGACGGAGGGGAAGATGTTCCACCCGCTGGCTTTCACGAAGACCTTCGCCATGGTGGGGGCCACCCTGATCGCCGTGACGCTGGTCCCGGTCCTCTGCTCCTTCCTGATCCGGGGGAAGCTCCACAGGGAGGAGGAGAACCGTGTGATGAAGGCCCTCATGGGAGTGTACCGTCCGGTTCTCCACTGGGCGCTGGAACACCGGAAAAAGACGGTCGCGATCGCCGTCGTCCTCTTCTCGATCGCCATCGGGATGGCGACCCGGATCGGAAAGGAGTTCATGCCTCCGTTGAACGAGGGCTCCCTCCTCTTCATGCCGGTCACGCTTCCCAACATCTCGATCAACGAGGCCAAGCGCCTTGTCACCGTACAGGACAAGATCATCAAGGACACTCCCGAGGTCGAGTACGTCCTGGGGAAGGTGGGGCGCGCGGAGACCTCGACCGACCCCTCCCCGGTCTCGATGTTCGAGACGATCATCCTGCTGATGCCGAAGGAGCAGTGGCGGCCCGGAATGACCCAGGAGAAGCTGATCGGGGAACTGAACGCGAAACTCCAGATCCCCGGGGTGGGCAACGGATGGACGATGCCGATCATCAACCGGATCAACATGCTCTCCACCGGTGTCCGGACCGACCTCGGGGTCAAGATTTACGGGGACGACCTGGACAAGCTCACCGGCCTCGCCGTGCAGGCGGAGGAGATCCTCAAAAAAGTGCCCGGCGCGGTCGACGTGGTCGCAGAGCGGGTCCTCGGGGGGACCTACCTCGACATCGAGCCGGACCGTCAGGCTGCGGCCCGTTACGGACTGAACGTGGACAACATCAACGACGTGATCGAGACGGCCCTCGGCGGGATGACGGTGACCCGGACGCTGGAGGGGAGGCAGCGGTTTCCCGTCCGGGTCCGGTTCCTGTGGGAGTACCGCCAGGACATCGAAAAGATCCAGCGGAT
>JBFKGZ010000178.1:0-1687 GCA_041633075.1 Candidatus Deferrimicrobiaceae bacterium | reverse complement strand
GGCGGAATGCGGTCCAATCCGGCCCTTTCCAACCCACCTGGTGGGAGACAATGAGCGGTCCTGGTCCCGAGCCGAAAGAAATGAAGAACACCCCTCCCCAGATGACCCTGGAAGACGGGTCGCGCGTCGGGGTGATCGGCGGCGGTCCGGCAGGATCTCTTTTCACCTACTTCCTTCTCGTGATGGCCGAGCGGATCGGCATCTCCCTTGACGTCGATATTTATGAGCCCCGGGACTTCAACGAGCCGGGGCCCGCCGGCTGCAACATGTGCGGCGGCATCGTCTCCGAGTCGATGGTGCAGCTTCTTTCCACGGAGGGGATCAATCTTCCCCCCTCCGTCGTCCAGCGGGGGATCGACTCGTACGTTCTCCACATGGACGTGGGCAGCGTCCGGATCGAGACCCCCCGGCGTGAGAAGAGGATCGCCGCGGTTTACCGCGGCGGCGGCCCCCGGGGGATCACGAAACAAAAATACGAGAGCTTCGACGACTATCTCTTAAAGCTCGCGGCGAACAAGGGGGCCACGCTGATCCGGGACCGGGTGGACGGGATCGAGCGGTCGAACGGCAGGCCCCTGCTCCGGACGAAGGGGGGGCTGTTCCAGGAATACGACCTGGTCGTGGGCGCCGTCGGCGTCAACAGCGCGACGGTCAAGATGTTCGAATCGCTGGGGATGGGGTACCGGCAGCCGAAAACCGCCAGGACGTTCATCTGCGAATTCTACCTCGGGAGGGAAATCCTTCGGGCGTACCTGGGGACCTCGATGCACGTCTTCCTCCTCAACCTCCCGAGGCTGGAGTTTGCCGCCCTGATCCCCAAGGGAGATTACGTGACGGTTGTCCTCCTGGGAAGGGGGATCGACGCGGCGCTCGTGGAGTCCTTCTTGAACGCTCCCGAGGTGAAGAAGTGCTTTCCCCCCCGTTGGCGCATGCCCAAGGAGTATTGCCGGTGCTATCCCGCGATCAATGTCCTCGGGGCGCACAAGCCGTATGCCGACGGGATGGTGTTCATCGGGGACAGCGGCGTGAGCCGGTTGTACAAGGACGGGATCGGGGGCTCCTACCGCACGGCCAAGGTGGCTGCCAAGACGGCCATCTTCCACGGTATTTCCGCGGAGGATTTCCAGAAGTACTACCTTCCCGCCTGCCGGGCGCTTTCCACCGACAACGCGATCGGGAAGATGGTGTTTCTGGTCACCCGGGGGATCCAGAGTCTGCGGTTTGCCCGACGCGGTCTTCTGCGGATGACGACCTGGGAGCAGCAGGTAACGGGCGCCCGCAGGCAGATGAGCACCGTTCTCTGGGACACGTTCACCGGCAGCGCCTCGTATCGGGACGTCTTCCTGCGGACGCTTCACCCCGTGTTCCTGGGCCGTTTTCTCTACGAGATGATCGTCGGGTTATTCCCGATCGAGAAGCGACTATGGTTCAAGGAGGACAAAGTGGCGCTAGGAGGTTTGGGAAAGGTCTACCGGCCCGGCGAGGTCATCGTCCGCCAGGGGGAGGTGGGCGACTGCATGTACGTCATCCAGTCGGGAAAGGTCGAGGTGGTCAGTGAGCATGAGGGGAAAGAGATTCGCCTGGCGGAGCTGGGGGAGGGGGACTTCTTCGGGGAGATGGCGCTGTTCGAGAAGGACGTCCGCTCCGCAACGGTCCGTCCCCTGGGAGAGGTGCGGGTGCTCACCGT
>JBFKGZ010000177.1:0-1750 GCA_041633075.1 Candidatus Deferrimicrobiaceae bacterium | reverse complement strand
AAATACGACGCGATCCGCTCCGCGACGAAGGTGCCGACCCCCGCCTGGGCCTCTTCCGTCGAGCCCCCGACGTGCGGTGTCAGGATCACGTTTTGCAACCCCTGCAGTGAGGAAGAAAAAGGGACCTTGTTGCTTTCCGGTTCCACGGGGAAAACGTCGACGGCGGCCCCCCTGACCCTGCCTTTTCGGATGTGACGCGCGAGCGCCTCCACGTCCACCACGAATCCCCGGCTTAGGTTCAGGAAGATGACTCCCTTCTTCATCGCGGCGAATTCCCTCTGCCCGATGAAATTCCGGTTGGACTCCCGCCCGTCGACGTGGACCGTGACGATGTCGGAGCGGCGCAGGAGATCCTTGAGGGGGACCTTCCGGGCGTTCCCCAGGGAGAGCTTCTCCTCGATGTCGTGGTACACGACTTCCATTCCGAGGGATTCGGCGAGGATGGAAAGCTGGGACCCGATATTCCCGTATCCGATGATTCCCAGCCGTTTCCCCCGGATCTCGTGGAATCCTTCGGAGGCCTTCGTCCAAACACCGCTGTGGAGCCTGCTGCTGCTTTCGAACACCCCCCGCAGAAGCATGATCATTTCGCCCAGGGCCATCTCGACGACGCTGCGTGTATTGCTGTAAGGGGCGTTGAAGACCGCGATCCCTTGCGTGCTGCAGGCGGAGATATCGATCTGCTCGGTGCCGATGCAGAAGGCGCCGATCGCCGACAGCTTCGGTGCCCGCTGAAGGATCTCGGGGCCGACGCGGGTCTTCGACCGGATCCCGAGGACGTCCACGTTCTCCATCATCTGGGCAAGTACTTTTTTCCCGGGGGTTTGGGGGACCGCCTCCACCTTGAACCCCGCCGCCTTGAATACGCGGACTGCTCCGGGGTGGATGTTCTCCAGTAGGAGCGCCTTCATGCGGATCACTATACCATCCGTCGCCGCCGGCCCCGCCCGTACAGCGCTCCCCCGTTCCCCTGAGGGGTGTCCGATGAGTTGGCGTATTTGGTAACCCTTGGAACGGCTCCCTACTGATTCATATTCCGGATCGTCGTCATCGCAATGTCGTGAAGTGCTTTCATGATGTTCGTCAAAAACTGGAGCGATTGCTGCTGTTTCTGGACCACGTTCTGCAGGTCCATGTTGGCTAGTTGCGCGTCCTTCCGGGCGGCTGAGAGCCGGCGTTCCACGATCCGGATCTGCTCCTGAAGGGCGGCGCGGCCCATCCTCTTTTTCACCCATTGGAGGGTGTTTTCCGTTCCCGGGCGGGAATGGGAGGAGAAAACGACGATCGTCAGGACATCCACGGTTTTAATTTCCCCCCGGGCCGGGCCGGAATCTCCCTGGTTCTTTTCCTGGGCCGCCAAATTCCGGGAGGCTTCCGCCAGTTCTTTGAGATGCTTGGTGAGGGCATCCGAAATCGTATTGTAGGATTCCAGCTTCGAAATCACATATTTCTTGGTTTCATTGTTCTGCTTGATAGATTCTTGCATACAATAATAAATCATGGCCATGATGTTGCTCCCCTGAGTGTTCCCTGACACGTAGGAACGGAGAAGATTGCTCCATTGGGCCCGGGCGGCCCCCATGTTTCCCGCATTGAGGTGTCTGGCGACGACTTCGAGACCGTTTCGTTGTGCCGGGGAAAGATCGCGGGGCAGCTGTACCGGCTGGGAGGAGAGCCGCTTCAGCAACGCTTCGTTCACGACAATAGTCGGGACCACGATCGTCCTGTCAGGGTTTCGGGCCGGTTGTTT
>JBFKGZ010000176.1:0-1803 GCA_041633075.1 Candidatus Deferrimicrobiaceae bacterium | reverse complement strand
GACCTCGCAAAGGCCCGGGGCAAGGCGGACCTCGTGCTGGTCGACACCGCTGCGGGGAAAGACGCCGCCTCCGCGGCACGGGCGAAGGACATCTACCTTCTCTCTTCCCTGAAGGAAGCGTACGAAATGGATTCTTCCGGAGACCCGATCGGCGCCGCTGCGATCCTCGAGGAACTGTCCCTCCGTTTCCCGGACGCGCCGGAGACCCCGCCGTCCCTCCTCCGGGCGATGCGGTTGCACTCGCAGGGCGGCAACGCGGAAGGGGCCGTTCGTTCCGGTCTCCGGTTCCTGAAGGAATTTCCCCGGAAGGAGGAGACCGCCGAGGTCGCGGCCGTGATCGGGCCCCTCCTGGAGGAAAGGAAGGATTTCGCGCAGGCCGGAAACCTCTACGAGGACGTTGCGTCGCGCTTCCCGAACAGCGAGGTCTCCCCGCGGTTCCTGTTTCACGCCGCCCGGCTTGCAGGAGAACACGGACCGCCGGAAGCGGCCGAAAGACGGTACTCCGCCTACCGCGCGAGGTACCCTGCCCCGGCCTGGATGTGGACGTACGCGACGTTCTCCGTCGGGCTGGCCGCCTGGCAGCGGGGGGACACGAAGGAATCGATCCGCCTGATGGAGGAAGGTCTGCAGAAGATGGACTCCGGCATGGAAGGTGGGTCGCCCGGGGAGTTGATGGCACTTGCGGGGAAGGCCCGAATCGCCATCGGGGAGAACTGGGCCGAGCAGTTCCGGAAGACCCGCCTTGTCTTTCCCCTCGACAAGAGTCTCGCCGCCAAGGACCGCCTCTTCCGGAGGGCACTCGAGGCTTTCTCCAGAGCGGAGAGCGAGGCTCCCCTCGATCTGTCGCTGCAGGCCTCCCAGCTCTCGGGCGATTTGCTCGTGGAGTACGGCAAAGCGATTCTTGCCTCCCAGCGGCCGAAAGGGATGAAGGGGAGTGACCGGGAGGCGTACGAGGAGGGATTGAAGACACGGGCGAGATCCTTCTTCGAGCGGTCGGTAGACTGGTATGCCGGCGCGCTGGAGCGGCTCGAGAAGGAGGGGGGGGGAGAGAACCTTGCGGTACCTATCCGAAAGCGGCTGGTCACCGCGCAGGCGCTCCTCGAAAGCACGGTGTCGATGAAGGGGGGAGGGGTGGAATGAAACCGGCTGTCGCAATCGCCGTTATATTTCTGGTCGCCGCCATGAGTGGCTTCGCAGGGGATCTATCTGGTGTAACGGAAGGCGGAAACGAAACTCTCCGGATGGAAGAGCTGGAGGTCCACGGCATCCGGGAGAAACAGGAGGTCCTCTACCTGCCCGTCCACCGGGGAGTCGCCCTTCCTTCGCCCGTGCGTTACGACCTGTTTCTGGAGGATATGGAACGGCCTGTCTTTCACCGGGAAATTCTCCCCGGGGCAACTCCGGACGGCGGCCCGTTTGCACCAGGGAGTGCCCCTTGATCGAAGAAACCCCAGGATCGATGTGGGATTAATCTACCCCGCATGATCGGTTCACCCTGATCTCAGCGTAATAATCTTTTAACTGACGAAAGGGGATTTGGTCTCGCGCCGGGTTCCCTTTCTTCATGAGAACGGCCCGGGTGGCTAAATAGTGGCTCGCGGGCAGGATCGCCCAGCTTGTCGCCTTGCCTTTCGTCCAGATCCTTTGTATATTCCGATACTATCGTTAGGAGGGCAATTCATGCTGCCAGTTATCGCAAAAAACACGACCGGGAGAACCAGAGCATGAGCGAGATAAAATGGGACGAAAGCCTCTCGATTGGCGTAGAGTTGATTGACGAACAGCACAAGAAGTGGATTGAAT
>JBFKGZ010000175.1:0-1939 GCA_041633075.1 Candidatus Deferrimicrobiaceae bacterium | reverse complement strand
CCAAATTCCGGGAGGCTTCCGCCAGTTCCTTGAGATGCTTGGTGAGGGCATCCGAAATCGTATTGTAGGATTCCAGCTTCGAAATCAAATATTTCTTGGTTTCATTGTTCTGCTTGATAGATTCTTTCATACAATAATAGATCATGGCCATGATGTTGCTCCCCTGAGTATTCCCTGACACGTAGGAACCGAGCAGATTGCCCCATAGGGCCCGTGCGGCCCCCATGTTTCCCGCATTGAGGTGTCTCGCGACGACTTCGAGACCGCTTCGTTGTGCCGGGGAAAGATCGGGGGCAGCTCTACCGGCTGGGAAGAGAGCCGCTTCAGCAACGCCTCGTTCACGACAATGGTCGGGACCACGATCGTCCTGGCAGGGTTTCGGGCCGGTTGTTTTGTTCCGACCGCATCCTGCCCGGATCCGGAATTCCGGCCCCCGGTGTCCCTGCCCCCGGGAGGCGGCCCCCCGATCGACGACGCGGAGATGTAGGAGACGTGGAACAGGGCAAGCAACGATATCCAGGCGACAAGGAGCGGCAACTGCATCACCCGTTTCATATGATCCCTCTGTTCCCTCCGGAACGATCGGCGATCTCCATCATATTGCCCTAAACGGGTAGACATTCCAAGCCGGGGGCAAACCCCTGAGCCGAGGGAATAGATACTCTTCCCAAGAATCGGATCAAGGCATTCCGATGAATTCCGCCTAAAAAAAATTGAAAAAAAATAAAACTGTGTTTAAAATTGAGATTCCTTCAATTGGTAATTATTCTTCCTCATTTTAGGCGTCAATCCGATAGAGGGGGGTGGGGAAATGAACCGGCGTACCTGGATTTTCGCAGGGGTCCTCTCTCTTGTCTTTTCGCCATTTTCCGAACCGGCGTCGGCCGGAGCAGGTTTTTCTGTCCATACCGTTCCGACATATCAGGTGGCGCAGATGGGGAAAGGAGGTATTCCCCTTCCCAGGAAGGATCAGGATCAGATGCGGGAAAAAATCATAAAACCTCTCCCGCAGAAACCCCTTCCCGGGCAAAGGGAGGAATACATACACTGCCCCGCGGAGCGCGTCACGACCGAGGTGACGACACGGATTGCTCACCCATGGTGGAGTACACCCCAGGAGGGGGAAATCGAGAAAGTCGAGGTGATCCGTGTCGGCGGGAAGCCGACGCTTTTATGTTCGTACAGGGCATACAACGACGTCATTCCCGTCATGCGGGAATTCCCTCCGGGGAAATCGAGTTGCTACCCGAAGGGGAGGGGATTCGTATGTCGGTGAAGGCATTCCGTTCGCCATTACGATTTCGGAGAAAAACCTCGGTGAATGTTCCTGATCATGCCAAACGAATGTTCGTTGCTCTGATGATTGCAGGAATCCTCGGCATTGGGTCCGTAGCCGATGCCGGACCCTTTCAGGTCGTCAAGGTCACGAACCGTCCGAACCCGAAGGTATACAAGGGGCAGTGCCCCGCCACCATCACCTTCGTCGGCACGATCGAGACCGATGGGCCGGGCGAGGTTCGCTATACCTGGATTCGCAGTGACCGGGCGAAGGGTCCCGTGGAAAGTCTGTACTTCGAAAAAGCCGGTACCAAGACGGTGAGGTCCACCTGGAGACTGACTCCACGCCCCAACGAGTCGGCCTGGGAGGTGCTCCAGATCCTGTCTCCCAATCGGGATGCCACGAAACGTCTCGGGAAAGCGATACCGAAAATCATATGCCGGGAAGGAAGCGGAGATCCTCCCGCATCTGCCGCGGATTCGGATCGCGACCGCGAGGAAACCGGTTCCTCGACGCTTCGAGTGGGCTGTCCCGCAGACGGGATTACTGCAGAAGTGACGAATCGGCTGCCGGCATCCTGGTGGTCGACGCCCCAGGGGGTCGACCTGCGCAAACTGGAAATTTCTACCGTCGCGGACAAACAAGTTCTGGTTTGTATAT
>JBFKGZ010000174.1:0-1987 GCA_041633075.1 Candidatus Deferrimicrobiaceae bacterium | reverse complement strand
ATCTTCACGACGAGCGACGACAGGGACGTGCTGTCGGCATCGCTGATGGCGGCATCATCACGATCCACGATCTACTCGAGGAGATCGTGGGAAGACTGGGGGGGGAATCGGATTTTCTCGAGGTGCCGGAGTGGGAGAAGGACGGGGCGCTTTCGGTTCCCGCTGCGACGCCGGTCCGGGTCCTCCGCGACGAGTATGGCATCGACATCCCTTTGGGGGATACCTACGAGACCGCGGGGGGGTTCGCGCTGGACTGCCTGCAGGGGGTCCCGGAAGGGGTAGTGACATTTCTCGCCTACGGGTACCGGGTGACGGTTGCCGAAACCGAGGAGTTCCGGATCAAGCGTCTTCGAATCGAGAAAACGGGACTTACCGGAACTCCGTAATCTCCTCCGGTGGTTTCCGGGGGGGTTTTGGGGGAGGCGAATCCGGGTTTCCCAAGGCGATCACCGCGAGGAGTTCCTCGGGGGGCCGGAGGGACAGGGCGGATTCGAGTTCGGGTTTGGCCACGAGGGGACCGGTCATCCAGCACGCGCCATACCCGAGGGAATGGGCCGCGAGGAGAAACTGGGTGATGGCCGAGGCGACGCTCTGAAGGCCTGCGTTCACATGGTAGCGCCGCACCCTGTGCCTCTCCGGGTCTTTCTCCCGCAAATGCCGGTCCGTTGCTGATTCGTAAGGTTTCCCGATGACACAGACCGCGGCGGGCGCTGCGGCGAACAGGTTGTGGTAGTTGATCTTGTCCGGGGCGATCTCCTTGCCCGTGACACGGGAAAGGACCTCGTCCACGATCCCCTTCATCCGGGAAAGGAAAGCTGCGTCCTCCACGACGAGGAACCGGACGTTCTGGGCGTTTCCCGCGGTCGGTGCCCAGGTGGCCGCCTCGACCATCCTGAGAATCTTCGCCCGCGGGACCGGATCCTTGCGAAATTTTCGGATGCTTTGACGCCCCTTCATGGCAGTGAAAACGTCCATCCTTGTGCTCCTCCTCGCGCGATGTTTGCGGACCGCTCGGGCAGTCCCCGGTGGCCGGTACGTCGCCCTTTCAGGGGATGACAAGCAACAGTTCAGTCACCCGGTCTCCGCTCCCCGCGTCCGCGTATACCCGCTCCCGTGGCAGGGAGTGGGCCTTGGTCAGGAGAATCTGGATCTCTTCGGCCTTCGATTTCCCCCCTGCCCTGACAATGATCGCCGCTGCGGGAAATTCCGTTGCCGTTTTCCCCACTTCCCGGATCACCTTGTTCCCCTCGCGGCTGACGGTTGTTTCTCCTTTCCGGAACAGAACCGCGTCGGGCACCCGGACGACCATGACGGGGCCTACCGGCGACGCCTCGATCCGGGAGGAAATGCCGGAAAACGTCTTTGTGAGCTCTGCGAACCGGAGGTCCCGGCGTCTCGCCCCCTGGAGGCGCTCCTCCTTCATGCGTTCGACCCGGCCAAGCAGGATGTCCCGCTCCCGCCGGAGGGTCTCCCCGTCGGCGGTTTCCGCAACGCGTTTTTCCAGGGTGGAAATGGTTGCCTTCCGCGCGACGGCCTCTCTCCGCAGTTTTTCCCGTTCCATGTCGCATTGCTGTGCCATTGCGCCCAATTCCTGGATTCTCTTTCCGGTCGCCTTCTCCTTTTCGAGCAGTTCCGATATCAGCTCTTCCCGTGTGATTCGTGTCCCCTCGTACTTGCCGGCTATCGAAGCGAGCTCCTCCTTGACGTTTCCGAGTTCCTCCTCCAGTTCCCGGTTCCGTGAGGAAAGGATCAAGTTCCCCTCTTCCGCATGGGAAAGTTGTTTCCGGATCGCCTCGGTTCTCGCCTCGAGGGCGTTCCTCTCCTTGCTGGCGGACGCCAGAGCATCCCGTAGCGTGTCGGCTTCCTTCGTTTTTGCTTCGTACTTGGATGTGGTGACGAGGCAACCACCTGCCCCCAGCGTGAACGCGACGAGGGGGACGACCATCCAAAAGCCCTTTGTCTGCAACCTTTTTCCCCGGTAAAGCCT
>JBFKGZ010000173.1:0-1991 GCA_041633075.1 Candidatus Deferrimicrobiaceae bacterium | reverse complement strand
TTTCCCCACGAACTCCAGGAGGTGATGGCGGCCGCATTGTCCGCGGGCGCAACCCACCTCGTGATGGAAGTGTCGTCCCACAGCACGGCGCAGGGAAGGATCGAAGGGGTGCGGTTCGATGCGGGCCTGTTCACGAACCTGTCGCACGACCACCTCGACTTCCACGGAGACATGAAAACGTACTTTCATTCCAAGGAACGGTTTTTCAAGGAGTTTCTGCCGGCGGGAGGGAAGCGTACGGGCATGGCCGTGAATGGGGACGACCCGTACGGGGCGAGACTCGCGGCGGAGTTTCCGGGCGCGCTCACCTTCGGGTTCTCCCGGGAGCGGATGGTGCATCCCCTCTCGGCGGAGATGTCGTGGGAGGGGATCCGCCTTTCCCTTTCCACCCCCGTGGGAACGATCCCCCTTCGGGCGAAAATCATCGGGGACTATAACGCGTCGAATATCATGGCGGCCGTCTGCGGGGGGATCCTGCTCGGCATCGATCCCGGGGTGATCCGCGAAGGGGTGGAGAAATTGCCGGCGATCCCCGGGAGGATGGAAGCGATCCCCAACGACCGGGGAATCCACATTTTCGTGGATTACGCGCACACCCCCGAGGGGCTCGACCGCCTGCTCACCGCTCTCGGGGAGCTTGCCGACGCGAGGCTGATCACCGTCTTCGGGTGCGGCGGGAACCGGGACAGGACGAAGCGGCCGGAGATGGGCAAAATCGCGGCCCTTCGGTCCGACGTGGTGATCCTCACCTCCGACAACCCACGGAACGAGAACCCCGGGGCGATCCTTTCGGACATCATCCCGGGAATCGCCTCGGAAGGCTGCCTGGAGGCGACGGAGCCCGTCTCCTGGGACGAGGGGTATTACATGGTGATCCCGGACAGGAAAACGGCTATCGTGCGGGCGCTCGAAATTGCCCGCCCGGGGGACACGATTGCGATAGCCGGGAAAGGACACGAGAATGTCCAGCTCATCGGGGACCGACGCTTGCCGTTCGACGACAGGGAAACGGTCAGGTCGATCCTGGCCCGTGGCGGGTAGATTAACGCTCGGGGACGTGATCGGCGTCCTCCATCCGCTGCGGGAGGGGGGCGAAATTCCCACCCGTGACCCGATCGGCGTCGTGACCACCGACAGCAGGGACGTTACGCCCGGGGCCCTGTTCGTCGCCCTTGCCGGTGAGCGGGTCGATGGCGCCGACTTCGTGGGGGAGGCGATCCGCAGGGGGGCGCAGGCGGCGATCGTGTCGGAGGAGGGGGCACGGAAGATCCCCCCCGGGATCCTCGCCGGGAAGCCGCTATTCGTCGTGCGCAGCCCTGTGGAGGCGCTGGGAGACCTTGCCAGAGCGCATCGGGAGCGACTCCGCCACATTCCCCTCGTGGGGATCACGGGCAGCTCCGGGAAAACGTGCACGAAGGAGATGCTCACCGTCCTCCTTTCCCGGAGCAGGAACGTTCTGGGGAATCCGGGGAACCGGAACAACCTGATCGGAATGCCGCTCTCCCTGCTCGCGCTCTCCCCGGAACACGACGTCGCGGTGCTGGAGATGGGGACAAGCCTGCCGGGGGAGATTGCGAGGCTGGCGTCGATCGCGGCGCCCGACATGGCGGTCCTCACCAACATCGCGCCCGCCCACCTCCAGGGGCTCGGGACCCTTGAGAACGTGGCGCGGGAAAAGGGAGACCTGTACCGGGCCCTCCCCGAATCGGGGACGGCGGTGGTGAACGCGACGGACCTGCGGGTGATGCGGGAAGCGGGACGCTGCCGGGCCGTCAAGATCTACTACGGCGTGGCGCTCAGCGAGATCTCGGGACGGGTGCTGTCCATGAGCGAGGAGGGAATGCGGATTGCGGTCCGGACCCCTTCCGGGGAATTCACCTCCTTTTTGCCGGTTACGGGCAGGCATAACCTCATGAACGCGCTGGCCGCCGCCGCGGCGGCGTATGCCCTAGGACTGCGGTCGGTGGAAATGGAGGAGGGGTTCCGTTCGC
>JBFKGZ010000172.1:0-1992 GCA_041633075.1 Candidatus Deferrimicrobiaceae bacterium | reverse complement strand
TCGAAGATTGCCCTGAATGCCAGGAAGCCTTTGACGCCGCCCAACGCGGGGAGGATCTCCTCGCCGCGCTCGAACCGGTGGAACGCCCCATCAACATCGATGGGCGGAAAATCCTGGTCCGGGTACAGCGCTTCTTCTTCGGCCTGACAACCATCATCCTGCTTTTCGCCGCCTTTGCGATCATCCTGTTCTTGAGCAGCAGATTCCTAAGCCCCATAACCCAGCTTGCCAACACGATGGAGAAGGCGTACGGGGACACCCTCGACCTGAAGGTTCCCGTGCGGGGGCACGACGAGCTTGCCGTCCTCGCAGAGCGCTTCAACAGCATGATCGAGAGGATCCGGCAGGCGAACGAGGAACTGAAAAAGACCCATGAAAAACTGGTCCAGTCGGAGAAACTCGCTTCCATCGGAGTCCTCGCCGCAGGTGTCGCCCACGAGATCAACAATCCTTTGGGCGGCATTTTCAATTGCGTTCGGATGTTGCAGCAAGACGGGGAAGACCCCGCGCGGAGAGAAAAATACCTCGGGCTCGTCAAGGAAGGGATGGACCGGATCGAATCGACCGTGACCAAGCTCCTCTGGATGTCCCGCAAGGCCGATCATCAACCTGCGGATGTGAATATCAAAAACGCCGTCGAGAGGGTCTATTCCCTTCTGAAATACGAGATCCGGAAAAGCCGAATCTCCTTCCGGAATGAAGTCCCCCCCGAGCTGAGTTTCACCTTCGATGTGCATGATCTTCAGCAGGTGCTTCTCAACCTCTTCATCAATGCGATCCAGTCCATGGAACCGGAAGGCGTTCTGACGGCGAGGGCTTCCCGGGCAAACTCCACGTTCGCCATCGAGGTCTTCGACACGGGGTGCGGTATCGCACCGGAGAATGTCGGCAGGATTTTCGATCCGTTCTTCACCACCAAGCCTACCGGGGAAGGGACCGGCCTCGGCCTCTGGTTGACCTATGAAATCGTCCGGACCTACGATGGGGATATCCACGTGGAAAGCGAGATGGGAAAGGGCAGCCGGTTCACCATGCGTTTCCCCGCAGGTCACCCCCGATGAAAGAAACGGTCCTGCTGATAGAGGACGAGAAGATCATGCGCGTGACCCTGGAGGACGCGCTGAAGGGCGCGGGATACGAGGTCATGTCGTTCGCGACGGGAGCCGCAGGTCTTAATGCCTTCAAGAACGTCTCATGCGATATCGCCGTGACCGACGTAAGGCTTCCCGACATGAACGGCTTCGATATCGTCAGGGAGATCGCGGGACAGGGGAATACCCAGGTTGTCGTGATGACCGCGTACGGCACCATACGGGATGCCGTGGAGGCGATGAAGCTCGGAGCCTTCGATTACATCACCAAGCCTTTTGCCCTCGATGAGTTCCTTCTGCTCATCGAAAGGGCGCTGGAAATGAAGAGGCTGAAGGAAGAAAACATTCGGCTCCGGAAAGACCTCAATACGTGTTACCGGGCACCCAACATCATCGGTGAGAGCGTGGCAATGCAGAAAGTTTTCTCGCTCATCGAGAAAGTCTCCGCATCGGGAGGCACCTTGCTCATCCTCGGGGAAAGCGGGACCGGCAAGGAGCTCGTCGCCACGACGATACATTATCAGAGCAGCCGGAAGAACAAGCCTTTGATCAAGGTGAACTGTTCGACGCTGCCGGAGGGGCTCATCGAGAGCGAGTTGTTCGGCCATGAAAAGGGAGCGTTCACGGGGGCGATCAAAAGAAAGCCCGGCAGGTTCGAACTTGCGGACGGCGGCACCATTTTTCTCGACGAGATCGGGGACCTGCCTCCATCGACGCAAGCCAAGATCCTCAGAATCCTCCAGGAAAGACAATTCGAACGGATCGGCGGGACCGCGACATTGTCCGTCGACGTTCGCATCATTGCCGCCACGAACAAGAACCTGGAAGAGGAAGTCCGCGCCGGGCGCTTCCGGGAAGATCTGTATTACCGATTCCATGTCATCCCGATCGTCCTTCCCCC
>JBFKGZ010000171.1:0-2185 GCA_041633075.1 Candidatus Deferrimicrobiaceae bacterium | reverse complement strand
GGGGAGCTTCGGCCGCAGCTGTTGGACCGTTTCGGCCTGTGCGTGGAGGTTTCCGGGGAGAAGGAGATCGGGTTGCGGAAGCAGATCGTGAACCGGGTTCTCTCCTTCGAGCGGGAGGAGCCCGAGTTCCTTGCGGAGTGGGAGGGTGGGGACCGTCGGACCCTGCGCCTGGTGAAGGAGGCGCGCCCCCGGCTTTCCCGCATACCGATACCCGACCCGATCCTCAAGACGGTGACGGAGGCGGTCGCCACGCTCGGCGTGGCCGGACACCGCGGGGATATCGCGATCCTGAAAAGTGCCCGGGCGCTTGCCGCCTTGCGGGGAGGAAGCGACCTCGCAGCGGGCGACCTGAAAGACGCCTTCCGTCTCGCCCTGCCGCACCGCATCCCGAGAAGCGGGGTCAGCGACCGCGCCGCGCGCCACGTGGAGCGCCTCCTTTCCTGGGCGTTTCCCGGGGAGATGAAGGAGGAGGACCGCGAGCCGTTCGTTCCCCTCCCGGACACGCCCCACGGGATGAAGCGGGCCGGTGTCGTATTTCGCACCCCGACACACTCGGACGAGGAACTGGAGCGGCAGGCGATCGAGCAGGCGATGGCGGCACGAAGACGCAGCGAGAAGACGGGGGCGTCGCAGGCGTCACCGTCGAATACGTGCGGCGACCCCGACTGCGACATCTGCCAGGGGTTCGTCGAGGAGAACGTCATCGCACCTTCCGCACCCTACCAGGTCCGCAGGATCGTGGTCCCGAAAGGGAGGAAGCTGCTGGACGCCGCCGGGAAGCGCAGCCGGGCGAAGACCGCGACTACCCGCGGGCGGTACGTCCGGAGCGGGCCGTGGAAAAAGGGACGCGACGTCGCCATGGACGCCACCCTGTTCACCGCGGTGGCCAACGGCCACGTGGAGCGGGAGACGGGCCGGGTCCGGGTCGCGGTGCAGGACCTGCGCGGGAAGAGGCGGGAGCGCAAGGTGGGGAACCTGATCCTCGTCCTCCTCGACGCCTCGGCGTCGATGGAGACGCAGAAGAGGATGGTGGCCACCAAGGGAGCGGTGCTGTCGCTATTGCGCGATGCCTACGTGAAGAGGGACCGGGTGGGCCTCATCTCCTTCCGGGACACGGTGGCGGAGGTGGTGGTGTCGCCTACCGGCAGCGCCACGATGGCCGCGATGCAGCTTACCTGGCTTGCTTCCGGCGGAACGACCCCGCTTTCCATCGGGCTGTTCGCCGCCGTCAAGACGCTCGAGGTCGAACAGGTCCGGGATCCCGGACGCAAGCCGCTCCTGGTGCTCATCACCGACGGGAGGGCCAACGTGGCGTATGTCGGGGGGGAGCCGCTCGATGAGGCGGTGCGCATGGGAAAGATCATCCGCAAAATGGGTGTCACCTCGCTGGTCATCGACACGGACCGTATGATGATGGGGCCGGCGGCGCTTCGGGCATCGATGGAGGCGACCGAGAAGACGAAGAAAACGCGGGGGATCTTTGCCGGGGGGCCGGCCAAGACCGTCTCCGACGCGATGGGGGCGAAGTACCTGTCCCTTGCCGAGATGAGCCAGGCCGCCATCCTGGCGGCGATCCGCGCGCGATCGATCATCTGAGGGAACCCCGGTGCGGGGCGTCCTGCACGTAAGGAGAGGACCTGGGGAGGACAGAATGGAACCGAGAATGTCGATAGGACGAAGGACGATCGAGGAGAGGTACGGGCCGATCGGGACCGGGAACAAGGTCCTGTTCCTCCAAGGCGTTCCGATGTCGCTCCGGAAAGTCTCCCGGAAACTCATGATGCAGTTCGAGGACCTGATCCCGATCGACGCCGGGACGATTCCCGACGACCGGTACTG
The DNA here is from genome assembly GCA_041633075.1 of Candidatus Deferrimicrobiaceae bacterium. GTDB lineage: Bacteria > Desulfobacterota > Deferrimicrobia > Deferrimicrobiales > Deferrimicrobiaceae > CSP1-8. Next base: position 346 of record JBFKGZ010000171.1, on the reverse strand, counting down.
GATCCGTTTCTACGAGGGGGAGCAGCGCAAGGTTATCGTCATCGAGTTTACCCCGGAGTTCGACATCGTGGGGGAGAACGGGGCGGACATCATGGACTGGCTCGGCGACGACTATTTCCGGATCCACTGGCGGGTCTTCTGCCCCGCAGGCGGGGAGGAGTGGCTGGGCGCCGACATGTCGAAGGCGAAGAAAGGGGGATAACGGTGCGTCTGTTTCCGTTCAGCGCGATAGTGGGTCAGGATCTGTTGAAGAAGGGTCTTCTGGTGAACGCGGTGGACCCCACGATCGGCGGTGTTCTGATCCGGGGGGAGAAGGGCACGGGCAAGACGACGGCGGTGCGCGCGT
>JBFKGZ010000170.1:0-2194 GCA_041633075.1 Candidatus Deferrimicrobiaceae bacterium | reverse complement strand
GCTCCCGGTTCTCGAAGTCTTCGTGGGTCAGTAACAGCTGCCCCACCTTCCGCCCCCCCTTTTCGAAGGCGCGTTCGTAGGAATACATCAGGCTCGTCTGCCCGACGGCGGCGGCCGCCTGCTTCAGCGGCACGGTCCGGGGTTTTTCCCGCATCCCCATTTTTTTGCGGCCCGCCGCGATCGCCCCCGAGGTGACGACGACGAACTGGATGCCCCGCTCCTCCCAGGCTCTTGCCACCTGGGCAGCCAGGGCGCGGATGGACGGGCTGCGCAGGCCCTTCTCTTCGTCGGCAAGCACCCCGCTGCCGAGCTTCACGACAATCCGCCGGATCTTCCGGGAACGAATCACGGATTCGCGGTGCGTCACGGATTCAGAGCTCATACGGTGGGCGTCTCCGAAGGGCCACCAGACCGTTCAGCAGCTCCTCAATCCCCTGCCCGGTGACCGCGGAAATATAATAGGCATCCCTCTCCGGGAAATTCAACTCCGCGAGGGCGCGCTCCGCGGATTCCCTCGAGCCCGGGAGGTCCATCTTGTTGAACGCCAGGAGCGTCGGGCGGGTGATGAGTTCGGGGAGAAACCTCTCCATCTCCTTTCGCACGACCCGGTACGCGTCCGCGATTTCCTCCGCCGTCCCGCCGGCGTCCAGAACATGGACCAGCCCCTCCGTGCGCTCCGCGTGTTTGAGGAACCGGTGCCCCAGGCCCGCCCCTCTGTGGGCGCCCTTGATGAGCCCCGGGAGGTCGGCCACGACGAACTCCTCATCGTGGTGGGTAACCACTCCCAGAACGGGTGAGAGCGTGGTGAACGGGTAGTCGGCGATCTTGGGTCTGGCCCGCGAAATCCGGGAGAGGAGGGTGGATTTCCCCGCGTTGGGGAGCCCGACGAGGCCGATCTGGGCGATGAGCTTGAGCTTGAGATGAAGCGTTCGTTCCTCCCCTGGAATCCCCGGCTGGGCGGTGTCCGGGGCCTGGTTCGTCGACGTGGCGAAGGAGGTGTTCCCGCGTCCCCCGCGTCCTCCCTTTGCCGCCTTGAGATTGTCTCCCTCCTTCGTCAGGTCGGCCAGCCGCCTTCCCGTCTCGCCGTCGTACACCATGGTGCCCGGAGGCACGGGGATCACCAGGTCGGGGGCGTTCCTTCCGTGCATGTTCTTCCCCATGCCGTGCTGTCCCCGCTTGGCCTTGAAGACCCTCCGGTACCGGAAGTCGAGCAATGTGGCGAGGTTCGGGCTGACCTGGAGGATGACACTGCCGCCGTTACCGCCGTTGCCGCCGTCCGGGCCGCCGCGGGGAACGTACTTCTCCCGGCGAAAGCTTACGCATCCCCGCCCTCCGTCCCCGGACCGGACGGTGACGGTTGCCTCATCGATGAAATGCATGGAGAGGGGGAAGCCTTACGATACGGAGAGGACGGATACCTTCTTGCGGTCCTTCCCGAACCGCTCGAACTGGACCATTCCATCGATCAGGGCGAACAGGGTGTGGTCCCTTCCCACGCCGACGTTTCGTCCCGGGTGCACGGCCGTGCCCCGCTGGCGGATGATGATCGACCCGGCTGTCACGGTCTCGCCGCCGTAGGCCTTCACCCCGAGGCGCTTGCTCTGGCTGTCCCGTCCGTTCCTTGAACTGCCAACCCCTTTTTTGTGCGCCATTTCCGAACCTTTCTCCCGGCGTGCGTTCAGCCGACCCGGATTTCCTTTACCGCCAGTCTCGTGAACATCTGGCGGTGACCCTGCTTGCGTGCGTACCCCTTCCTCCGCTTGTACTTGTAGACGATGATTTTCTTTTCCTTCCCGTCCCCGAGAGACATGCAGATGACCTTGGCGTTGGGAACCGTGGGGGTTCCTACCGCCGTTTTCTCTTCGGAGGAAACGAGCAGTACGTCCGAGAGTTCCACGGTCTCCCCGGGCGTAAGCGCGAGTTTTTCCACCTTGACCACGTCTCCGGGCGAAACGCGAAGCTGTTTTCCCCCGGTGCGCACCACTGCGTACATCGATCCGATCCTCCGCAGACGACGATAGTAAACATTAACTATAGAAAAGACCGGATTTCCTGTCAACTCGGAAATCGGTTCGCTCGGGATGATATAGTAAGGAATTCCCGGGGAAAGGGGGAACCGATGAAGGATGTGATCATCGCCGGGGGCGGCCCGGCTGGACTCATCCTGGCACATTTCCTCGAGGAGCACAGGATC
>JBFKGZ010000169.1:0-2216 GCA_041633075.1 Candidatus Deferrimicrobiaceae bacterium | reverse complement strand
GGTTCCGGTACTGACAGTTCGAGACAGAGGTAAACATACGTTCGAAGCGATATTACCTGATGTGTCAGAAGAGAGTTTAGCTAATGAGCTCAAAGGGAAGTTGGAAAAAGACAAGTACAAGAACCGCCGCCAATACCCCCAATATTTGCTTCTTGGCCTTGGGATTCATCTTTCCCTCCCCATCACGCGGCACCCGCGGTATCGGTTTTCGCTCGCCTGCTGATATAAGCCTACCGAGCCGGAGGTGACAGATAGGTGACAGTTGCGGGGAAATTTTCTGTTGATCCAACCCGGGGGAAAAGGCCCTATAATCCTCCCGGAGTATATTTTCTTTTGTCTTTCCGGTGGTTATATCGTATATATCGGCCCGCCGGGGTAAGGAGGATCTCCCGGAGCTCCTCGAAGGTGGTAAATCCCCTCTTTCTCCGGGAGCCGACCTCCTCCACGATCCCCACCATGAGGCGGGGGTCCGACTTGTCTCGCCGGTAAATCCGGATGACGTAGTTGTCCAGGATCACCCTTGCCCGGGTCCTCTTACTGCAGGTGTTATTGGTTTCCGGCCAATGATTGACGAAATCTTACGGTACGGGAGGTGACAGATAGGTCACAGAAACGGGGAAAAATCGGCTGATGAAGGGAAAAAATCGGGGAAGTCAGGAAACTATCTTGCCAGTAGGGACTTGCGAACCGACTCGGTCTGGGAGGAGGGCTCCACCCCGAGGGCGGAGGACAGCGTCTTTTGGCAGCGGCGGTAGACCGCCAACCCTTCCGCCGCCTGGCCGAGTTTCTGGTGGCAGATCATCTTGCGCCGGTAGAACGCTTCCGCGAGGTCGTCCACCTCCAGCGCCTTCCGGTAGCAGGCCAGCGCCTTTTTCCACTGCCCGTTTTCTTCCAGGCGGCGACCGGCGGCTTCCACGCACCGCAGGAACTTGCTTCGCAAACGCTCGCGGTGGGTCTCGAGGCAGTCACAGAAGATCTCCCCATCGAGAAAGGGTCCCTGGTAGATGGCGATCGCCTTTTCGACAAGCCGGGCGCAATCCTCTCCCCGGAATCCCTCCTTGCCTTCCTCCCTCGCCCTGTCGGCCTGCCCGAGGGATCGCTCGAGGGCCCAGACATCCACCCAGCTGTGCCGGTTGCACAGCGTCAGCCGTCCGTCGGAAAGGAGAAGCGCCTTATCGCTGCCGATAAGCTTGCGGAGGCGCCCCAGGGTCGTGGCGAAGGACTGGTGCGCCAGGTCCCCGTCCGCGTCGGGCCAGAGGACTTCGGTCAGGTGATCCTTGCTGACGTTCCTTCCCCCCATGGCGATCAGGGCTTTCAGCATCTGGAGAGGCCTTTGCTGGGCTTTCCGGGAAAACGAGAGCCGCTCGCCGTCCCGGACAAGCGCGAACCGCCCCATTGTGTAGATCTTGAGCGGCCACGGCCAATCTTCCGTGTAATGGGAGACGCCGTCCGGGGCGAGGGCGTTCTTCCGGATCAGTTCGCGCACGTAGTCCGTCTCGATCCCTTCCGCAAGGGCTCTGCCGGCGAGTTTCTCGAGAAGGCCGGGCCGCCAGAGGAACAAGGCGAAAAAACCGTACCTTCGCCCGATCTGCATCCCCTCCCGCAGTTTCTCCAGGGCGGCCGCATCCTGCCTTTCCGACAGGAGGAAATAGGCCTCCGCCAACAGGCGCGTGAACCGGGCATTCGGGTTGTTTTCCTGGCCCGGAATCCGTCGTGCCTTCTCGAGGTGTCTTTTCGCCCTTTCCGTGTCTTGAAACTCCTGGCGGACGAACGCTTCGAGTATATGGCCCTTGTGCAGGGTGTAGTGGCTCCCCACGCCTTCCAGCAACCTCAGGCACTCGGCCGAATGAAAAGAGGCCGATTTCTCTTCCCTGCGGTGCAACGCCTTCCAGGCGCGGAGGTAGTGGTAAAAGGACACCCCCCATGGTTTTTCCGTACCCAACCCGGACCCCATCCTTCGCAGAGTTTGTTTCGCCGCGGCCAGGTCCCCCCGGTTCAGCTGGGAGAATGTGGCTTCCCCCAACAGGAGATGGTCCATGAGGTGAACGCCGGTATGATCGGCAAACGCGAGGGCCTTTTCGGTCACTTCCCGGCAGCGGTCGTACAGGCCGATCGTGTTGCAATACTCCGCTTCCGCAAGCGCCGCTTCCAGCCGGAGCATGGGAGGAACATCCTTTTGTTTCAGGAGTTCGTTCAGGGCGTGAAGGGTGATCTCC
>JBFKGZ010000168.1:0-2218 GCA_041633075.1 Candidatus Deferrimicrobiaceae bacterium | reverse complement strand
GCCTTCTGGACGAGGAGGAGTTCCGAAGCTGGGACGGGGCCGGGATCGCCCTCCAGGCGTACCTTAAGGAGACGTCCCGGGACATCGACCGGATCGTCGGTTGGGCCAGTCAGGCAGGGAGGAGGGTCTCTATACGCCTCGTGAAGGGCGCCTACTGGGAATACGAGAACGTCGTGGCGCGCCAAAAGGGATGGCCGGTCCCGGTGTTCGGGAAAAAGACGCACACCGACTACCATTTCGAGCGTTGCGCAGAGGCGATTCTTGCGAATGCGGAACACGTCGCGCTTGCCGCAGGCACTCACAACGCCCGGTCGATCGCCAGGGTCCTGGTTGCCGCAGGGGACCGGGGTCTCTCCCGGGAGTCCTTCGAGTTCCAGATGCTGTACGGGATGGCTGAGCCGGTAAAACGAGCGCTTGGAGAGATGGGACACCCCGTGCGGGACTACGTTCCGATCGGGGATCTGCTCCCGGGAATGGCGTATCTCGTGCGGCGTCTCCTGGAGAACAGCTCCAACGAGGGGTTCCTGCGCAGGAGCTTTGGGGAAAACGAATCGCCGGAGGAGCTTCTTCGCCCCCCGGAGGCTCCTCCGGAGCGTCCGGCGGGACCGGTTGTTTCCGGGTTGGAGGCGTTCCGCAACGAGCCACCGGTCGATTTTTCGGTTCCGGAAGAGCGTTCCGGCTTCCGGGAAGCCATTGCGCGCGTGCGCGGGATGCTCGGGAGGGAGTACCCCGCCGTGATCGGCGGCCGGGAGCACCGGACGCGGGAGCAGATCGTCTCCGGAAACCCCGCCCGTCCCGGGGAGGTTGTGGGGGTGGCGCACGGGATCGGTCACGAGCTGGGGGATCATGCGCTGGCCATGGCCCGGGAGGCGCAGCGGGACTGGTCCCGGCGCAGCGCATCGGTGCGGGCCGGGGTCCTGTTCCGGGCGGCCGAAATCGCACGCACCCGAAGGAAGGAAATGGCCGCCTGGCAGATCCTTGAAGTGGGAAAAAGCTGGGAGGAGGCGGATGCCGACGTCGCCGAGGCGATCGACCACCTCGAGTATTACGGACGGGAGATGATCCGGCTTGGCACGCCGGTTCGCATGGGGGAATGCCCGGGGGAGGAGAACCGGTATCTCTACCGTCCGAGAGGAGTGGGGCTGGTCATTGCTCCCTGGAATTTTCCGCTGGCCATTTCCGTGGGGATGGTTTCCGCGGCGCTCGTCACGGGCAATGCTGTCCTGTATAAGCCGTCCAGTCTCTCTGTCGTCAACGGCTGGCTCGCCTTCTCCCTCCTTCGGGAGGCGGGGATCCCCGACGGTGTCCTGAATTTCGTCCCGGGACGTGGCGGCGTCATGGGAGATCACCTCGTGTCGCACCGGGACACCGACTTCGTCCTATTCACCGGTTCCCGGGACGTGGGCTTGTCGATCATCGAAAAGGCGGGGAAAACGGTCCCCGGTCAGCGGGGCGTGAAGAAGGCCGTGACCGAGATGGGGGGAAAGAACGCGATCATCGTAGATGACGACGCCGATCTGGACGAGGCGGTGCCCGCCGTGATCCGGTCGGCCTTCGGCTATCAGGGGCAGAAGTGCTCCGCCTGCTCTCGGGTCGTCGTCCTCCCAGCGTGCCACGACCGCTTCCTCGAACGCCTCGTAGAAGCGGTGAAATCGATTCCCGTAGGAGACCCGGAGGATCCCGCCCACCTACTGGGGCCGGTGATCGACGAGGCAGCGAAGGAAAGAATCGGGCGATACATCGAGACGGGCCGAAAGGAGGGGGAGGTCGCGGTGGAGATACCCGTTCCCGGGGAGGGGCACTATGTTTCCCCGGTTGTCCTGACCGGCCTGCCGCCGTCCTCCCGGGTCCTCCGGGAGGAGATCTTCGGACCGGTGCTCTCCGTCATCCGTGCCCGGAATTTCGGGGAGGCGCTTACGGCGGCGAACGACTCGGAATACGCGCTCACGGGGGGCGTATTTTCCCGCAGCCCCGGCCATATCGCCCGGGCAGGGGAGGAATTCGCCGTGGGTAACCTCTACGTCAACCGGGGAATTACCGGGGCCATCGTGGGACGCCAGCCGTTCGGGGGATTCAGGATGTCGGGAGTCGGCTCCAAGGCGGGCGGGTTCGACTACCTCCTTCAGTTTCTAGAGCCCAGAGTGGTATGCGAAAATACGATGCGCCGCGGGTTCACTCCCGAGGGGGTCTCGTAGAAGGGCGGGAAATGATCGAGATC
>JBFKGZ010000167.1:0-2290 GCA_041633075.1 Candidatus Deferrimicrobiaceae bacterium | reverse complement strand
GCGCTTTCCGATCGCTTCCTGAAAGAGGCCGGCCTTTTCGACGGGGAAAAGGTGGGGAGGCTTTTTACGAAAATGCGCACGGTTTCCCACGCCGGCGAGGTGGACGAAATGGCTCTCGCCGGAATCCTCTCGACCCAGGTGATCTTCCGGAAATTCATCGACGGGTTTTCGATACACCCGGAGACCCGATTCCCGCTGACCCTCATGGTCGATCGAAGATCGGCCTGACCAGCCGATTTCCCGAGGGCCGCATCCCAATGGAGACTGCGAATATGCCCGGCCACAGGAATTACGAGGACTCCGGTCCCGTGTTCAGTCCGACCCTGGTCCACGAATATCTTTCCCTTGCCGCACGAAATTTTCCCGACAAGACGGCGATCGTGGGAGGGGAGGAGCGTGTGTCGTACCGGGCCCTGGCGGCCGCGTCCGACCGGTTGGCTCTGGCTCTTGCGCAGGAAGGCGTGAGGCGGCACGAACGGGTCGTCGTCTTTCTGGACAACTCCCCCGAATCCGTGATCTCGCTGTACGGGATCCTCAAGGCCGGCGGCACGTTCATCATTCTGAACAGCACGATGAAGGCGATGAAGTTGTCCTACATCCTGAGGGATTCGGAAGCGGTCGCCCTGATCGCGCACGTGGGCAAGGCAAATGTCGTGAAGGAGGCGGTACAGGATGCGCCCGCATGTTCCCGGGTGATCTGGGTGGGCGATCGGAAGCGCATCCCGGGGGGACGCGCATCCCGGTTCCTCTCCTGGGGGGAAATCTTTTCCTCCTCGACCGGGATCGATGGATCCCCCCCGAGGGAACCAGGACCCGGAAAGGATGCGGGGACGATCGACCAGGATCTTGCCACGCTGATCTACACCTCGGGGTCCACCGGGGAACCCAAAGGGGTCATGTCGACCCATCACAACGTGGTTTCCGCCGCGCGAAGCATCATTCGATATCTGGGGAACAGGAACGACGACATCATTCTGAATGTTCTTCCGCTCTCCTTCGATTACGGCATGTATCAGGTGCTCATGAGCGTGATGTTCGGGGGGACCGTGGTGTTTGAATCGTTTCTCTATCCCGTAAAGGTATTGCAGTGCATCGAGAAAGAACGCGTGACGGGATTGCCCCTGGTCCCGACGATTGCGGCCTTCCTCCTGAAGATGCAGGACCTGGAAAAATACGATCTGCGGTCTCTCCGGTACATGACGAATACCGGCGCGGCGCTGCCCGTGGATCACATTCGCCGGCTTCGGTCCCTGTTTCCGGAGGTAAAGCTCTTTTCCATGTTCGGACTCACGGAGTGCAAACGGGTCTGCTTCCTTCCTCCGGAAGAGGTGGACCGCCGTCCCGCCTCGGTAGGGAAGGCAATACCGAACTGCGAGGTGTTTTTGCTCGATGAAGGGGGCCGGGAGGTCGCGCCCGGCGAAATCGGCGAGCTCGTAATCCGCGGCGCGAACGTCATGAGGGGATACTGGAACGCGCCGGACATCACGGCGAAGACCTACAGGCCGGGGCGGATCCCCGGGGAGACGTGGCTCTATTCCGGCGACTATTTCCGTCGCGACGAGGAAGGGTTCCTCTATTTCCTGGGGCGAAGGGACGACATGATCAAGTGCAAAGGGGAACGGGTCAGCCCGAAGGAGGTGGAGAACGCCCTCTGCGATCTGGAGGCGGTGGCCGAAGCCGCCGTGATCGGAGTGGCGGACGAAATACTCGGGCAGGCGATCCGGGCCTTCCTCGTGCTGCGGGATGGGGTGGAAATGAGGGAAAACGAGGTCCTTCGGCACTGTTAGGGACGCCTGGAGTCGTTCATGATCCCGAAATATGTAACGTTCCTTCCGGAGATGCCGAAGACCGCAAACGGCAAGATCGACAGGGAGCGGTTGAAGAATTTCTCTTTGGCGGACAATACGGATGCCGGGTGAGGATTGGGAAGGATGGAAACGAGAAGACGTTTTCTGGGAAAGGCGCTGGCGGCAGGCAGCGTTCTTCTCTTCGGCAGGAGCGCTTTTCCCGGTGTACCGGTACGGAAGAGACCGGCCCGGATGAACGCGAAGGCCTCCCTCTACCGGGCCGTCAACGGGACCCCGGCGGAAAACATCGACCAGGTGCTCGAGCTGGCCGGAGGGATCGACCGGATCGTCGGGCCGGACGACGTCGTGGTCGTCAAGCCCAACGTCCAGTGGTGGAACCAGGGCGCGCCCAATATCTCCGTCATGAACCGGCTCGTGGAGCGGATCTTCGAACGGCCCGGGGGATTCCGGGGAGAGGTGGTCGTGGCGGAAAATTGCCATCG
>JBFKGZ010000166.1:0-2311 GCA_041633075.1 Candidatus Deferrimicrobiaceae bacterium | reverse complement strand
TGCCTCAGCCCGGTATAATGTCGGGGGAGGAAGTGTTGCGCTACGTTGCTATTTCGCTGATTTTCCTTGGAGTTCTCGTGGCGCCCGGCCTCTCCGCCGCCGCGCCCCCGAAACCACGCATCACGGAGATTCATGGACAGGCCAAGGGACGCAGTGCACACGTGCAATTTACCCTGCGAAACGCCTTTACCCCCGAAATGGTGGAGGCGCTGAAAAGCGGCATAGAGATTTCCTTCAAAACCGTCGTTCGCGTCCAGCGGCACCACAGGAACTGGTTCGATACGACGGTCGGCGATATCACCTTTTCCCGCTCCGTCCGCTATGACGCCCTCTCGCGCGTATACCAACTGAACCGGGGCGGGGAGGTGGAACTCCTGCCGGACATCTTTTCCGCGCTCGCAGGGATGACCCGGTACGAGGTGATCGTTCCTCTTAACTATGAGGTCGTGCGCGGCAAGCGGTATCGGGCAATCGTCCGGACGCGCCTCGACAAGGTGGGCCTGTCGGATCCGCTCCGTTCGATCTTTTTCTTCTCCTCCCTGTGGGACGTGGAGACCGAATGGGCGAGAGGAGACATTTCCGCGCCATGAAAGAATTTTTTCCCGGTACGCCGGATCTATCCACGGTGAACGAACGGGCAAAAAAGAAACGGGAGAGGATTGCCATCGGGATCGTGGCCGTCCTGGTTGTCTGCCTCACAATCCTGGAGGCGCGCCTGGGGGCGATCGGCGGCACGGTGGCCTTCACGAGCAACATCATCATCTTCGCACTCATCAACATCAACGTCATCCTGATCGTCCTGCTGATCTTCCTCGTCACCCGGAACGTATTCAAGCTGATTCTGGACCGGAAGCGGAACATCCTGGGGGCGAAGATCCGTTCCCGCCTGGTGCTCATCTTCATCTCCTTTTCCCTGCTTCCCACGATCATTCTGTTCATCGCGGCCACCAATATCACTACGACGAGCATCAAGTCTTGGATCGGCGGAAGGGTCGGGGTCGCCCTGACCAGCGCGCTCGACATCGCCCGGAGAAGCCTCGAGAGGGAGGCCGATAACCTTTCGGGCGTGGTGGACCGGGCGGCGACCGCCGTTCTCCGTAAGGGAACAAAGGGCTCCCTGCAGGATTCCCTGGACTCCGTCAGGCGGGCGCTGCCCCCCGATGTCTCGCTCCTGCTTGTGGGGGAAACCGGCCTTTCGGCGGCGAGCGGGCAGGTGCCCGGGGAGATCGCCACGCAGATCCGGTCCCGCCTGAAAGGGGAGGAGGGAACCATCCGCGGCCAGGGGATAATGACGATCGTCGGCGATTCGTATGCTTCCGCGATACGGCATTTGCCCGACGGAAGAGCCGTCGTGGCGGTGAAGACGATCTCGCCCCGGGAGGTGAAGCAGATCCGGGAGATCGCGAAGACATACGACGAGTACCACCAGGTTCGGCTCCTCGACGACCCGATCCGGGCCAGCTACATCGCCACGCTTATCCTCATCACACTGCTCGTGGTGTTTGCCGCCTCCTGGATGGGGATCTATCTCGCCCGGCAGATCACCGTACCCGTCCAGATGCTGGCGGAGGGGACGCAGAAGGTGGCATCCGGGAACCTGGCCGTACGGCTCGACTACCGCTCCGACGACGAATTCGGTTACCTGGTCGGCTCTTTCAACCGGATGACGTCGGACCTCTTGGAGATGAAGAATAGTCTCGAGGATGCCAACGTATCCCTTTCCGCCACGTTCGAGGAACTTCGCAGGAGGAGCCAGTTCATCGAGACGATCCTTACGAACATCTCCACCGGGGTCATCGTCATCGACCGGGGGGGGCGCATCGTGATGATCAACAAGGTGGCGGAGCGGATGCTCGCGATCAAGACGGACAAGGTGCTGGGGAAGCCGTACAAGGAAGTCGTCCGGGAGGAGCACTACGACGTCGTCCGAACCCTCTCGCGCGAGGTGGGGGAGACGCCGGGCAAGCAGGTGGAGCGGCAGGTGGATCTCACCATCGCAGGGAAGCAGATTTCCCTGCGTGTCAGCGTGACGGCGCTCCACGGGGACGACGAGGAGTACATGGGACTGGTGGTGGCCTTCGACGACCTTTCCCAGGCGATGCGGCTCCAGCGGATCATGGCTTGGCGCGAGGTCGCGCGCCGGATCGCGCACGAGATCCGCAACCCCCTGACGCCGATCCAGCTCTCCACGGAACGGCTGCAGAAAAAATTCGCCGCGTCGCACGAGGACGATGCCGCCTTCTCCGAGTGTACCCAGACGATCCTCTCCGAAGTGGGATCGCTGAAATCTCTCGTCGAGGAGTTCACCCGG
>JBFKGZ010000165.1:0-2400 GCA_041633075.1 Candidatus Deferrimicrobiaceae bacterium | reverse complement strand
CGCCTCCGACCTCGCCTACCATCGCGAAAAGTTCCGGCAGGAATTCTCAAGGGTGATCGATATTTGGGGCGCCGACCACCACGGGTATGCTCCCAGGATTTCCGCGGCGCTTAAGGGGCTTGGAGTAGACGACAGCCGGCTCGAGATCCTGCTCGTACAGTTCGTATCCCTGTTCAGGGACGGGAAAGTAATTCAAATGTCAACCAGAACAGGAAAGTTTACAACATTGCATGAAGTAATGAATGAAGTCGGGGTCGATGCGGCGCGCTTCTTCTTCCTGCTTCGAAGTTTCCATTCGCATCTTGATTTCGACCTCACCCTCGCCAAGACGCAGTCGAGCGAGAACCCTGTGTACTATATCCAGTACGTGCACGCAAGGATCTGCAGCATCTTCCGGGAGGCTGCCGATCGGGGAATCGTCCTGTCGGGTGCGCCGTCCCTGTCCGTCCTTTCCTTGCCGGACGAGACGAACCTGATGAAGAAAGTGGCGCGATTTCCCGATGTCGTCGCAGAATCCGCACGGGCGAGGGAACCGCACCGGATCCCCTTCTATCTGCTGGATCTGGCACGCGAGTTCCATGCGTTTTATCACAACCACAGATTTCTCGGAGAGACTGCCGAACGCACCCAGGGGAGGCTGGCTCTTGCGACAGCGGTCCGGAACGTTGTCGCCACCGGCCTCTCCCTGATCGGTGTCTCGGCGCCGGAGCGCATGTGAGATATCTCTACAACAAGAAACGGGGATTTCGCAGTTCCGAAGGGGAACGATTCCAGTTTGCCTTCTTTGTGGTCGGGGCGATCGTACTGCTTGCCGCGGCATTCGTCATCGGGCTCCAGGTCGGCCGGGTCGTGGAGAAACACGCAGAGCAGCGCAGAAGCGAGGCGAACCGGATGGAGGGGCCGATCGAAATCGCCAAGGAAACCGAATCGGAGATCCAAAGGGATCTCGGGGTGTTTTCGGAAGAGGCGGGCAACGTTCCTTCCGTTCCCCCGCCCAGTGCCGGTGAACACCTGAACGAGACCGAAAAAAACCTCACCTTCCGCGAGACCCTGGCAAAGAAGGATCCCGAGCCCATCCTCCTTGTCCGCCCCACCCCGGCGGAGAAGGGGACCAAGCGGACCGCGGCGGCGAAGACCGCACCCAAAGGAACCCTGATGGTGCAGGTGGCCGCGTTCCGCGACAGGGCGGCGGCCGAGGGATTCCGGAAGCGGCTGCAAAAGGACGGATTCCAGGCAGACATGGTAACGAAGGGAGGGTTCCACAAGGTTGTCGTCGGTCCGTATCCGGACCGGAAGTCGGCAAACCGGGCGATCCGGAAGCTGAAGTCCGAATGGAAGGTGAATTCTTTCCTGGTCCGGAGATGAAGCAACGATGAAAACGCAGCCTCCAGAGGAGGTCTTCCTTGCGCAGGCGGGTCCCGGGTCGGTCATCCCCGCCTGGCAGGAGTTCCACGCGGATCTGGAAACGCCGGTGTCGGCATACCTGAAAATCGCGGCCCGGTTCCCGGACGACCATTTTCTCCTGGAAAGCGTCGAGGGGGGGGAGAAATGGGCCCGGTATTCTTTCATCGGCTTCGACCCGTACATCCGGTTCCGCATCGACCGGAACACGGTGACGATAACCAGGGGCGAAACGTCCGAAACCCGCACGGTGGCCGGGGACCCGATGAAAGAGCTGGAAGGAATTCTTTCCGGAATACGGTATGTCCAGGCGGAAGGCCTCCCGAGGCTCTCGGGAGGCGCCGTAGGGTTTATCGGATACGACTACGTCCGGAACATCGAGAGGATCCCGGACACCCATCCCGACGAAGGAGCTCCCGACGCACTCTTCCTCTTCCCCTCGCGACTCGTGATATTCGACAACGTAAAGCACACGATACGGATCGTGGTGCACGGACAGGGCGGAGGTGCACGACCCGAATCCGCAGAATACCTGCGGTGCATTCAAGCGATCGAGGAAGTAAAGGATATCCTCCAGGGCCCGCTCCGGTGGACCGACATTCCCGAGGAGGCGGGCGACGCGGCGCCGCCTGCCTTCGAGGTTCCGCGGGAGGTCTTCCTTGCGGCCGTCCGGAAAGCGAAGGAGTACATCCGGGAAGGGGAAATCATCCAGGCGGTTCTTTCCAATCGCTCGCGGGTCCGGACGAAACGCTCCCCGTCGGAGGTCTACCGCGTACTGCGTTCCCAGAACCCTTCCCCCTACATGTTCCTGCTGAAATTCGGCGACCTCGCGCTGGTGGGGTCTTCTCCGGAAATCCTGGTCCGGCTGGAGGGGGACCTCGTACAGCTCCGCCCCATCGCCGGAACGCGTCCCCGGGGAACGACGGCCGAGGAAGACCGTCGCATGGAGGCCGAACTCCTCTCCGATCCGAAGGAACTTGCCGAGCACGTGATGCTCGT
>JBFKGZ010000164.1:0-2477 GCA_041633075.1 Candidatus Deferrimicrobiaceae bacterium | reverse complement strand
GTAGAAACGCGGTAGAGGGGAAGAAATGAGCTCACGTTCCCGGAAAACCCTGTATTTCGTCGTGATCCTTTCCGTCATCGCGGTGTCCGCGGCGTCCTCCCAGAACAAATTCAGGCTGAAGCCGGGAGCGAAGGGGAAGGTCTGCCTGACCTGCCACCCCGCCTTCGAGAAGACGTTGAAGCTCCCGTTCGTGCACACCCCCGTGAAGGCCGGCGACTGTTCCGACTGTCACAACCCGCACACCTCCTCCCACGGCAAGCTCCTTGCCGAGGATGCCAACAAGATCTGCAATACATGCCACGAAGGGATCGTCCCGGAAAAGGCGAGAAGCGTCCACAAGGTCGCCGTGGAAGGAAATTGCGTGCAGTGCCATGATCCGCATGCGTCGAACAACAAATTCAATCTCACGAAGCCGGGAAAAGAGCTGTGCTTCCAGTGCCACAAATCCATAGCCGACTCCGTATCCGGCATCAAATTCGGGCATTCGCCCGTGGAGAAGGGGTGCCTTACCTGTCACAGCCCCCACGCCTCTTCCGAGGCGGTTTCCCTGTTGAAGACCGGGGTGCCTTCCCTCTGCACCGGGTGTCACAAGACGGACAGGCAGACCTTCGCCCGGCGCCACGAGAACTATCCCGTGGCCAAGGCCGGGTGCACCTCCTGCCATAATCCGCACGGGTCGAACGTGGCGGGGATCCTCTGGCAAAACGTGCACCCGCCGGTTGCGAAGCAGATGTGCAACCAGTGTCACCTTCCCTCGTCCTCCCCGGATGCGCTCAAGGTCAAGAGGGCCGGGTACGAGCTGTGTCGGGGATGCCACAACGACATGGTGAACGATACGTTCCGGAAGAAACGGATCCACTGGCCCCTGGTGGACAAATCGGCATGCATGAATTGTCACAGCCCCCATGCCTCGAAGGAAACGGGCCTCCTGAAAGATTCAACCATCGCAGTCTGCGGATCCTGCCATGCGGATACCATCGAAAGGCAGGAAAAATCCCTGACGAAGCACGAGCCGATCACGCAAGGGAATTGCGCGGGATGCCATTCCCCCCATTCCTCGAACCAGGTGTTTCTCTTCGACAACGCGAGCGTGATCGACATGTGCGGAGCCTGCCACGAGTGGCACAAGCATTCCTCCCATCCCATCGGGAAAAAGGTAAGGGACAAGCGGAACAAGAATCTTCCGGTGGAATGCGACAGCTGCCACCGGTCCCACGGCACGGAATTCAAGTATTTCATGCATTTCTCGGAGAAATCGGATGTGTGCGTCCAGTGCCACATCGAGCAGAAGAGGTGAGGAAATGCGAAGGGCGATGAAATGCCTTTGCCTCCTGGCGGCGGTCATCCCGTTCGCGGCGGTTTCGCTCGCCGCCGAGATCGTGAAGATCAAGCCTATGGTTTCCGTCTACGCGGATGCGAAAGAGGAGGGTCTCAGGAAACCGGAAGGGATCGGGTGCGATGACGGCTCCCGCCTTGTCGTGGCGGACACGGGGAACGGCCGTCTTCTGGAATATACGTACGACGGGGAGACCCTGACTCCGGGCAGCGAGATGCGACTGCCCCAGCTGCCCTATCCCATCCGCGTCCAGATCAATGCGAGCGGCGAGATATACGCCCTTGACGGGACTCTCCGAAAAATAGCGCGGCTGGGACCGAAAGGAGAGTTCCTGGGGTACATCGAGCGCGACGGAGGGGGCGCACCATACGTCCCCCGGAGTTTCAAGATCGACGCCAGCGGAAATATTCTGATCCTGGATATCTTTTCGGAGAATGTCCTCGTCCTTGATCCTTCGGGAAAGTTGATCAGGGAAATTCCATTTCCCGAGGGTTACGGGTTTATTTCGGACCTTGCCGTGGACACTGTCGGGAATGTGTTTCTGGTCGACAGCGTAAGGAAAAGGGTCTATTCCGCTCCGAAAAATTCCCGGGATTTTACCCCTCTGACGGAAATGATGAAAGAGGATATGAATTTTCCCACCTCCATCACGACCGATGACAGCGGGCGCATCTACCTCGTGGATCAGAACGGGGGAGGCATCGTCATATTGGGACGCGACGGGTCCTATCAGGGGAGACAGTTGCGAATGGGGTGGAAGGAGGGACTGCTCCGCTATCCCTCCCAGATTTGCATTAACAAGAAGGGGGAGGTTTTCATCGCAGATCGAGAGAACAGCAGGGTGCAAATATTCTTGTTGATCAGATAGAATCCCGTGGGTCAATGGTCATTGCTCGTCTTCCTCGAGATGAAACGCAACGGTTCCGGCAATCGTCCTTATAGGAACGTGACAGTTATAATCATCGGGATAATTCCCGGAGAGTGGTCATTTGGAGTTTTCTTTGCCGTCACATGTTCGCTGGGATGTCGACTTCCGCGGCCGGGTCGGGCGCCCCAAACGGATCGCCCGGCAGATCCGGGAGATCGCGCCGCAGTTCGTGGAGCTTGCGTTCGAGGGCGACAGGGGGGTTTCCGAACTTTC
>JBFKGZ010000163.1:0-2488 GCA_041633075.1 Candidatus Deferrimicrobiaceae bacterium | reverse complement strand
ATTTGCTCTGCTTCATTTAAATCAACAGAAGGGATACTCTTCGGGAAATTAAATATTTTCGATTCTTTTTCCTTAATTTCTTTCACCAAGGGAATTGGCGAATAATAATGGCCTGGTGGAAATTCCTGCGGATTTGACAGATTGCTTCTTAAGAGACGGAAAAAATTACATAATCTTAGGAAAAAAGGAGAGTTGGAGGCGTATTGGAATAAGGATTGTCTCATCTGCCGGAAGTATTTCTATAGTCATCCTATCTATTTTATTTTGAGGAAACGAATACGAGTCGGATTCACTGCGTGTGAGATTCTTTCCTTTTCCGGCCCATTCAAGGATTTTCTTCTTCCGATCCCTGATCTTCCATTAGTGCAGATTTTTGTTTGAGCAATGCCAGCTCCTGCGCCATCCTCTTGTTCATCTGGTAGAGCTTGGAGATCGTGATCGAGAAGTGGATGAGAATGAGCAGGATGAAGAATATGCCGATGAGGAACAGGAACGAGGGAGGGTAGTAGATTCCCGCGGCGTTCGATGCCCATTCCAGCCAACCCTTGTTTAGCGAAAAGACGAGCATGATGATGCCGCCTGCCAGCCAGAGGATGGAGTATTCCGTCCGGAGCCTGCGCCGACGCACCATCTCCAGGATATAGAGGAGAAGGACCGCGGATGCGAGAACGGCGAGAAGCGTGATCCGGTTCAACCGAACCTCCGGATGCGGTTGATGAAAAACGAAAGTGTCACCTTCACCATATAGTACACTGCCCGGAATGTGGTGATGGACGATTTCCCTTCCGCGCGCTCGTACATCCGGACCGGCACCTCCATCGTCTTCGCCTTGAGCCGGTGCATGATGATATAGGCGTCCACCTCCGGGTAGTCCGACGGGTAATGGTGCGAGTAGAAATCGATCAGCCGCCGGTTGATGGCGAAAAAGCCGGATGTGGGATCCGTTACGCGGTAACCGGTGTTCCACCGGACAAGCCAGCGGAAAAACCGGATGCCGAAGATGCGGGGAATGGAAATTTTGTACTTCTTCTCGCCGAGGAACCGCGATCCGATGACGGCATCGGCATCCCCCCGGAGGACCGGATCGAGCACGATGGGGATGTCCCCGACCTCGTGCTGGCCGTCCGCATCCACGCGGACCAGGGCGTCATACCCAAGGTCACGAGCGAACTGGTACGCCGTCTGGATGGCTCCCCCGATTCCCAGGTTGCACGGGAGATCCAGCGTTACGGCTCCGGCGTCCCGGGCGGCGGCGGCGGTGCCGTCCAGGGACCCGTCGTTCACCACGACGACGTCGTAGGGGAGTGTTCGCCGTATGGAGGAGACGATTCCCCCGATCGATTTCTCCTCCCCGTAGGCGGGAATGGCAACGAGGACGCGGGGGGCTTTCCCTTTGTCGTCTCCCGCAAACGTAGGCGCCGCTTTCGACATCGAACCCTTCTCTTTTCTGCCCGGCGGATATGGACCAACGGGCAATACTATACCGTCAACTTCTCCGGGAGGAAACGGGGGGAACAAAAGGACACCTTGTCCGTACGCACTGCTTCTGTTTTATTTCGGACAGGCAGGAGCGCGTGATAAAATACAGTCTTTGAATCGGAACGTCCGGAGGATCGATGAGCGGCTGCGTGTGGAGCCGAAGGCAGTTTCTGAAACTTGCGGGCGGCACGGCGGGGATCACCGCGGCCGGCGGCACCGGCCTGCTTGCCGGAAGCCTTCCCCGGATACTGCAAGCGGCATCCGCGACGGGCAACGGGATCAAGGTGGCCATCGCCTCCGGGGCAAGCGCCGCCGACAATGCACGCCGGGCGGTCGATGCGTGCGGCGGGATCCGCGCCTTCGTCTCCCGCGGGGACGTGGTGGTCCTGAAGCCGAACATCGGCTGGGACCGCACCCCCGAGCAGGCGGCAAACACCAACCCCGACGTGGTGATCGCCCTGGCGGAGATGTGCCTGTCCGCCGGGGCGAAGGAAGTGCGCGTCTTCGACCGGACCTGCAACGAGCCGAGGCGCTGCTACGTAAACAGCGGGATCCAGCAGGCAGTCGAGGAGTTTGCCAAGAAACACCACGCGGGCGATTCCCTGCGCATCTACCACGTGGAGGACCGGAAATTCCAGCGGACCGACATATCCGGCGCCCTCGCCCTCGACCGGTGGGACCTTTACCGGGACGCCCTCGAAGCCGACAAGATCATCAATATCCCCGTGGCCAAGCACCACACGCTGGCCAACGTCACCCTGGCCCTGAAAAACATGATGGGAGTGATGGGGGGGAACCGGGGGCAGATCCATTTCCGTCTGCCCGACTGCCTCGTGGACATCAACCGGAAGATTCCCACCCACCTGGCGGTCATCGACGCCACCCGCATCCTGCTGCGGAATGGCCCCTCGGGGGGCAATCTTGCGGACGTGAAGGCGGTCGGCAAGGTGATCGCATCTCCTGATGTCGTGGCGGCGGACGTCGTGGCGGCGGACAGGCTCTTCGGCCT
>JBFKGZ010000162.1:0-2564 GCA_041633075.1 Candidatus Deferrimicrobiaceae bacterium | reverse complement strand
CTGATGAAGGACGTCTCCACGAGAACGGCCGTCATCCGGGCTCCCACAAGGACGTAGAAGGGCGCCTGCTTCAACCCCAGGTTGTGAACGGGACCGTGCCGGCTGCTGATGTTCCGGACGATGGCATCGTTGACGGTCTTGGCGAGTTTGAGTGATTCCTTTTTCCTTCCATAGGTGGACAGGTCGTCGATGATGAACTTGACCTCGGAGAGCTTCTTCACGGAGACCCCGTTCTCACGGGCGGCGAGCTCCAGCGCCTCCCTGTCGGTGGCGCGGCTCAGCACGTAGGTGGAGATCCCCCGGGCCCTCCGGTTCCTGCTCGAGTTGATATGGAGCGACACAAAGATGTCGGCGTTACTCTGGTTCGCCATCGCGGTCCGCTCCTCGAGCGGAATGAATACGTCGGAGTCCCGGGTCATTCCGACGTCATACTGCCTGTACCGGGACAGCCTCTCCCGTACCATCCGCCCGATCGTCAGCACAACGTCCTTTTCCTGCAATCCCGTGGGGCCGACCGCCCCCGGGTCTTTTCCGCCGTGGCCCGGGTCGATCATGACGACGATCTTGCCGCCCTTGTCGGGAATCGCGCTCTCCGTCGGCGTTCCCTCCACATCCACGATGATCCGGGGCGGGCCGGAAAGGTCGAACACGCGGTACCCGCTCTCGCGTTCGAGATCGATGACGACCCGCACCACGTCCGCCCGGAACCGGCCGGCGCGAACACGGGTGAGGAGTCCGTTGTTCACCTCCGTCGGGTGCCGGACGATCTCGTCGCGAAGGGACGCCTTCTTGATGTCGATGAAGATCCGGGGGGGCAGATCTCCCGCGGGGTCGGCGGGCAGGAAATGCGCCTCGTACTCCGCCTCCTCATCGAGATCGATGACGACGCGGGTGTACTCCTGGTTCGTCCAGTGGCGAATACCCGACACCGCGGCGAGACGGGTGGACGATGGCGACACGTGGGGCGGAAACAGCAGGGACGCGGCGATGGCGGCCGCGAGAAGATGGCGGGTGAGGGAACTCACCGTTTTCCCTTTGACAACCTCTCTTTCCACGCCACAAGGTGAAGAAGCGCGTCCATGGGCGACAATCGGTCGACGTCGGCCTTCCGGATCTCTTCGAGCACCTCTTGGTCGCCGGGGGACCCTCTGCGTCCCCCGAACAACTCCATCTGGCTCGAATCCATGCCCCCCGTGGCGCCCGGTCCGGCGATGCTGGGCATTCCGTACTCATTATACTCGGCGGACTCGAGGTTTTTCAAAATATCTCGGGCCCGTTCGATCACTTTGTCGGGCAGGCCCGCCAGCCTGGCAACCTGGATCCCGTACGACTTGCTCGCGCTCCCCTCGTCGATGCGGCGCAGGAAGATGATCTCCCCCTGCCATTCCCGGACGGAGACGTGGAAGTTTTTCGCCCGGGGCGCAGTCCGCGCGATGTCGGTTACCTCATGGAAGTGCGTGGCAAAGAGCACCTTGGGCCGAAGCGGGGACTCGTGGAGGAACTCGGCTACCGCCCAGGCGATGCTCAGGCCATCGAATGTGCTCGTCCCCCTGCCCACCTCGTCGAGCACGACGAGCGTCCGCTCCGTCAGTCCCGACACGATCCGAGAGGTCTCCCGCATCTCCACCATGAAAGTGCTCTCCCCCCGGGAGATGTCGTCCGACGCCCCGATCCTTGTAAAGATCCGGTCGACCACGCCGACTTCCGCCCTCTCGGCGGGGACAAAGGATCCGGCGTGGGCCAGAAGGACGATGAGCGCCACCTGCCGGATGTAGGTGGACTTGCCCGCCATGTTGGGCCCCGTGATCAGGGCGATCTGCGTCTCCCCGGGGTCGAGCCGGCAGTCGTTGGGCACGAAGGCGTGTCGTCCGAGAATCCGCTCGACCACGGGGTGCCTGCCGTTCTCGATGACGATGTCCCGTCCGGAGGTGACGACGGGCCGGCAGTAACCGCCCGCGGCGGCCAGGTCCGAGAACGACAGCAGGACATCGATCTCGCCTGCGGCCTCCGCGGCCCGCGTGATCTCCGGCAGGTGACCCTTCAGCGCCTCCCTCAGCGCGAGGAAGAGTTCCTCTTCCCGGGCGTGGAGTTCCTCCTCGGCCCGCAGCACCTTCGCCTCGAAGTCCTTGAGCTCCGGTGTGATGAACCGTTCCGCGTTCACCAGGGTCTGCTTCCGGATGTAGTCGTCCGGCACCCGGTCGAGGTGGGAACGCGACACCTCGAGGTAGTATCCGAAAACGCGGTTGTACCGGACCCTCAGGTTCGGGATCCCGGTCCTCTGCCGCTCTCGCGCCTCCATCTCGGCGAGCATCCCCTTACCGTGGGTGAGCAGGTGGGAGAGTTCATCGACGCGTTCGTCGTATTCCGGACGGATGATCCCTCCGTCCTTTGTCCCGGCGGGCGCCCGCTCGTGGAGGGCCGCGGTGATCTTCCCGACGGCCTCCCCGTGCTCCCCCAACCGGTCCCTCGCCCCGCAAAGCAGCGGCGAAACCGCGGACGCCAGAAGCTCCCGGATGCCGGGGAGGATCTTAAGGGCGGAGGAGAGCGCGACGACGTCCCGCGGT
>JBFKGZ010000161.1:0-2575 GCA_041633075.1 Candidatus Deferrimicrobiaceae bacterium | reverse complement strand
GGGCGGGGTATCCCGTCATTCCGGTGCCGGGCGAGGAAGAAAATGTCAAGATCACCATCCCGGAGGATTTCCGCATGGCCGAGGGACTGCTCCGCGAGCAGGTTGACTTCCGCATCGGGATCGGGGGTGACGCGCACCCGCTGGTCGAGGGCAGGGACCTCTGGCTGGGCGGACTCCGGATCGAGCACGAACGTGGGCTTCTTGGCCACTCCGACGGCGACGTTCTTCTCCACGCGATCGCGGATGCGATATACGGAGCGCTCGGAGAGCCGGACATCGGCCAACACTTTCCCCCGGGCAGGGGGGAAACGGAAGGAATCGCCAGTCGGAGCATCGTTGCCCACGCCCGCGGGAGGATGTTGGAGAAAGGGTTCGGGCTGGTGGGGCTCGACGCCGTTGTCGTCTGCGAGGAGCCGAAGATGGCTCCCCTCGTCCCGGCCATCCGCGCAATCATCGCGGGGATGCTGTCCCTCACAGAGGACAGGGTGAACCTGAAGGGCAAGACGACCGAAGGGATGGGATTCGAGGGACGCAGGGAGGGGATATCCGCCTGGGCCGTGGCGCTTCTCAGGGGATCGATACCGGTGACGGAAAGGGGGACGACCTGATGGCCCTGACCGTTTTCAACACGCTGGGAAACAGGAAGGAGGCATTTGTTCCGGTTTCCCCGGGGCGCGTGAAGATATATGCGTGCGGGGTGACGGTCTACGATCTGTGCCATGTCGGGCATGCCCGCGCAAACGTCACCTTCGACGTCATCGTTCGCTATCTCCGGTTCCGCGGATACGAGGTGACGTTCGTGCGCAACTTCACCGACATCGACGACAAGATCATCCAGCGCGCCAACCGGGAGAAGACCGACTACCTCACGATATCGGACCGGTACATCAAGGCCTTCTACGAGGATTTCGACAGGTTGGGTCTTGTGCGCCCCGACGTGGAGCCTCGGGCAACCGGACATATCCCCGAGATCATCGACCTCGTCGGACGGCTGATTGCCGCGGGGAAGGCCTACACCGTAAACGGCGACGTGTACTTTTCGGTCCGGGGTTTCGCGGAGTACGGGAAACTTTCGGGGAAAAACACCGAGGATCTGCTTTCCGGGGCCCGGGTCGAGGTGGACGATCGGAAACGGGACCCCCTCGACTTCGCCCTGTGGAAGGCGTCGAAGCCCGGGGAGCCGGCCTGGGAGAGCCCGTGGGGCCCCGGGAGGCCGGGCTGGCATATCGAATGTTCGGCGATGGCGATGAAACACCTGGGAGAGACCTTCGACATCCACGGCGGGGGTAAGGATCTCGTCTTTCCCCACCACGAGAACGAAATCGCCCAGTCGGAAGGCGCTACCGGCAAACCGTTCGCGCGCTACTGGATCCACAACGGATTCGTCAACGTCGACAGCGAAAAGATGAGCAAGTCGCTCGGGAACTTCTTCACGCTGCGCGATGTGCTGGGAAAGGTCAAGCCGGACGTCCTCCGTTTCTTCCTGGTCTCGAGCCATTACCGGAGCCCGATCGACTACACCGAAAGGAGCCTGGCCGAGGCGAAGGCGGGTCTGACCCGCCTCTACGGGGTGAAGGAGAAGGCGGAAGCGTGCGCATCCGCCGGAATCGAGGCGTCGTCCGTGCCGGACGGGGACGAGTTTACGGCTCTTCGGGATGTCGAGAAACGGTTCACCGAGGCGATGGACGACGATTTCAACACGGCGGCTGCGCTGGGCCACCTCTTCGACGCCGTGCGGGTGCTGAACCGGCTGGCGCCTGCCGACATCGACGGGGAAACAGAGCGGGCGGGACGGTTCCTGGCGGGGTACGCGGTCATCGAGCCGCTCTTCGGCGTCCTCGGGCTGCTTACCTCTTCCGCGGAGGAATACTTCCGGGGCGAAGTACCCGAATCTGCGGTCGGCGCAGCGTCCGAGGTTGTGCGCCAGGCCGGGATGTCCCATGAGGAAATCGAGCGGCGGATGGAGGAACGGAACGCCGCGCGTACCCGCAAGGATTACGCCGAGGCCGACCGGATCCGCAAGGAACTCGACGCGCTCGGGATCGTTCTGGAGGACTCGAAAACCGGCACGACCTGGAAGTACAAGACCTAGCATCCGCTGTGTTAGGACGCCCCGTCATCGGCCACGCCTCCACGCAGGAAGATGCTCACTTTGACGGAAGGACCCTGGCTCGCGGGGGGCTTCCGCATCCGCTACGCTCGCGACCTTCGCCCGCTCACTGCCGGTTCCGCTCGCCGGGGACATTCCTGATTCATCTCCCGGATGCGGGAGAGGAGTGTCCCCGCCCATTCGCTCCACAGGCCGCTCTGCGGATCCCCCCCGCATCGCCCCGGGTCCCCGGTACAGAGCGTTGCAAGCCGAAGGAGCGGGGGCGCAGTGAGGTTAAGCGCAAGCCGTGCGGGTTCGTCGCACGGCGAGCCACGAACGGAGCCCCCCTTTGAGGCTGCGCAGCCGATCCCGGGCGAGCCAGGGTCCCCGGTCGCCATATAATGGCGTATGGGGGTGACGCGTTGGAGAACCGGTTCCATCTGAAGTTGCCGTTTTCCCCCTCGGGGGACCAGCCGGAAGCGATCC
>JBFKGZ010000160.1:0-2663 GCA_041633075.1 Candidatus Deferrimicrobiaceae bacterium | reverse complement strand
GGTCAGCCATTGGCAACGGAGGATATTGAAGCCGTGTCCATTGTCGTTGCCTGCGGAACGTGCGAGTCAACCTACCGCCTCGGTACAGCTCTTTTCCGGGGTGAGCGGGGGATGCGCATCCGATGCCGCCGGTGTGGAGCATTAATTAACGTCCTGAACCCGGAGATGAACCCCGGGGCCGGGAACCCGGGGAATCCTTCGAGTAATCCGTCGAGTTATCCTTCGATAAATACCTCGAATAATCCTTCGAATAATCCTTCGAATAATCCTTCGAATAATCCCTCGAGTAATCCCTCAACGAATCCCCCGAGCAATCCATCGGACAGGGAAAACGGAAAGGATGCCGGCATGACGATCTCTGTGAGCGAAACGGGTAATCCCGCCGCGGCGGAGCAGGGGAGGATGGGCTGGATATCGCCCGACTACGTCGCATCGAGGGCAGTCGATCTCGACCCCGACTGGCTTACCCGGAACCGGTGCGTGGTCTTCGACATGGCCTCGCCGGAGTCCGAGTTCTACCGGATGCTGCGGACCAAGATTCGGCATCGCACGGAAGGGAGCAGGGGGGTTACCGTGATGGTCACCAGCGCACTCCCCGGGGAGGGAAAGACCACGACGGCGATCAACCTTTCCTTCACCTTCGCCAAGGCGTACAGCCAGACGGTGCTTCTCGTGGACGCCGACCTGAAGCAGCAGAGGATCCGCGAGGTCCTGGGTTACGAGAACGACAAGGGGCTGGCGGACTACCTGCTGGACAGCATCCCCCTGTCCGACGCGATCGTCTGGCCGGGATTCGAGAAGCTGACCATCCTCTCGGGAGGGAGAACGATCACGGATAGCAGCGAGCTGCTCGGGTCTCCGGGGATGAAGGCCTTGGTCGAGGAGATGAAGGGTCGGTACCCGGAACGGTATGTATTCTTCGACGTGGCCCCCGTCCTGGTCGGGGCGGACGCCCTCGCCTTTGCGCCGCTGGTCGATTGCATCCTCTTCGTCGTCCAGGCGGGGCGGACATCCCTGCAAGAGATAAAACGGGCGTTAAGGATGCTCCCCCAGGAGAAAATCCTGGGTCTGGTGCTGAACCGGGATCCTCATGCGGTGATGGAGGACTATTACAAATACAAATACAAATAACAAAAAAGGGGACGTTCCTTAACTGTCAAGCCAGATGGGCATGGCGGCGAAACGATGAAGAGGGCCCGGCAACTTGCCGGGCCCTCTTTCCTTTTCCTGAAAGGGGACGTTCCTTTACTGCACAAAATGCTCTTCCCTAGCCGCTGCAAGAGAGGAACCCGCCCGGCGGGCCGGGTCAGGGGGACGAAAGTCCCCCGAGGGTGATGTTCCCGTAGTACGCTGTCGCTTCCCCGCCCGTGTTGTCCGTGTCGGTCATCAGCGCCACGGCGCCGATTTCGGGCGGCTCCTCCCCGAAGAGTCGCCGGTAGTCCTCGTACACGTTGCGCTCCTCCGTGACCCACATCCCGGCTTTCTCGTCGCCCGATTCCACCGCGACCATCATGGCGTTCGCGGTGTAGGCATTGGGGAGGGCTTCCCCCTTCGGGAGCGTGTTCGCCCAGATGTAATTGATCGCCTTCGTCTTCCAGAAGAGCGTCCTCGGGAAAACGAGGTACACCCGGGCGGCGTAGTCGTCCCCTTCCTTCGTTCTCTCGTTGCCGCCGGGGATCGTGCCCCCGATCTTCCACGACCAGCGCAGGACCGGGAACTTCCGGGGTTCCAGGGTAACCTCCTTGTACATCCCGGACGCGGCCGCGCGGCTGTGCGCTTTCAGGACGCGCACGTTCCCGTCGACGACCAGGGTGTACGAGGTCTCCCCCTTGAAGATCTTCGGGTTCCACCCGGCGAGGTCCCCGGCGCTGAAGTTCCCCAGGATCAGATCCTCGCCGAAGGCCGGCGGAATGAGGAGGAAAAGACCAATCGCCAGCGCGGCGATCCGTGTCTGCCTCCGGTGGCCCCGCTTCGTCCTCGCAACCCCGGATGCGGAGGTCTCTATTGTTTTCGCCATCATCCCTTCCTCCTGCCGTTCCGAAAATGTACTTCAAAGTCCGAGGGGTGATCTCACACGCACAGTATACGACAGGAGGGTAGACGGATTCGGCGGGGGATTCCGGATTGCATAAATAGGGAAAATAGATTGAATTTTTCGGTTAAATGAGACGAGATGATAGTAAAAGGGCGCGTGGAGAAAACTACTCAAGGAAGGAGGAAGTCATGCATGCGGATTTAAATACGTGGGTGCTTTTGATCATCGCTGTCGAAGTGGGACTGATATACATCAAGTTGCCCAGAAAATGATTGTGGGAAACGCACGGCACCGCATGAGCAGGGGGATCTGAAAAAGCGGATTTCCCTGCTTTGCGTTTTTTTGGGGCAGGCGGACGCCTCCAGAACGCGAAAAAGGAGGCTCCCAATAGGGCGCCGGATCGCCGGTACCGTCACACCGTTTTGGCTTGATAAACAAAGTACGAAACCACCCGTCATTCATAGAGACTTTTCATGAAACCAGCGTCGATTTCCGGTTTGCTGATGCAATAAACGTCCGTGGAATCAAGGGGGAGAGATTCTTTTCCGTAACGGGCAATGCATACCTGATCGGGTCCAATTTCAACATCGATCAAATTCTTTTCCAGAAACTTCCGGACTTTTTCTTC
>JBFKGZ010000159.1:0-2713 GCA_041633075.1 Candidatus Deferrimicrobiaceae bacterium | reverse complement strand
CCAAGCCTTACCGCGCCGATGTGCTGATCCGCATCGTCCGGGATGTACTGGACGACGCGCCTTCGTTCCCTCGGTGAAGGGGGAAGCTAGGTATCCTTCCGCCGGGCCCGGATTGCCGCCCGGACGATGTGCCCGGACAGGTGCATGATGTGATCGCTCTGGCTCCCGGTGGTTCTCCATCGGGGCAAGGCACGAAGAAGAGCGGGTTTCCCCCGCACCCGCGAGTATGTCGAGAAACCTACAGGAATGTCCCCTCATAGCCAATATTGTCCCGCATGGTGTGCCCCCGGCAGTCCAACCCGTTGATGAACAAGGAGGAAGCGGGTTGGCACGGCGATTGCCCCATTCCCGCCTGTCGGCACCCATCACGGCCAGGAGGTATTCGTCATGAACACAGGGGACACCGCGTTTCTTCTTCTTTCCGCCGCTCTGGTAATGCTTATGACACCGGGCCTCGCATTGTTCTACGGGGGTATGGTCCGGAGAAAGAACATCCTGGGGACGATCATGCAATCGTTGATCGTGATCGCCCTGGTGAGCGTCCAGTGGCTCTTCGTGGGGTACTCGCTCTCCTTCGGGCCGGATGTTTCGGGGTTCATCGGGGATCTGTCCTGGTTCGCTCTCCGGGGAGTGGGGCTGGATCCGTACCCGGACTACGTTGCGACCGTTCCTCACCAGGCCTTCATGATCTACCAGGCGATGTTCGCCGTGATCACCCCCGCGCTGATCACCGGAGCGTTCGCGGAGCGCATCAAGTTTTCGCCCTTCCTCCTGTTCATCGGCCTCTGGTCGCTTCTCGTCTATTACCCCGTCGCCCACTGGGTGTGGGGCGTCGGCGGGTGGATCCGCAACCTCGGGGCGCTGGATTTCGCCGGTGGCACGGTCGTACACATCACCTCGGGAGCGAGCGCCCTGGCAGCGGTACTCGTCGCGGGGAGGCGACGGGGGCACGGAACGGAAAACATGGCGCCGCACAATCTTCCGATGACCGTGCTGGGCGCGGGCATCCTCTGGTTCGGATGGTTCGGGTTCAATGCGGGAAGTGCCCTGGCGGCGGGGGGGCTTTCCACCAGCGCGTTCGTCGTGACCCACATGGCGGCGTCATCGGCGATGCTCTCCTGGATGTTCGGCGAGTGGATACACCGCGGCAAGCCGACCGTCCTCGGAGCCGCTTCCGGCGCCGTCGCCGGGCTGGTCGCAATCACCCCGGCGGCGGGGTTCGTAAGCCCGGTCTCCTCCGTCATCATCGGCGGGGTGGCGGGGGCGCTCTGCTACGGCGCGGTGATGATGAAGGGAAGGATCGGGTATGACGACTCCCTGGACGTCGTCGCGGTTCACGGCGTGGGGGGGACCTGGGGAGCTCTGGCAACCGGGCTGTTCGCTTCGATGGCGGTCAACGCAGGCGGGGGGAACGGGCTCTTTTTCGGAAATCCCGAGCTTCTTGCCTTGCAGGCCGGGGCGGCCGGCGCAACCGCGGTGTACGCCTTCCTCGTAACCTGGGTCCTGTTCAAGGTCCTCGACATGACGATGGGCCTGCGCGTCACGGACGAGGACGAAGTCACGGGCCTGGACCTCACGCAGCACGGCGAGGCGGGGTACAACTGGTAGGAGAACCGGACCACGGCAACGGATGATTCCGATCCTCCGGGAAGGTGATGGGGGCCGACCGCACCTGCCGGAGGGGTAAGGGCGCCGCATCCATGGCGCCCTTACCTTTTTTTGCGGAGAAACATCCGGCCGCCCCGGATCCCATGTGCTAAGGTAAAGCCTTTACGGGAAAAGCTTTCCCGGAGAGGTCTTGTCCGAAATGAAGAAGAGGATCCTGCTCCTTCTTGCCCATCCGGACGACGAAACCTTCGGGCCGGGAGGAACGATCGCGAAGTATGCGGACGAGGGGGCGGTGATCACGCTCGCCACGGCGACCCGGGGCGAGATGGGGATGCTTGGTGATCCGCCGTTCACCGATCGTACTAGCGTCGGAGAAGTGCGCTCCGGCGAGCTCCTGCGCGCGGCGAAACTTCTCGGGATCGAAAACGTCCGCTTCCTCGGTTTCCTCGACCGGCAGCTTGCGAACATCCCCCGCGATACGATCGTGGAGAAGGCCGTGGAACAGGTCCGCCTGTCGCGCCCCCACGTGATGATCGGGTTCGGCCCGAAGGGAATTTCCCGGCACACCGACCACATAGTGATGTGTTCCGTCGCCCTCGAAGCGTTCGATGCCGCGGCGGATCCGCACCGGTATCCCCGGCAGCTTTGCGATGGCCTTCTTCCCTGGGCGCCCTATAAGCTGTACCAGTTCGAGATCGCCCAGGAGGTTCTCGACGAGTGGGGTGTCTCGCTGGCGGGAGTCCCGCGGGCGAAACTGACCACGACCGTGGACACCTCCGCCTACGTGGAGAAAAAGATCGAGGCCTTCTACTGCCACAAGACGCAGGCGAAGGATTACAACCGGATCCTTTCCCGGGAAGGGTACCGGGAGTTCTGCCGCCGCGAAACGTACGTTCTCGCGAAGTCGCGCCTCCCCCCGGGCCCCTTGCCCGAGTCGGACCTGTTTGCGGGAATCCCTCCCGAGGAGCCCGGGGCGCCGTGAGAGTCGGAATCTTCGGAAACGAGGGGGTCGGAAAAACCACTCTGTTCCGGGCCCTGGGAGGAGGGTCGGAGGAATCATCGTCGTCCTCCCCGGGCGCAATCCGAGCGTCGAGAACGTGGCCCT
>JBFKGZ010000158.1:0-2791 GCA_041633075.1 Candidatus Deferrimicrobiaceae bacterium | reverse complement strand
TGCCTGAAACATTCACCGATATTATTCTGGCCAGCCGTAACGAAGAAAAATGCAAAAAAATTGCCGCCCAAATCGCCCCCCTTTTCCACGCCGATCCCGGGGAGATGCAGTCCGACGTGATGGAATTCTTAAAAGATATCGAGGAAAAAGGATGGGTGATACTCTCAAAGGGTTCGGATTACTCGGCGCCCAAATGGACGACGCAATGATTTCCGAAGGAAAACAGGGAACCCATTCCGCGTCCGCCTAGCATTTCCCTTTTACGATAGGGATATTTCGGGAGCGAAATCGTACCTCCCGTCCGATGATGCATTCGTCACTTGCCGTAAGAGGAACAATTTTTTTTCCCGCAGTCGTCAAATCGGGAATATGCCGGTTATAATCATGGAAAATATTTTCTAAAGAGTTGTCTTTTGGATTTTTCCTTGCCTGCACATGTTCGCTGGGACGTCGATTTTAAAGGCCGGATCGGACGCCCCAAACGGATCGCCCGGCAGATCCGGGGGATCGCGCCGGAGTTCGTGGAACTGCGGTTCGAGGGTGACAGGGGGGTTTCCGAACTTTCCGGCATCTTCACCGAAATCAATAAGATACATCCGAAGGTGGAAGCGACGGTGGGGCTTACCGCCAAGGCCACCGCAGCCGCCCGCTGGGGGGATCCCATAACCTTTCTCTGGGCCTTCGAGGGGGACAAGACGTTTTCTCTTTGCATCCCCAAGGACGCGCGTGCCGTTTCCTTCACGCCAGACGAGGAAACCATTCTCTTGTTGCCGGAGGTGCTCGAGGATTTCGCGGAGAGTACCGCAGAGGAGTTGCATCTTCCCAACGTCAACGCCGTCCGTTCCCTCGCCGCGAAAGGGCACATCCCGGCCCCCCGCGCCGAACAGATCCGGGAGGTGTCGGAGAAAATCGCGTGTACCCCGGTTTCTTTGGATGGGAAGCGGCTCGTCGTCCATGATTATTTCCTTTGCCGGGCCTTGCGGGGCGTCTTTCCGGACAAAGGGGGAATACGCGTCGAATTTCCCGGCTGCGAGGCGGGGACCCGGCTTGCCTATGTGGACTGGGACGGCAACGTCTACCCTTGCGACTCCATCCCCATCCGCCTGGGGAATCTCCTCGAGACCCCCTTCGAACGGATCTGGCGGTCCCCGCAACGGATGCGAGTCGTCGAGGCGATCCATTCGGTGCCGGTCGATTGCGATTCCTGCATGGCCCATAGCGGCTGTCGGGGTCTTGCACACTTCGCTTCGGGGGATGAGCGGATCCGGCATTGAATCCGGGGGACCGGTTGTGTTCTAATCCCCTGGTCGGCATTTCTTGACAACCCCCGAGACAGAGGAGAATACCCGTGAGGAGATCGTTTTTCCGAGGCGTTCTGTTCCTGGTCATCGCTGCCATTTCAATCAGCGTGTCAACATGCTCGAAGCAGCAGCCGAAAAATGAAATCGTTGCCGACGTAAACGGCGACGCGATCCGGGCGACCGAACTTCGGGAGTTCCTCGGCATGCCCGCTGGGGTGACCCCCGTTGCGGGAGTCACGGCGGAGCAGAAAAGCCAGTCTCTCGACCGGCTGATTTCGGGTCGTCTCCTCGCCCAGGACGCGCGGGCAAAGGGGTTGGACAACACGGACGAATTCCGCAACGCCAGGGAAGGAAACGAGGAGACCGCCCTGATCACGGCGTTCTTGCGTAAGGAGATCAACGCCAAGGCGAAGGTTACCCGGGAGGAGATCCAGGCCGAGGCGAAGAAGATGATGGCGGCCGACAACACCCTTTCCGACATTACCGCGAACCTCCGGGCGGGGCGCTCGATTACCCAGGCGAAGATACGGAAAGTTCAGGAAGGATTGATCGATGCCGCAAAAAAAGAGTTCCCTACCGAAATCCACCAGGAGCTGGTGGACAAGATCGTCGATGGCGGAACGGTACCGGACAATGCCGTCCTGGCGACAGCCGCCGGCGACGATATCACTTACGGAGACGTCAGAGAGGATCTGGAGCAGTCGATGGGGGGGATGCACGGCGGGCAGTCCATCGCCCGCAACCCCGTGGCGATCAACCGGATGCTGACCCGGGAAGCCATCGGAAAGTCGCTTGCCGCCTATGCAAAGAAGCAGGGGATCGAGGGGTCCGATTGGCATAAAAACACCCGCGAGGATATCGAGAGGTCGATCCTCATCGACCTGCTGGCGGCGAAGATCATGGGAGACGAGTCCCCGATAGGCGATGAGGAGGTCGATGCCTATTACAACGAGCACCCCGAGATGTTCGTCCAGCACGGAGAGACGGTCCCCCTCGCGATGGTCAAGGAGCAGCTTCGGGGATTCCTGCGCAGCGAGAAGCGCAAATCCGCGATGAATGACTATATCGAAGAGTTGAAGAAGAAGGCGACGATCAAGGTGAACGAGAAGGCGCTGGGCGACGTGTAGGGGATTTTCGATGGGGCGCAAGGTCCGCACGGTTCTCTTTTTTACCGCCGGAGTTCTCCTTCTGGTTGGCGGCCCGGCCTGGGCCCAGGAAAAGGAGGCGCCTCCGGCGGGGGAAAAGACGGGCGTTGCGGAACGCGTCCCGTTGCTTGCGGCGGGGGCCGCCGCGCCCGCGTTTCGCCTTGTGGATGTGTCCGGGGAGTCGTATTTCTACGGCGGGAAGGGAAGCGATAAACCGCTCCTACTTGCCTTTTTTTCCGTGTTCTGCGACCCGTGCCGCGACGAGCTGGCGGTTCTCCAGGGGATCCAGGAAAGGTACGGCGGCCGGGTGGCAGTGGCGGCCATCTCGCTGGACGGGGAGATCTT
>JBFKGZ010000157.1:0-3194 GCA_041633075.1 Candidatus Deferrimicrobiaceae bacterium | reverse complement strand
GGGTCAGGTGATGCACGACGGGGAGGACGGGAAGGCCTACCAGCCTCGGCAAACCGCTGTGGATGTACTCACCCAGGCAGCCGAACCGCGAAAGGTATAGGGAAACCTCCTTCCCTTTGGTGCCGCGCAAGGTGAAAAGCGTATCCTTGTGCACCTTTTCCACGAGCTGGACGTCGGTCACCTCGAAGTCACGGAAGGCGTCCTCCGTCATCCGGGAAAGAAGCTGCAGGATCGCTTTCTTCAGCCCCGTGGCCTTCAGCTTGGAAGAAAAGATCTTCACGCGGGCGCTGTCCGGCATCAGGCGGATCGCGCCCCGGACCCAGTTGACATACGAGTGGGAGATGCTTATCGGGAGCATGTCCGTGCAGGACGGGTCGAGGAGCTCGTCGATCTTCACCTCCCACAAGGGAATGTGCATGGCGAGAAACTCCTGGGGATTTTCCACCCCGAGAATCTTGAGGATCTTCTCCCTGTCCTTGGTCTTTCTCTGGGAAGCGGGAATCTGATAATACCGGTTGAGGGCCCGTTCGTACTTCGCAAGGTCGGCCTGGACGACAGAACGCATCGGAAGCCCCTCCCGTCAAGCGTGGAGTACGGTAGAATGGTTTGGACGACACGAATATAGTAACACGCTGCCGGGGAATACCATTCTTCCTTTCCCGGCATTTCGCGGAGTTCCCCGTGCGTTTCCGTGCCGACAGAACCCTCAAGGGAGGTGCCATGCCGAATTCCCCGGAAAACCTGGAACAAATCGTGGAACAGTGCATCCTGATGGAGATCCAGGCGATGAGGCTCTACACCACATTGGCCAACCGCGTCACGGACGAGGAGACGAGCAGTATGCTGCGGCACCTCGCCGAGATGGAGGAATCGCATGTAACCCGTCTCGTGGAGATCTTCTCCGGCGCGATGGAGAACGCCGACAAGGCTCTATCCCGGGTAGACATCATCAAGGCCTTCCAGTCGGAAGCATGGAGGATGCACAAGGCCCGCCTGAAGGGGGCCGGTCTCACCGAAACGTCGCCTCTTGACGACTACCTGACATTCGCGATCGTCGGCGAGTCACACGCCCGCTCCCACTACGATCGGCTTGCCGCCGAATCCGGTGACGAAAAGGCGATGGAGATCTTCCGGATACTCTCCCGGGAGGAGGCCGATCACGAGGCGCATCTGAAGACGATCCAGACGTCGCTACGGGAGAGTCGCTGACTACGCGCTCCCACCGTTCCCCTGGCCCGCATTTCTCACCGGGCTCCGTCGCGAGGGGGTGGAGAAGGGCGTGGATACAAGGCGCGCGAACTTTTTCGCACCCCAGACGTAGTTGACACTACGGCGAGGAGCACGAAGGAGCGCAACGCAGTAGGCATGCCCGTATCCGCCGCCGCAGCAGGAGGCTGGGGAGAAATGCGGGCTAGCCGGAGGTTCGGGACAGGGCCAACAGCACGTCCGCCAGGGGGGCGTGGCCGCCGAACAGCACGAGCTTGTCCTCGGCCATAAGAAGTTCTCCATGGTCCGGCCGGGTGATTGCCCGGTCCCCCCGAAGGATGGCCAGGAGGGTGATGCCGGTTTCGTTTCCCACGGGGAGGTCCCCCACCGTTTTCCCCTCCCAGCCCGAGGTTGGCGCCACGTAGAAGATCTCGATCACCTTCCGGCGGAGGAACTCCTCGAATCCGGCCAGGACCTCTTCGCTGGGCACCGGCCCCCGTTCACGGAGGATACGGTACGTTCCTTGCCGGATAATCTCCTCCTGCTGGCGGATCACGTGGTCTGGGACATGGTACTCGGCCAGAACGCGTGAGAAGATCTCCACGGACGTTTCAAACTCCTCCGGAATCACCGCGTTCGCCCCGAGCCCGATCAGGTCGTCCACGTCCGTCACGTAGCGCGTCCGGACGAGGATGAACAGGTTCGGGTTGCTCCTCCTCGCGATCGCAACCGCCCGCCTCGTGGCCATCGGGTCCGAGATGGCAAGCACGAGTATCCGGGCGCGCCCGACCCCTACCCTCTCGAGGATTTCCGGCCGGTTGACGTCCCCGTAGAATATCTGCTCCCCCGCCGCCCGGCCTTCCCGGACCTGGGCGTCGTTCAGGTCGACGACGACGTACGGAACACGCGTGGTCCGGAGGACCCGGGCAAGATTCTTCCCGTTCATTCCGAAACCGGCGATGATCACGTGGTTCTCCATCCCGTGCCTCCGCACTCCCCCCCCCTTCTCCGGCTCCGGGAGGGAGGCGATCCCCGTCACCCACCGCTCCCACCGGGTCGCGATCCCCGGGCCGGCGTCCATAACGAACGGGGTCGCCACCATGGTCAGAATGGCGATGGCGAGCAGAAACTGATACTGGATCGGCCCGATGAGCCCGATGCGGTATCCCTCGGACATGAGCAAGAACGAAAACTCGCCGATCTGCATGAGGGTGACGGAAACGATCACCGCCAGGCGCCAGGGGTGCTCCAGCGCCCGGATCGCCGCTCCGGTGGAAACCGTCTTGAGGAGGACCACCGCCACCATCACCGGCAGGATGAGGAGGAGGTTCCGCGCAAGAAACGGCAGATCGAGGAGCATCCCCACGGAGATGAAGAAGACCCCCGTGAAGACGTCCCGGAATGGCATGACCTGCGCCGCGATCTCGTGAACGTAGTCTGACTCGGAGATGACAAGCCCCGCCAGGAAGGCCCCCAGCCCCAGGGAAAGTCCCCACCGGTGGGCAAGAAAAGCGGTCCCCGTGACCACCATCATCACCGTGAGGGCAAGGATCTCCCGGCTGTTTAGCCGGATGACCTCCTTCAGGAGTCGAGGAACGAGGAACCGGGACAGGACGAGCAGCGCCGCGACGCCTGCCCCCGCCTTGGCCAGGGTTAGCAGCACCTCCAGGGACTTCGCCGTCTCCCACTGACGCAGCGAGGGGAGGAGAAGCATCATGGCGATGACCGCCAGGTCCTGAAAAATCAGGATCCCGGTGGCGATCCTGCCATGACTCGTGTCGATCTCCATCCGGTCGGTCAGCACCTTCAGGACGATGGCCGTGCTCGAAAGGGAAACGACGAACCCGATGAACAGTCCTTCCGGAACGGGAAGTCCCCAGAGGGTGAGGACCAGCAGCGTGAAAAGGATCGTAGCCGAGACTTGTGCCCCCCCGACCCACAGCACCTCCCTCCGCATCCTTCCCAGGCCCGAAAGAGAGATGTCGAGC
>JBFKGZ010000156.1:0-3311 GCA_041633075.1 Candidatus Deferrimicrobiaceae bacterium | reverse complement strand
TCGTCCCCAAACCGATCGACTTCGCCCGGTTCAAAGCGACCGTGGATGGTACCATCGGATCGAAGCAAAAGACCAAGCCAGCCCGCCGGATCGGTGACGGTGCGGGAAGAACCGGAGGTATAGAAAAGATGCGAATCCTGATCGTCGCCGCAGAGACGTCGGACCGCAAGGCCATCGGCACCCCTCTCAAAAAGGCGGGATTCCGGACGCTCGAAGCGGAAAGCGCCGGAAAGGCACTGGAGATTGTTCAGAGAGAGCCTGTGGACGCCGTTCTCGTCGGGTTCCGGGGGGAAAGGGGTCGCGCTACGGAAAGCTGCAAGGCCATCAAGGAAGGGGCGGGGGCATCCAAACGTCTTCCGATGATTGCCGTGACCGATGCCAGTTCCGAAACGATCCTCGCGTCTCTGAAGGCCGGCGCCGATGACTATATCACCGTTCCTTTTGATCCCTTGATCCTTGCCGGAAAAGTGGAGGCACACGGGAGGCTGCTCAGGGAGTACGACCTCCGGATGGAGGAGGTGGTCGCCCTCTGCGTCAAGGACACCCTGACGGGGTCGTACAACCACGCCTACTTCAAAGCACGCCTGAACGAAGAGTTCCACCGGTCGCAACGGTACAAGCGGAACCTGGCCCTTGCGATCCTGGGACTGGACAACCTGGAGAAGATGAAAGCCGCGTTCGGCCCCCCTGCGGGGAACAGGATCCTCTCGGCAACGAGCCAGGTGATCCGCAACGCCATACGGAGTTCCGACGTTGTTGCCCGCAGCGGAGAGGCCGAGTTCGCCCTCATCCTACCGGAGGCAACCTCGGAACGGATCCTCATGAAGGCAGACATGGTCCGGTCCAAAGTGCAGGATAGAGTCTCCCTTATCGACGACCGAAAGACCGACGTGACGTGCAGCGTGGGACTCGCGTCGATGGAGGTCTTACCACCCGGCGGAATGAAACCATTTCAGGTGAAGTCCGCCGAGGACCTGCTGGGGATGGCGAGCATGGCGCTGACCCGGGCAAGGGGTTCGGGGCCCGGCAGGATAGAGGTGTTTGGAAAATAACGATTCTCCCCCATTTCTGTATCTGCCTAAAAAACATAGTGTTTCCTCCGTTTCTTAGGTGCGTCAGTCGTAACGCATCATTAACCATCTGAGAATCATAGAGTAATCGGAATCCGGCGCGTCCGGATTGACCCATCCGCTCCAAGCCTCCCATGACAAAACATAATAAAAACAATAACATATGGTTTGGCACGGTTATCGCTAGTAGTTATGGAAGC
The DNA here is from genome assembly GCA_041633075.1 of Candidatus Deferrimicrobiaceae bacterium. Taxonomy (GTDB): domain Bacteria; phylum Desulfobacterota; class Deferrimicrobia; order Deferrimicrobiales; family Deferrimicrobiaceae; genus CSP1-8. The sequence goes on along the minus strand of JBFKGZ010000156.1, from coordinate 2,041 downwards.
GAGGAAACCATCAGGCATGCAGAACAGGCAAATAAAACCAATATTATTAACGTTTCTTTGTGCCGCCTTATTGTTTGCGGGTTCCCATCCGGTTTCCGCACTCGGGGGGGCATCCGTCTCGTATCTATACAACCTTTCGAACTTCTCCGGTCAGATCCCGTACCAGTTGGGGATTCTCTTCGCAGACAAGAAACATAATGAAATCTATGTGATCGATCGCCGGGGACGGGATATCACCGTCTTCAACGACAAGGGGATGGAAATTTACCGTTTCGGGGACGAGGATGATCTGGGCAGCGTGCTGGACGGATCAGTGGACCCCGATGGGAATATCCTCCTTCTTCAGTACCGCAGGGTTTCGCAAAATGTATTTAAATATCTGATATTGAAATGCGATTTCCGCGGCAGGCCCATTTCGGATATCGAATTCACCGATTTCCCGCCGGAATTTTCCGCCTTCGCGCCGGATCGGCTCGTGCTCCGGGACAACCGGATCTACCTTGCCCAGCTTGGCGCCATGCAGGTGGCTGTCATCGACGAAAACGGACGTTTTCTCAAGGGCTACGATATCCTCCCCATGCTGGAGCTATCCGAGAAGGAAAAGAAGGGCGTCCTTACCGGAATGTTCGGCTTCTGTGTGGACCGGGGGGGGAACCTGCTCTTTACCGTCCCGGGCCTTTTCCGTGCCTTCCGGCTGTCTCCCGACGAAAAAATCACCGCCTTCGGCATGCCGGGAAGCGGGCCCGGAAAGTTCGGGATTGCAAGCGGAATTACCACGGACGAACGGGGGTACATCTACGTTTCGGACAGGTTGCGGTGCGTTGTTCTCGTATTCGGAAATTCCCTCCAGTTCCAGATGGAGTTCGGCTACCGGGGGTATGGCAAAGGGAACCTGATCGTTCCCGGCAGCCTCGCCGTGGATGCCGAGGGCAGGCTGTACGTCTCACAGGCTGCGAACCGGGGGGTCTCCGTGTTCCGGATCACCGAGAAGGTCGAAATAGATCGGTCGAAAATCTCCTCCATACAGGGAAAGGAGGTGGTGGGGAAAGAAAGCGAGGAATCTGATTCATCCGAGAAGGGAAAGGCGCCGGCTTCGTTCGGCGGAACCGCTCATCCTCCGAAAAAGGTAAACCCATCGTGAGGTGGGGGCACAAAGCCTACGGGCCCTTGAGGACAAAGGGCGGCCGGGCCGCCGGAGAAAAAAACCCAATGGGAGGATGAAATGAAGGGCACAAAAATACTGATGATCCTCGTGCTCGGGGCCATGGTAACCCTTGGCTTGAGCGGCACGGCACTCGCGTTCCACGCGGGCGGCGTCGCCCACTGCGACGGCTGCCACACCATGCACAATTCCCAGGACGGGGCAACGATTATCCCCGGCACAACCACTCCCGGGACCGGGATCAACAGTTTCCTGCTGGTAGGAACGGACCCCAGCTCCACCTGTCTGAGCTGTCACGTAAGAATCTACAGGTCGCTTAGCGACGGGTCGACGACGGCGGCCAACACCTACACCCCCGGCGGGGACTTCTGGTGGACCACCATCGATACGCCGCTTCCCCGTGGCGGAACCGCCATCAAGGCCACGAAAGGCCATAGCGTTATCGCCGCCGACTTCACCATGGTCCAGGACAACGTCCTCACCACGGGCCCGAGCAACGGCACCGTGAATTACCAGGCTGCCTGGCTGGGCTGCAACAGCTGCCACGATCCGCACGGGAAGATCGCCAACAACCTCAATCCTCTTCCGATTTCCGGATCCGGCTCCTACGGCGAGGCCGACGGCCTTCCGCCCGCCGGCTCGATGTTCGGGAACTACCGGATCCTGGGCGGCGTCGGCTACGACGGCGGAGAGCAGGCAGCCGGGATTTCCTTCGCCAACGCCGCGCCCATCGCCGAGGCCTATCACGGATCCCGCGGCCAGTGGCCCGCTGAGACCGACACAAACCACGTCGATTATGGGTCCGGTATGTCCGAGTGGTGCGTGAACTGCCATTCCGGCTTCAGAGCGGACGGCTCTGCCGCGCATCGTCACCCCGCG
>JBFKGZ010000155.1:0-3323 GCA_041633075.1 Candidatus Deferrimicrobiaceae bacterium | reverse complement strand
GCAGCAGCCTTGTCGCTGCTCAGGGCGACGACCCGTCTCACCCCCTGGTCGATGCAGCCCTCGATGATATTCTGCGCGCCGAGGATGTTCGTTTTCACAGCCTCGAAGGGGTTGTACTCGCAGGCGGGTACCTGCTTGAGCGCGGCCGTGTGGACCACGATGTCGATCCCTTCCAGCGCCCGGTAGAGCCTGTCCTTGTCCCGGACGTCGCCGACGAAGTACCGGATCTGGGGGAACCGCTCCGTAGGGAACCGCTGGGCCATCTCGAACTGCTTGAGTTCGTCCCGGGAGTAGACGACGATGCGCCGGACTTCCGGGTGATCGTTCAGGATGGTCTCGACGAATTTGTTTCCGAACGAACCTGTTCCCCCCGTAACCAATATGCCGCTGTTCTTCCAATCGAGGCTTGTTGTCATCTTCGCACCTGGAGGAATGGATTGACGGGCACGGTTCTCCCGTCCGGAAGCTCCCACGTGTAGGGGAGAAGGACAGGGGCCGACTGCCCCATTATGCTGTCGGCATGCTCCCCTTTCAGCCCCATCTCTTCCGCGGAGCCGGCGACGAGGAAATGCGTGACCTCGGTTGTCTTGAACAGGAGAGACAAACCGTCCGCCTCGCGTCCGCCGAACATCACCCGGTACATCTGATTGGGCAAAAGGGGCAGAGAGTGAAACGTGCATCGGATGGTCCCGCGGTCTTCGAGGACCCCGGGCCTTACGCCATCCAAAAGCATGTTGGCTCCGAAGAGGGATCCGAACTGGCTTCGAATGCCGATCCAGAGATAAGGGAGATGAACCGGCTGTTCCGTGCGATAGCGGATTTCGATCGTGACCGGGCTGCCGGGGGAGTACACGGATGTGTTCTGACCGTGCCCGTCCATCAGACGAATCTGCTCGATCCTGATCGTCCCGTCCAGGCTCGTCAGGGACGCCGTGAATCCGTTCGCACTCTGCAGACGCTTCCCATATGCGTTGATCACAGTTTCCGATTCTCCGTCCTGCTCGATCCTGCCTCCATCCAGCCAGATGGCGCGCCGGCAGAGCGACTGGATGGCCCCCATGTTGTGGCTCACGAACAGCACCGTCCGGCCCTCCTGGGAGGCCACGTCCTCCATTTTTCCAAGGCATTTTCTCTGGAACGACGCATCCCCCACCGCCAGGACCTCGTCCACCACGAGGATCTCCGGCTCGAGGTGGGCGGCCACGGCGAACGCCAGCCGGACGTACATCCCGGAGGAGTATCGCTTCACCGGCGTGTCCAGGAACTTCTCCACTTCCGCGAAATCCACGATCTCGTCAAACTTCCTCCGGATCTCCGCTTTCGTCATGCCGAGAACGGCACCGTTTAGGAAAATGTTTTCCCGCCCGGTCAACTCCGGATGGAACCCGGTCCCCACCTCCAAAAGGCTCGCCACCCGGCCCCGGAGGCGAACCTTGCCTTCCGTCGGTTCCGTGATGCGGCTCAGTATTTTCAGGAGGGTGGATTTCCCGGCACCGTTGCGTCCGATGATGCCCACCCGGTCGCCGGGGTTGACGTCGAAGGACACGTCCCGCAGGGCCCAGAACTCCTCCAGACCGGGAGCCGGACCGGAGGACGACCCGCCCGAAAAGGGGTGGATCATGCGGTTGGCGAGACGCTTGGCCTTCTCCGCCATGACGTCCCGAAGGGCGGTGTAGGGCTCCTTCCGTTGGTGGCTCAGAAGGTATTTCTTCCCCAGTCCATCGACGGTGATGATCGGATTTCCCATGATCAGATGATGTCCGCGAACTTCCTCTCGGTCGCCCGGAAATACCGGACCGCCAGGAGGAAGATGATCAGCGTTACCGTCGCCGAAAGCAGGAATCCCGGCCAGTACATACGGATTTCCCCTCCGAGGATCGCCCACCGGAAGCCGTCGATGACTCCGACCATCGGGTTGATCGAATAGAGCAGACGCCACTTTCCCGGGACCACGCTGCTGCTGAACCCGACCGGGGAGATGTACAGGCCGAACTGGGCGATGAACGGCACGACGTACCGGAAATCGCGGTACTTGACGTTCAGGGTGGCCAGCCAGAGCCCGAGCCCGAAGGAGGCAAGAAACGCCATGCCCAGGAAAAGGGGAAGGGCGAGGACCCGAGCGTCCGGGACAAACCGGTACCAGGCCATGAGGGCCCCGAGGATGACGAAGGAGATCAGGAAGTCGACCAGGTTGACGATGACCGCGCTGGCCGGGACGATAAGCCGGGGGAAGTAGATCTTCGTGAGCATGTTGGCGTTCGTGATGAACGAGTTGCTCGACTCGGTCAGGGAACTGGAAAAAAACTGCCACGGGAGCATGGCCGCGAAAACCAGGATCGGGTAAGGGACCCCTTCGGACGGGAGCTTCGCCAGGTAACCGAAGATGATCGTGAAGACGATCATTGTCAACAGGGGACGGAGGATCCCCCAGGCGATACCAATGGCCGTCTGCTTGTAGCGGACGAGGATGTCACGCCAGGAGAGGAAATAGAACAATTCCCTGTATTGCCACAGATCGTGCCAGTAATGGCGGAAACTTCCGCCTGGTTCGATGACCAGGTCGAATGGTGCGCCCCCGCCTCCCTTGATCGGGTTCTTCTCGTTTGTTTCCATAATCCTCAGCTCGCCCCGACTTTCATGGAATCCTTTCCTTTCGGATCGATCCCGTCCTTCTGGTCCCACAATCTGACGATGGGATCGAAGCTCTTCTTCTCCGTGAGGCGAATGAACTCTTCCTCGGTAAGGACCAGGGATCGAATCTTCCGCTGGATGTACGCTTCGGTCTTCAGGGCGAAATCGTCGAGCTGGACCTTGTCGATATCGCCCACCAGAACCACGTCGATGATCCCCGTGTCGATTCCGCGGGCATAATCTCCAACGAGGAAGGCCGCCTCCAGGTTGCCGAGCCGGTCGACCACAGATCGCACCAGTTCGTCGATGCCCGTGATCTTGCGGACCATCGAGAACAGTTCCGGGAACAGGGGGTGGTCGGTGTTGGCCCGATAGTAGACGCTTCGGCCGCTTCGCTCCGAGACGAGAATCTTGTGGTCGGTCAGGTGGTTGAGCTCGGTCCGGACGGCATTGGTCGAGACCTGGAATTCGGAGGCGAGTTGCCGCAGGTAGGCTTTGAGTCCCGGGTTAAGGAAGAGCTTTACGAGGATGTCGACCCTGGTACGGGAGGGTATCACGCTGTTAAGAGCATTTATGACCATTCAGTATGCCCTTTTTACGTTCAGTTATATTACTCAATAACAGGTTGGTTTTGGGTTGTCAAGTTTTTTCCCGTATTTTGTCCTCAATTTTCTTTGGTGGAGGATCATAAT
>JBFKGZ010000154.1:0-3369 GCA_041633075.1 Candidatus Deferrimicrobiaceae bacterium | reverse complement strand
GTATTACCGGACCGACATCGGGAAACGGGCGCTCGAGCGGGAAGGGGCATGACGATGGCCGGCAAGGTTCTGATCCTTATGGGGAGCAGGGCGGACAGGGAGGTGATGGCGGAGGCCGCCCGCGCACTGTCCGAGTACGGGATCCCCTGCTCGATGACCGTGGCGTCGGCGCACCGGTCTCCCGATCGCACCCGGCAGGTCGTGAGCCAGGCCGAGGAGGAGGGATATTCGGTCATCATCGCCGGTGCCGGCGCCGCCGCGCACCTCGCGGGCGTGGTTGCCGCGGAGACCCTTCTTCCGGTGATCGGGGTGCCGCTGGCAAGCTCCCCGCTTTCCGGCTTCGACTCCCTTCTCTCGACGGTCCAGATGCCGGCGGGGATACCCGTGGCGACCATGGCGGTCGGGAAGGCGGGAGCGCAGAACGCCGGGCACCTCGCGGCGCAGATTCTCGCCCTGACCGACCCGGGCATAAGGAAGAAGGTCGGGGAGCACAGGCTGAGGATGTCCGAGGAGGTAGCCTCCTCGGCGGAAGAGGTACGATGATCGCGCTCTCTCCCGAGTGCTTTCCCTGCTTTCTTCGGCAGGCGGACCTTGCGGCCCGAGCGCACGGTGCCTCCGAGTCCGCCCGGAAGGCCCTGGCGGCGCGCGTCACCGGCATGTTGGCCGATGCCCCGGAAGGGGAGATCCCGGCGAGGGTCGCCACCCGGCTGCATGAGACCGTCCGGCGCGAGCTGGGAACCGACGACCCCTTTCATGGCGTGAAGGAGCGGGAGATCGCCCGGTTCGATGAGATTTCCTCGCGGGCGGAGTCTCTCGTTGCGGCCTCGCCGGACCCGATGGCGGCAGCCGTCTGGCTGTCGGCCTTCGGCAATATCATGGACTCCGGGATCATCGAAAAGGAATCCATGGAAAGCGAGATGGGGCGGCTCACCGCGGCGGACGGTGCCCGCCGGATGCCGGAGGGGCTCCGGGACCGGATGCTTCGTTCCCGGACGATCGGGATCCTGCTGGACAATGCGGGGGAAGTGGCCTTCGACGTTCCGCTCCTGGCCCGGCTCGCGGGGGAGGGGAAGACCGTCTGGATCGGCGTAAAGGGGGAGGCCGTCATCGACGACCTGACCGAGGCGGAGGCACACCGGATCGGGTTGTCCGTCTACGGCGAGGTCGTGTCGAACGGAAACCGGGGGGTGGGGACCGACCTCGGGCTCTGCACGAAATCGTTTTGCGACAGGATCGCGGGGTCCGACCTGATCCTGTCGAAAGGACAGGCGAATTTCGAAACCCTTGTCGGGCGGGTCCGCCACGCGTACTTCCTGTTCCGTTGCAAGTGCCCCGTCGTCTCCCGGGCGCTTGGGGTTCCCGAAGGGGACCTAGTCGTGCTGGATGGAGAGAAGGCGGGGTGACCCGCCTGGCCCGCCTGGACGCAGGGACCACTCCTCTCCTGCCCCCGGGGGTGGTCGATTCGCTGCGCGGCGGAGGGATGGTGATCTGTCCGACGGATACGGTCTACGGACTCGCCGTCGACCCCGCCTCGGAGGAGGCGATCGCGCGTCTTGTCTCCGCGAAGGGGAGAAAGGGAAAAAAGCCGATCCCCCTCCTTCTCGACGAGCGGGAAAGGGCGTTTTCCCTGGCCCGGGGTGTTCCCGCGGACGCAACGCGGCTGATGGAGAGATTCTGGCCGGGAGCGCTGACGATCGTTCTTCCCGCCTCTCCGGGGCTTCCGGAAGCCGTCACCGGGGGAACGGGGACGGTGGGGCTGCGCGTACCCGACCATCCGGTCCCGCGGGCGCTGGCTGCGGCGGTCGGGGGTGCGATCACGGGGACATCGGCCAACCGGTCGGGGACTCCGGGAGCCTGGAGGACGCCCGAGGAGATGTTGAACGAGTTCGCCGGTGAGGTGGACTGGATTCTGTGGGACGGGCCGGCGCCGGCAATGCCGGGGATTCCCCCCGTCTCCCCGCCGCCGCCCGGTTCGACCGTCGTGCTTGCCGGGGAGGGGGAGGTTCTTCTCCTGAGGGAAGGGGCGATCCCCTTCCGGACCATAACCGGCTTTCTCGGAAAGGGATAGAACATGGCCATCGTGTCGCCGTTTCGGGGCATCCATTACGATGTGGAAAAAGTGGGCGACCTGTCCGAGGTCGTTGCCCCGCCGTACGATGTGATTTCCCCGGAAGAACAGAACCGGCTCCATCTGCGTAACCTCCGGAACATCGTCTGGATCGATTTCGGCCTGGAGGAGGAGGGAGACGGCCCTTCGGAGAACAAGTATACCCGCGCCGCCGGGTACTATCGGCTGTGGCAGTCCGAGGGGACGCTCGTGCGCGACAGTTCCCCGGCGTTCTACTATTACGAGCAGGAGTTCGATATCCAGGGCCTCGGGACCGTCGTGCGGAAGGGATTCCTTGGCGCCCTCCGGCTGTCGGCTTTCGGGGAAGGGACGGTGTATCCGCACGAAAAGACGCATTCCCGCCCCAAGGAAGATCGGCTCCGGCTCATGCGGGCGACGCAGGCGCACATGAGCCCCATTTTTGCGCTCTATTCGGACCCGTCCGGCCAGGCGGCGGCCCCGCTGATCGGAAAAGTGCGGAGGACCCCCGATTTTCTCGCGACCGATGACCTGGGCGTGAAGCACCGCGTGTGGAGGGTGGACGATCCGACGGTTCTTGCGGCCACTGCCGGACAGATGTCGGACAAAAAGATTTTTATCGCGGACGGGCACCACAGGTACGAAACGGCGCTCGCTTTCCGGGACGAGATGAGGAAAAACCATGGCATGAGGGAGGCGGCGGCGTACGAGCACGTCCTCATGTTCCTGTGCAACATGGACGATGAGGGGATCGTGATCCTTCCCACCCACCGGGGCGTTCATTCCCTCGCAGGATTTACGGAGGAATCGTTTGCCGAAAAGGTGAGGGCGGTCCTTCCCATGGAAACCCGAACGGGCTCCCCGGAGGACGCGATGCGTTCGGTAGCCGCGGCCGGGCAGGAAGGAAAGGCCATCGCCTGGAGTGCCGGCGGAAACCGGTACCACCTCATCATCTTTCCCGACTTTGCGCGGTTTTACGAGGAACGGCTGTCCGGATTCCCTGATTCGCTCCGCATGCTCGACGTGGTGCTGCTGCACGGTTTCCTGTTCGAGCAGATCCTTGGCATCACTCCGGAGGCGGTGACCGCCGGGCAGCACGTAACGTATTACAAGGACCCAGCCGTTGCGACGGCCGATCTGGGCAGCGGCACGATCCAGGCGGCGTTTTTCCTGAACCCCATCACCGTCGGGGAGTTCCGGGATGTTTCCCTTTCCGGCCACGTCCTCCCGCAGAAGACAACCTTTTTCTATCCGAAGATCCTGACGGGGCTATTGCTTTTCTC
>JBFKGZ010000153.1:0-3388 GCA_041633075.1 Candidatus Deferrimicrobiaceae bacterium | reverse complement strand
GCGTGCGTCGACTGTCACCAGAAGGAGAAGGTGGCGGCCACGGCGATCGAGGAGTGGAGGTACAGCACCCATGGCCGGGAAGGCGTGGGCTGCATCGACTGCCATGCGGCGAACAAGGAGGACAGGGACGCATTCGACCATTACGGCAGGCTGGTTGCCACAATCGTCACGCCCAACGACTGCGCGCAGTGCCACGAGAAGGAGTCGAAGCAGTTCCAGGGAAGCCACCACGCCAAGGCCGCAGACATCCTGGGGAGCCTCGACAACTTCCTGGGAGAGGTGGTCGAGGGGCCGCCTGCAGCGATCTCCGGGTGCAAGCAGTGCCACGGAAGCATCGTAAAGATCCTCCCGAACAACAAGGTGGACCCGACCACCTGGCCCAATACCGGCATCGGCCGGATCAATCCGGATGGATCGAAGGGATCGTGCACCGCGTGCCACTCCCGCCACCTGTTCAGCGCCAAGGTGGCGCGTTCCCCGGAGTCGTGCGGGAAGTGCCACCTGGGCCCCGATCACCCGCAGAAGGAGATCTACGACGAGTCCAAGCACGGAATCGCCTTTTACGCGAACCGGGACCGGATGAACCTCGAATCCCGTTCGTGGGTAGTCGGCAAGGACTACACGGCAGCGCCTACCTGCGCCACCTGCCACCTGAGCGCGACCGTCGACCTCCCCGTGACCCACGACCCGGGAGAGAGGATTTCCTGGACGCTCCGGCCGGCGATCTCGAAGAAGCTCGAAAACTGGGAAACGAAGCGGGACACGATGAAGACCGTGTGCGTCAATTGCCACAACCGGAAGTTCTCGGACGCCTTCTTCACCCAGTACGACATCACGGTCGAGCTCTACAACGAAAAATTCGCCAAGCCGGGCGCGGAGCTGATGAAGAAGCTTTCCGACGCAGGGAAACTCACGCCGACCCAGTTCGACGAAAAGATCGAATGGACCTGGTTTCTCCTCTGGCATCACGAGGGACGGAGGGCGCGGCACGGGGCGTCGATGATGGCTCCCGACTACACGCAGTGGCACGGGTTCTTCGAGGTTGCGGAGCGTTTCTACATGGAGCTTCTCCCCGAAGCCGAGGAACTATTGCCCGGCTCGACCGCCTTCCTTCTCGCCCAGGACCAGCACAAGTGGATGAAGGGGATCAGCAAGGAGGAGCGGGACAGGATGCAGAAATTCTACGAGGAGCGGTACGGGAAGTAGCATGGGGTATTTGACGGGAAAACCGGCCATACCGTTTACCCTTCGGGACAGCAGCGGAAAGACCCACCGTCTCGAGGACTACCGGGGGAGTTGGCTATTGATGGTGTTCCATCGCCACCTTGGCTGACTCCCTTGCCGGGCGCACATCACGCAGTTGCGTGATCAGGAAGAGGAGTTCGGAAAGCGGAACGTAAAGATCGTAGTGATAACATTTGAAGCCGGATTCCTTGCGCTCAGGTACGTTGAGGAGACTGCGCTGACCTGGCCTCTTCTTGTCGATGATACCCGCGAAACGTACAGGAACTATGGCATGCTCTCCGCTTCCTTTTGGGATATTTTTGGTCCGAAAACGTGGTGGGCGTATCTGCAGGAGATCGTCAGGGGAAAGAAGGTAATCAAGTCGGATGGGGACATCTTCCAGCGTGGCGGAGATGTGCTGATCGATCCGGGCGGAACGATCCATCTGCATCACATCGGCATCGGCCCGGGGGATCGTCCAACCGTCAGGGCGTTGTTGGACAAGATGTAAATCCATTTGGCGAAATCCAGCCGGGGGCTCCCCCCAAGAATTCCCCCATTCAGATCGTCAGGGCAGGCTCCTGGCGCATTACCAATTAGTTCTTGATATATCCGATGGGAATTATAAACAATTAGTCCTTGACAAACCCTATGGGCATTATAGTATATTGCTCCGTAATCCATACGAAAGCTCAAAAGGAGCCAGAAATGAAGAAGATTGCCATTCGTACCTTCCTTGCACTCCTGTCCCTTCCGTTCCTACTGGTGGCCGGCTCCTCTGCCGCGCAGGCTGAGTATAAAGGGTTTCCCCGCGGCAATGCCCTGATCACCGTCCAGGAACTGAAAGGCCTGCTGGATGCCGGCGACCCGAGCCTGGTCATCATTGCGGCGGAACGCAGCGCGGGATACCACGCAGGGCACATCCCCGGCGCCTACCATTTGGACCGACCCGACTACGCAGCGCCTCCCGACACCCAAAACGGCGTCACGGGAAACATCTTGGATGCAGACGATTTCACGGAGCTGGCCCGGAGACTCGGCATCAACCGGGACTCCACGGTGGTTGTCTACGACTCCAAGTTAGACGCCACCCGGCTCTGGTGGGCCTTCACCTACTACGGCAAGACCGACGTTCGGGTGCTTGACGGCGGGATCAAGGCCTGGAAGGCTGCGGGCTATCCTGTCGAGGTGCAGCCTCCCGACGCTCCGGCACAGCCCGGGAACTTCGTTGCGAAAGTCGCTCTCCCATACCTGCGGGTAGATACCGCCGATATCGCGGCGCTTCGCAATAATCCCGCGGCCCAGTTGTGGGACACCCGCAGCATCGAGGAGTTTACCGGCGATACGCTGAAGAAAGGGGCCTATCGTGCCGGGCGCATCCCCGGAGGCCGGCACAGCGAGTGGACCCTCTTCAAGAAGAAGGAGAACCGCGCAGAGTGGCTGACGGCGGCCGAGATTGCGCCCCTGCTGAGTGAGCTGGGTTTCGATCCGGAGAAGGAACACTACTTCTACTGCCAGTCCGGGGTGCGCACCACCCAGGTGATCTTCGCCCTCTATCTTTCCGGATGGGAACTGGAGAAGCTGCACAACTACGACAGTTCCTGGATCGGCTGGTCGAAGGATGACAGCCTGCCGCTGGAAGCCGGTTTGCCGACCATCGGTGCCCGGGAGCAGGCCAGGAGATAGCCCGGCAGGCCCGTAACGCAGCCGCGGTCCGTTGGCGAAGGGTACGGCCGTTTCCCCGGTAGCACGATCCGAATCGGGCGCAGGAGCCGCCCGGGCGAGCGAAGGAAAAAAAAATTCTCACCGATATCCGCACGGTTCGCTTGCGTTTGCACCCTCCCGCATGAGAATCACCTTTTTCCCCGCCCCTCCGGTTCTGTTCCGGAGGGAGCGCGTGGTATCCTGATTTCCTATTTTTCGACCCTTTGAGGGGGGAAGGGGGCTTTGCGGTATGGGACATTTCTCGGTGAGCGTGATGGGAAAGGATCGGCCGGGGATCGTCGCGGAGGTCAGCAGAATTCTCTACGAGCTTGGGTGCAACATCGAGGATTCGACCTGCACGATCCTCTGCGGACAGTTCGCAATGATCCTCGTCGTCTTTCACGAGAAGCTGCAGGCGACCGCGGAGATGAACCCCTCCTTCGACGACGTGCGCCAGACG
>JBFKGZ010000152.1:0-3446 GCA_041633075.1 Candidatus Deferrimicrobiaceae bacterium | reverse complement strand
TCCATGAAATATCGCTCCGCCGTATTCCCGGTTCTTCTTCTTCTGTTGACCTGTTCCCCTTCCTATTCCGGAGCAGACGCCGCGGAGGGAGGAAAACGCGGCTTTCCTCGAGAGGAAAGAGGTCTGACCCGAAAACCGGAGCTGGGTTTTGAAGAAGTACGGATCCGGCTCATGGACGGCAAAACCGGCGATGTGATCGCAGATGCCGAAGTTACCTTTGAGGGGGGCGTGATAGCACAATGTATTAAACCTCCGTGTCCCTGGAAGGCAAAGAAATGGATTCGCAATACGGACGGGGATGGTGAGGTTACGGTAACCAAGGACATTCTCCAGAATGGGAGGACCCTCTCAACGCCCGGATACCGGTTCGGAGGCAAGTGGAAAGCCATTGGTCATCAAATATCGGAAGAACAATGGTTGATTGAGCTGGACCCGGAGGAAGAGATCGATAAAGGGAACATCCGGCTCAAACTCCTCGAGGCGAAAACACAGGAGCAGCTTTCCAATAAAAGTGTCTGGCTGACCCGTCCGCCGAAAGCCAATATCTGGTTGCGGCGCACGCCCGATTGCCTTCCATCGAAATGCCCCGAGTACTGGGTGAAGCAAGAGACGAACCGGTTAGGGAACATCTATTATTCGTTACGGATGTTTCCTCCTCCTCTTGGCGTATGGATCTATGTGGAGGGGTACAAATTCGTACAGTCTTCCCATGATTGGATCAAGGCCGGTCGGGTATTCCTGGAAAAATCGGATTGACAGGACGGGCCGGCGGCCCCGATCCGAGCCGGTCCGGGGTTGAAACGATGGGGACGATCCGGCGGAACCCGGGCGTTTGATCCTGTGGACAGGAGACGCCAGAGCGGTTCCCGATGACAAGGGGTTATTCCATACGTTCATTGTTTTTCATCTGTTGCCTGCTTTTGCCGGCAGGGTTTTCCCATGCGGTTCTCCCCACCGGCTCCTTCACGGAAAAGGCGGATGAAGTGGTACAAATACGGGTTTTGGAGGTTCAGGTCGACGAGGATTCCCGCGCGATCGTGCGGGCAGAGGTTCTGGAGGTTCGCAGGACGCGAAGCGATCTGAAAGCAGGCGATGCCATAACGATACGGTACGCCCCCGGAAAGACGATCCATGTTCCCGAGGACGTGCTTCTAAAGCGGCCCGGGCGGGGAATCCTCGCGAGCCCGGGCATTCTGACCCGGGGAAACGTGTGCGATGCCTACCTGGGCAGGGTTGAACGCGACAAGACCTATGTTCCTGCCGCTTATCAATTTTCGTTTTCCTGCAAACCGGAAAACGAAACCGTGCCGTGAACCCGGATAAGCGACGGATTCTCCGTTTCGGAAAGGAAGGACTGTTCACTCCTCATCGATGATCGCCCACCCTCCTTCAAAGGAGATCGTTCCTATTCTTCCGATTCCGAATGTTCGAAACTGTTCCGCTATGGTATCTCTGAGACGGCGCTGGTTTGTTTCGTTGTTGAATCCCTCTTGAAACGTCCTTTCGACGGTTGTGGAGATCGTTCGCTTGTAATCGAACAGCCCGTCGCAGATGTCCGGCCCCAGATCGCAAATCCCCCTTGCCTGGATCGTGCCGCCGAACTGGGTCTCGCCCGCGCGATAGGTCAGCTGTCCTTCTTCGATCGTCGGTTCGAGGAGAACCACGAAACTCATTCCGTCGATATGGCCGTCGGGCCAAACCGTGCCCCCGTCCCGGTCCGTACTGTAACCCCGGAACTCTCTCCCCTCGCTCTCGAAGGTCATGACGGTCCGGATATTCCCGTTGGGAAGGAGATTCACCCGGACACTGTTCGAATTGATGTCGGTGACGAAGTAATGAACTGTTCCCAAGACAATGTTGTGCATGCGAACCGGGAACACCTCGAAGGGCCATGCCGGTTGGTCGGTGAGCTGGAAATACGAGTCGTTCTCGTATCTGCTGCAAAGGTTTTTCACCACACACCATTCGTCCCGCGGCGTTTCCCCCAACGGCAACGAAGTACAATACGAGACTCGTTCGCGAAACTCCGAATTGCTCAGGGTCTCCCCGGAGGGATCCACGAGCGCTCCGTCCCGGAAGGAGAAATTGACCGCCCATCTCGCCCCGCAACTGTATTCCCCGAGGTTGTGAATTCGAATCGTCGCCCCGCTGAACATCCCCTCGATCACAAACCCCAGAAAATCCATCCGCGCTCGCGACTGCCACGCGACATCCACGGACCCGGAGGCCGTCTCCGTATGGTCGGGCGTTGTGCCGCGCGACAAATTGACCCGGTAATTGCCTCTGGGGAAATCGTCGGGGAGATCCACGGTTATCGAGTCACTGGACCATGACTCGATATCGGAGAGTTCCCGTACGGTACCCCCTGTCCCGGTGATCGATATCCTCCGGTAGGGAAGGCGGTCGCTTCCGAATCCATGCCCCTCGATCCGAAGCCTTGGGCACAGATGGGGTCCTGTTTCCAAGGAAAGCTCTCTGACACAGGTCACCGACGGGACCCGTTCCACCACGGGTTCGCTCAGCCATCCGACCGTTACGTGGGCGCTTCCGCACACCGTTTCGAGGGTGTAGGACCAGCTGCGCGGACCGTGGTCCGCGATCCGGAGAGGCCAGGAATCCACGACGGCGGCAACTTCCGTCGCCTCGCCTCCCGTCCGGGACAAGTCGTGGCGGTTCAGGTAGACCGGCTGCGTCCATGCGCTGCCGTCCGCCGCCCGAACCTGCCAGCGGAGCGTCACCGTATCGGTGCTTAACGTCTCCCAGGGCTCCTTGTCGGCGGAAAAGCGAATCACCGGACGGGAACCTTCCTCGGGACATCTTGCCGCGGCTCTTCGCACCTCCTCGATCATCTCCGGGGTCGGGACATGTCCGCCCGCTCCGGGTCCTCTCCCCCCCCCGGGCGTCGGGCCGGGCGGAGGAATTTTGCCCGGATCCGTAGCGACTGGCGACGGAAGGGCAGGGGGTGGGGCGGAGGGAACCGGAATGGCGGTGGATCCAGGGGAGGGCAATTGGGATCCCGGTACTTCTGCGGTTTTTCCGGGTACCATCGGGGTGGCCGGAGACGATATCGCCGGTGGCGCCGTTTTTCCCGCTGCCTGAACCGCGACCGTTATGGAAAAGAGAGGCACGTCGATGCTCTCGGTTCCCGCGAAAAGACGCAAAGAAAGATTCCCTGCTTCCCGTGCGCTTTCCCTTGCCTTGAACCGGATCCTTGCCCCTTTTGCGGTCTTCTCGAGAATCGCCACGCCGATCGACTTCACCGGCGTCTTGTTCATCCGGATCACTTTGGCGGAGGTTATCCTGTCCAGGTTCCGACCCGTGAGAACGACCTCCTCCTCCTTCCCCCCGGGGACGAGCCGGATATTCCGGATGCTGGAGCCCCTCACCTCGGGTTTTTCCCCTGCCGGTTTTCCGATATCCGCCGGGGACGGCTTCTTTGCGGGCGG
>JBFKGZ010000151.1:0-3558 GCA_041633075.1 Candidatus Deferrimicrobiaceae bacterium | reverse complement strand
GTCGATGCTCCCCCTCCGCCCTCCTTCGCTTCTCGCAGAAATTTTCCGGCGCCCTCCTGGACCGGTTCGACCTCTCGGTCACCGTCGCCCCCCTTTCCGCCGACGACTGGTCCGCGTCGCACGGCGGGGAGGAATCCGCCTCCGTCCGGCGGCGCGTCACGAAGGCCCGGTGCGTGCAGTCCCGCCGCTTCGACGGAACACCGTTTCATGCAAACGGGACGGCACGCATCCCCTACGCCGAGATGACGTCCTCCTTCTCCCCCGAGGCCCGCAACTTCCTCGTCCGCGCCGGGGACAAGATGGGATTGTCCGGACGGGGGATCGGAAAGGCGGCCCGGGTGGCCCGGACAATCGCCGACCTGGCGTCGGAAACGCGCGTGTCCCTTCCGCATGTCGCCGAGGCCCTCCAGTATCGTCTCCCCGAGTTCGCTCCCCCGGGCCGCAAGGTTCGACCCTAGCGCGACCGCCCTCTTTTCCCTTGTGTTTCCCTCTTCCGCGAGATAATACCCATGCGGCACCGTTGATCCCGTCCCTGCGGAGCATCGACGGTTCTTCCTGCCGTGCATATCCCACCGGGGGAGGCAATGAAGAAGGCGACTGGTCGTCCCGGCAAACACGGGTATCCCGCGAAGCCAGGGCAATCTCGTACCGGTCTTCTGCGGCTTGCCATCATGCCCGTTTGTTTATTCGTGTTCGCAATCTATGGAGGAAGCGAGGGAAGCGATTCCACCCCGGACACAACCGCGCCCGCGGCAACCCTTCTCTCCGCCCTGTTCGACGGTGGGACAGAGGGCTTCCGCTACCAGGACGACACGTTTCGGGGTACCAGCCAGCCGGGCTATTCCGGCGGAACCTATGAACCTGCCGGCGGGCACAGCGGGGGAGGCCTGCATGTGACGCTGGGGGGCGCAGACGATAGCGACATCGCAGGGATGTCCGGCGGCTGGACATATCCGCTGAATCTCTCCTCCGACGTGCGGGGCGTTCTCCTCAGCTTCCGCTACCGTCTTCAACAGTCGGCCCATTACGAGTACGACGAGTACAGCCGGATGCTCGTGAGCGTCGATGGCACCCTGCACGGTCGCGGCGCCAAGGACTATGTGGACCACGTGGGCGGAGACGGGGACGGCGGGATCGTGAAGGAGACCGGATGGGCGCAACACCGGGTCTACCTGGGTGCCCTCCCGGCCGGTCCCCATACCCTCATTCTGGGCGGGTACACCAACCACCGGAATGCGTCGAACGAGATCACCGATATCTGGATCGACGACGTAGTAATCACCAGCGGGAACCCCGCGCCCACCCGGAGCGTCGCCCAGACCATCGTCGACCGGCTGGACATCAACCGGTTCAAATCCGACATCCAGACCCTGTCCGATTTCGGCGACCGCTGCCGCATGTCCGGTTGCGCGCCGTACACCAGCTTTTCAAACGCCCAGAACTGGGCCGGGCAGCAGCTCGGCACGATGGGCTATGCGCCCGAGAAACACCATTTCACCTATCACGGCTTCCACGGATCGAACCTGTACGCCACCAAGGTAGGAACCGTGCACCCGGACAGGATGTACATCATCTCCGCCCATCTGGATGGGCGCGGCGGCGGAGGTGCGGCAGACGATGACGGCTCCGGGGTGTCGCTGGTGTTGGAAGCGGCGCGTGTGTTTGCCGCGCCGGACGTGCAGACCGACATCTCGATCCGCTTCATCCTCTGGGACAACGAGGAATCCGGACTCTACGGATCCCGTGCCTATGTGAACGACCGCCGAAGCAGGCAGGGCGTGGAAGATCCTCCTGGCTCGGGTCGGTTTCCCGAGCCGCACTGGTTGGGCATTCTCCAGCACGACATGATCCTGTATGACCACGGAGTGGGTACGGCGGGGCCCGACCAGAGCCCCTTCGCCGACCTGGACGTGGAATGGAGGGCCGGGACGACCTACGCCATCCAATCCAGGGAACTGGCCCAGCGCTGGAGGCTCCAAAACGGCACCTACTCGACCCGGTATCCGGCCAACAGTGCCGACTTCAGCACCAATACCGATGACACGCCTTTCCGGAACGACACTGCTTCCATCAGCGTGCGGGAGAACCGGCGCAGCCTCAGCAACGAGTGGATCAATCCGTACTACCACCAGAATACGGATGCCTATGCCTCGTACCGGGAACCCGACTTTGCGCTGGGCTTCAACGCGGTCCAGGCGACGGTGGGACTGATCGCGGAACTGGCCGGGGCGAACGTGGTGTCTCCCACCGATCCGCCCGCAGCCAACCCGCAGCCGGTGAGACGGTTGGGGAACCGCCGGTAACCGCTGCGTTAAGATGCCGTAATGGAGGTTACAACCGGTCCGCAATATCCCAGAACACCTTTTCCACGTAATTGCGGAAACCGTGGATGAAGGCGCAACGCTTGTTGAACCGTGCCAGCGACCCGCAAAAGTACAGGCCGGGGAGGGAAGACTGCCCCGTGGGAGAGATCACGGGATACCCGTCTTCATCGGTTTGCACAATCCCGCCTTCGATCGGAATCCACGCCGGTCGATACCCCGTGGCGCAGATGATCCAATCGAACTCCCTCTGCTCACCGTTTTGGAAGCTGACCCGTTTGCCCGCCACACTGACCGCGGGGTCCCCTTCCCGCAGCGTGATGATTCCGAACCGGATGCACTCCTTGAGCACGCTTTCCGACGATCCCCGGATGTCCTCCAGTTCCCCCGTCTCGCTGAAATAGCGCATCGGCCCGCGGGTGCAGAGCGTGACCCGGGCGGTCCCGGCCATCTCGAGGGCAATTTCCGCGGCGGAGTTTCCGCCCCCGATGATCAGGACCCGGCTCTCCCGGTACGCCATGCAATGGACGAAGTCGCAGGAATGGAGGGTGAACGGGTTGGAGGCGATTCCCGGGATGTCGGGATACGCCGGCTCCGACGACGACCCGGTTGCGATCACCAGGAACCGGCAGGACATTTCCCCGTTGGGTGTCTCTACGGAGAATCCCCGGGGGATGACGGCGGCCCGAACCGCGGGGGTATTCTCGGCAATGCGAAGCATGTTCTCCCGGGCGAAGGCGTCCACGTAGCAGAGAAAATCTTCCCGGCTGGGAAACGGCTTCTGGGTGCCGGGAATCGCCCACAGAGGGTGCTTCAGCGTCAGGGACGTCCAGTCGGTGCCCGGGACGGAGGGGGACAAAAGGGTCATACCCTGACGCATCATGCGCCACGACTGGGCCGTCTTTCCCCGCTCGAACACCTGGTAGTCGATCCTGTGCTCCTCGAGGAAATGTGCCAGGATGAGTCCAGCCGGGCCGCCCCCGGCGATGATCACATCCTTCATCGGTCCCCCCTTTCCCAACGACTTTTCATTATATATCATCCGAAGTGCACCGATTTCCGAGTTGACAGGAAATTCGGTCTTTTCTATAGTAAATAGTTCTTATCGCTGCCTGCGGAGGATCGGATAGATGTACGCTGTCGTGCGCACCGGGGGAAAACAGCTTCGCGTTTCGCCCGGAGACGTGGTCAAGGTGGAAAAACTCGCGCTTACGCCCGGGGAGACCGTGGAACTCTC
>JBFKGZ010000150.1:0-3608 GCA_041633075.1 Candidatus Deferrimicrobiaceae bacterium | reverse complement strand
TTGCTGAACCGGTGCACGGCGTTCGCCGTGTTGATCCAACGGGTCCGTTGGAAAGAAGGCGGTTCGGAGGTTTGATGTCGGAAGGACAGGGAGTACCCGAGTGTGGTCTTCTCGCTGGCCTTCCCCCGCAAGGCGAAATTATAAGTGTGCTCCTCGTTGGTCAGGCGTTTGACATCCCCCGATACGGTAAAGAAAGTCTCCATCTCCGTAACAAAAATATTCCGAAGAGCAGGGTCGAGGGTGATTGACGAGGACAGGGGCCGCGTCACCACCTTGACGAAGCGCGTTTCCACGGAGGGAAACGAGATTTCGAACCGATTTTCGAAAACACCGAATGGAGCGGGAAACACCGTGGCGTGCAGAGTCCAGGATCCCGGGTCGGTGTTTTCCGATCCGACGTAGATGTCCCAGGAAAACGAAACAGCCACGTTCGCGGGGATCGCCCTGTCCACGTAAAGATGGATCGTATCGACCGATGTGGGAAACCCGAAATCGACTCCGATGTTGGCGAGGGTCGTCGGATCCCCGTCGAGCCCGATGTCGATCCCGGAGGAAACCTGGCGGTTGCCGTCGATGAGCGCCAAATTGCCGCCGAGTGCCGGACCGTCCTCCGGGGTGCCGTCGAGCGAGGAGATTCCGGCGGAGCGGGAAATGGGGAAAATCCCGCTCCCCTCCCCGGAAAATTCCGTGGTCGAATATTCGATCCGGTAACTGGTTTCCAGAAAGAGACGGCGATCAAAGAATTCGTTTCCGTAACCGATTCTTCCCAAGTGGCTCTGCCGGTTCGTCTCGAAATCCGTGATCCGCTCTTCCGCGTCCTCGAGGAGGTAGGTATAGTGGAACAGAAGGTTCTTCCAGGAATACTGGGTGCTCAGGGAGAGCAAATCCTCGATTCTGTCCTGAGTCTCCGGCTCATTGGTGGTAAGGGTTCGAGTATACGTGGCATCGAACCGCGGGAACCCCACCGGCCGCCAGTTCAGGACGGCAACATACTCGTCGCGGAAGCTCCTGGTCGTGGGCTGGTTCGTCCTCTTCTCCTTTCCCTCCGTATCCCGGTATGTCACACCCGCGTTGTAAAGGGGAGTGTTCAGCCGAAGTTCCGCAAAGGGCCGCAAGGTCCGGCTGTCAGAATCGGTTTCCAGGCCGTTGGTGGTGGAGTCGCTCTGGTCGAACGTGGCAAGCCCCCCTGCCTGGAACAGGAGCTGGGGAAATAGGTTCTTCGACACTTCCAGTTCGTATCGCTGGGAATATCGCGTCGTCTCGTTCTCGGTCACGTTTCCAGTCGTCTTCTCCGTTGTGGTCGTATCCGAAAGCTGCAGATCGAACCCCCCAATCAGACGGATATCATCGCAACGGGACTCCCGTGGGCACAGGAGAGAGAAGGAAAAAACGAGAAGAAACGCGACGAGGAATGGGAACACTCCGCGGCGCATTGCCTATCGTTCTCCCGCAACCACGACCTCATACGACCCTCCTCCGACCTCCATCTCCGAAACCGCTTTCTGCTTCACGATGCTCGCCTTGACGACCTTTTCCTCGCGCGGAAGGACGGCGATCAGGGCATTTTCGTCTCCGTCGATCGTCAGGTGGGACGCCGTCCCCCCGATATCGAACGAGTCGACCACGATCAGGGAGGAGGGCTCGATCACGGCGATTTGTCCCTCCGGCCGCTTCGCGAGATAGATAAGCCCCGTCTGCGAGTCGACCTTCATCGCGACGGCCCCCGACCCGACAAACACCCTCCGGGTGACGGTCAGGCTTGCCAGATCGACGACCAGCAGGTTGGGGGAATCCCCGCTGATCACGAAGAGACGGTCCCCCTCCCGTGCGACTGCGGCCTTGGATGGCGTCCCTTCGACGGAGATGGTTGCCAGAATCTGCCGCCTGACTAGGTCCAGCACGGAAACCGTCCCGGATACGGAGTTCACGACGAAAGCCCGCTGGCCGGAGGGACTCACCGCCACTCCCGTCGGCCTCTCGCCGACCCGGACCCTCCCCAGCTCGAAAAGCCGTTCCGCATCGATGATGCTGGCGGTCCCCGAAACGGAATTGACGCACACGAGGAACCGTCCATCGGGCGTCAATGCCAGATCTTCCGGACCGTCCCCGGGATTTAGCGACGCCCTTCCCACGCTCTCCCCGCTCAGAACGTCGATGGCTTCCACCGCGTCGCTCCCCGAAAGGGCCACATAGACCTGCCTGCGGACCGGATCGAGGGCGATTCCCCTGGGGCCGCTTCCGGTGGCGATCGCGCTGGTGACCTGCATCCTCTTCTTGTCGAACACGAAAAGGGTGTGCCGCGCCGAATCGCTCACGTATCCGGTCAGGCCGATAAGTTCCCTGCCGGGTATAGCAAGGGAAAACGCCGGCGTGAAGCGAAACCCTTCGGAAACCGACTGCGCGGGATTTAGGGAAAGGAAAAGGGCAAGAGCTTTCTTCCTATCCACCGTGAACGGTTGCACGAGGGAGAACGACTCCTCGGAGACGAGGAGGGACCCCTCTCCTTCCTCCCCCCGCAGGAATGCCCGCTTTATTTCGAGGGAGATCCCGGCGAATCTTCCCGGGGGCAGAATGGCCGAAGCGAGAAGTTTCTGGGCCCCCGCAATCCTCGCCCCGTCCCACTCGCCAAGAAACAGGTCGAGGGGGAACCGGGTCCCGTCTTCGCTCTCCGCCCATATCCCGTCCAGGGAGAAACGAAGGGTTTCCCCCCCCTGGGGAACGGGCTGCAGGTAAAGGAAAACCTCCCCCCGGTCCTCGAGAACGGGCTTCACCCACGCGGCGGGAGCCTGGCAGCTCGCGAGAATCCAGGGAAACAGGAGGCACAGGGCCAAGCGGATCATGCGGATGCTCCCATCGACCGAAATAAAACAAAACCGATAGTACACACGTACTCCCCCTATTTCAAACCATTTCAAACTCCGAAAAAAGCAGGAAGGCTGGCGTTTCCGCCAGCCTTCCTTTTTCCCGCCGATCGCCTGTTTCTTTCTTGCGGGATCAGTCCTGCAAGTGGCACTTGTTGCAGAGCGACCTCTGGAATGCGTTGTACCGCGCCGTCGGTGTCTCCCCGTAGTATGCGTGGATGCCGTACGCCTGGGGAAGAATGGTGTCCTCCGCCAGCAGTTCCTCGTACGGGCTCCACTTCAACGAATCCGGAAACGCGGTGGCGTGCGCCCGGTGGCAGGTCAGGCACATGACGTTCGAGTTGGTATCCGGGCCCGCAGTGCTGGTGTGGTCGAGGCCCGCGGCGAACGGGTCGGTGATTCCCCTTTCGAAGGGAACCAGACGGTCGAACGCCGTGGCGGCAGCGCCGGTGAGGTCACCGGTGGCCACGTAGGAGTTGTACGTGGACGCGAACCCGTTCAGGTGGGCGTCATTGCTCGCGGGGTGGCGATGCGCGGCAGAGCCGTCCGCGGTAAAGCCGGAATGGCAGTTCGCGCACCACTCGGACATCCCGGACCCATAATCGACGTGGTTTGTGTCGGTCTCGGCGGGCCACTGGCCGAACTCGCCGTGGTAGGCCTCGGCCACGGGCGCAGGGTTGGTAAAGCCGGTAAACGCGACTGCCTGCTCTCCGCCGTCGTAGCCGACGCCGCCCAGGATGCGGTAGT
>JBFKGZ010000149.1:0-3886 GCA_041633075.1 Candidatus Deferrimicrobiaceae bacterium | reverse complement strand
TTGGACGGGCTGATGCACATCACCGATATGAGCTACGGCAAGGTCGCCCACCCGTCCCACATCTGCAAGGTAGGCGATACGCAGCACGTGAAGGTCATCCGGTTCGACCGGGAGAAGGGGCGGATCTCCCTGGGCCTGAAGCAGATGCGGCCGGATCCCTGGCTCGATATCGAGGAGCGGTACAAGGTCGACGCGAGGCTCTCGGGGCGGGTCACGAACATCACCCGGTACGGCGCGTTCATCGAACTCGAGGAAGGCGTGGAGGGCCTCCTCCACGTATCCGAGATGTCCTGGAGCAAGCGCCTCAAGGACCCATCCGAGGTCATGAAGTCGGGGGACATCGTTGACGTCGTCGTCCTCAAGCTCGAGAAGGAGAACAAGAAGATCTCCCTCGGGTACAAACAGCTCCTTTCCAACCCCTGGGACGAGCTCCGGTCGGCGCACCCAGAAGGATCGGTGGTCGAGGGCGTGGTGAAAAACATCACCGATTTCGGCGCGTTCGTCGACATCGGCGATGAGATCGACGGCCTGATCCATATTTCCGATCTCTCCTGGAACCAGCGGATCAAGCATCCCGGCGAGGTGCTCAAGAAAGGCGACCGGGTCCAGGCGAAAGTCCTCAAGATCGACCCGGAGGCCCACAAGTTCTCGCTCGGGGTCAAGCACCTGTCCCCGGACCCGTGGGAAGGGGTCGAGCGGCGCTTCAAAAAAGGGGACTCCGTGAGCGGCCGGATCACCCGGGTTGCCGACTTCGGTGTCTTCGTGGAGCTCGCCGACGGGGTCGATGGGCTCGTGCACATCTCCGAGCTCTCCCGGGAGAAAGTCGACACACCGACCGCCCTGTTCAAGGAGGGGAACGAAGTGACGGCCGTCGTGCTCTCCGTGGACCGGAACAACAAGAAGATCTCTCTCAGCATCCGCGCGCACCAGGACGGGGCGGATCGCAAGGACATGGAATCCTACCTGTCTCCCTCCTCCGACCCGCCCGAGGAGACAACCGCTTTTGGAGACGCTCTCCGGGCCAAGCTGAATATCAACGGAGATTGAATCCGGGAGTCGGATGAGCGCTGAGAGGTTTTCCTACAAGCCGCCGCGGCCCCGGCGCCCGTTCCTGCGGGGGTGCCTGATCATGGTCCTCGTCCTGGCGGGGTTCTTCGTCCTGCTCGGAGTCGTGTCGAGGATGGAGTGGCTCTCCTTTGCGCGAGGGGAGAAGGTCGCCGTGCTCCCGATCACCGGGCTGATCATCGACTCCGAGGCCACCATCGAGCAACTCAAGAAGTTCTCCAAGGACGACTCGGTGAAGGCGATCGTCCTGCGGCTCAATACGCCGGGAGGGGGCGTGGGGCCCTCCCAGGAGATCTACGAGGAAGTCAGGAAGGTTGGCGGGAAGAAGGTGGTCGTCGCGTCCATGGGGGCGCTCGCCGCCTCGGGAGGGTTCCTCATCGCGTGCGCCTCCGACAAGATCTACGCCAATCCCGGGACGATCACCGGCTCGATCGGCGTCATCATGAAGTTCATGAACGTGCAGGACCTGATCGAGAAGATCGGGGTGAAGGGGTTCGTGATCAAGAGCGGCGATTTCAAGGACATCGGTTCCCCGCTCCGGGAAATGAGCCCTGGGGAGAGGAAGCTCCTCCAGAGCGTCATCGACAACGTCCACTCTCAGTTCGTGAACGCCGTGGCCGAGAGGCGGAATCTCCCGCGCGACGACGTTCTGGCGATCGCGGACGGACGGATCTTCTCCGGAGAGCAGGCCAAGGAGCTGGGACTGATCGACATGCTCGGCAACCTGGAGGACGCCGTGGCCGAGGCGGGGATTATGGCAAAGATCGACGGGGAGCCCCGGGTCGTCACCCCACCGAAAAAAAAGTTTTCCATTCTGGAATTGCTAAGGGATGAGGCGAAAAGTATAATCGATGAACACCTGTCACAATCGCGGGTCCGGCTCGACTATCTGGCGCAATAACATACTCGGAGGGATAGGGGATGACGAAAAGCGATCTCGTGCAAACGCTGTCGGAGAAAATTTCCACCCTGACCAAGAAGGAATGCGAGGTCATCGTGGACACGGTCTTCCAGAACATGCGAGCCGCCCTGCATCGGGGGGAGAAGATCGAGATCCGGGGATTTGGCAGCTTCACGGTGCGCGTCCGCCGGGCCAAGGAGGGGCGCAACCCCAAAACCGGGGAGAAAGTCTCCATCCCCGAAAAGCGGATCCCTTTCTTCAAAGTCGGCAAGGAACTGCGAGAACTGGTCAACAGCTGACCTCTTCCCATGGAAAGGATGTTCTCTCCCTGGCGGATGGAATATATCCGGGGGGGGGGTGCGGGCGGATCCCGTTGCATCTTCTGCCTCGGGGAGGAGGATCGGCGGGACCCCGACCGTCTGGTGCTGGGGATCTACCCGAACACCGTGGCGATCTGCAACCGGTACCCCTACAATAACGGGCACGTGCTCATCGCACCCCGCCGCCACGTCGCCGATCTGGTCGAACTGTCCGGGGAGGAGCGCGGAGAGCTACTCTCCCTCGTCGCGCTGGGGACGAAGGCCCTGAGGGAGGAGTACTCCCCCGAGGGGTTCAACGTGGGGATGAACCTCGGCAAGGTGGCCGGGGCGGGGGTTGCCGACCATCTCCACGTCCACCTTATTCCCCGCTGGGGCGGGGACACCAACTTTCTGACTTCCGTCCTGGCGACGCGCGTTCTCCCCGAGTCGCTCGCGCAGACGCACGGGCGGCTGTCGGCCCGTTTCGAAGCGCTTACACCGTAACGTCACACGGTTTTCCGGAAGGAAGATGTCGACCCAGCTCACTCCCGCCATGCGGCAGTACGTGGAGATCAAGTCCCGGTACCGGGACTGCATCCTCTTCTTCCGCATGGGTGATTTCTACGAGATGTTCTTCGAGGACGCGATCCGGGCGTCCCGCCTGCTCGACATTGCGCTCACCTCCCGCGACAAGGAGGCGAACATTCCGATGTGCGGGGTTCCGTACCACGCCCGAAATACCTATCTGTCGAAACTCATCCGGCAGGGGTGCAAGGTGGCGATCTGCGAACAGCTGGAGGAGCCGGGGGGCCGGGGGCTGTTCCGCCGGGAGGTGACCGAGGTCGTGACCCCGGGCCTGGTCTTCCACGAGGAATGCCTTGACGCGCGCGGGAACAATTTCCTGGCCGCCGTGCGGACCCTGCACCCCTTCGCCTACGCGGCCCTCGACGCCACGACGGGGGAGTTTTTCTACGAAGTATGCGACTCGGGGGAAGCGCTGGCGGACGCCCTGTACCTGCTGTCCCCCGCCGAACTCGTATTCCTGGAAGGAGAAGGGACACCTCCGCCCGAGCGGTCCGGCGGGACGAAGGGCAGGCTCGGGCGGATCCTGGAGGGAACGCTCGCCACGTCGCTGTCTCCTTCTGCCGTCGGAAACTTTTCCGTCCCCGAGGGGATCGAGGGAGTGCCGGAGCGGGGTCATCCGGCGCACGGCGTGGTGCGCGCCGCCCTGTATTATCTGCACCTGCACCAGCCCGCTGCGCTTGCGGAAGTCTCCCGGGTTTCCGAACGGGAGGGGCGGCGGTACCTGGCGATGGACGAGACCGCGGTGCGGACGCTCGAGATCTTCTCTACCCTGTCCGGGGAGCGCAAAGGCAGCCTGCTGTGGGCCGTGGACCGGACCCGCACGCCGATGGGGGCCAGGTTGCTGCGCGCCTGGCTCTCGGCTCCCCTGGTCGACGCAGGGAGAATCGGGGAGAGGCACCAGGCTGTGGCCGAGCTTTATGAGCACCCAGCGGACCGCAGGGAGATGGCCGACCGTCTCTCCGGGATGCCCGACCTTTCCCGGCTCGCGTCCCGGCTCGCCCAGGACAGGTCGGGACCGCGGGACGTCGTCGCGCTC
>JBFKGZ010000148.1:0-4033 GCA_041633075.1 Candidatus Deferrimicrobiaceae bacterium | reverse complement strand
TCGACGACGTGCGCCAGACGATGGGGCTGCAGGTCACGATCCACTCGCTCAAGGCGGACGAAGTGGTCCACGACAAGTCGTTCTCCGGGCGACCTCATATCATCTCCGTATATGGGGCCGACCGGCCAGGGATCGTATACTCCGTGGCCCGGGAACTTGCCCGGCGGAAGGTGAACATCACCGACCTCAACACGCAGGTCGTCGGGTCGAAGGAGCGCCCCGTCTACGTCATGGTTCTGGAGGTGGACATCCCGGAAGGGGTCGACATGAAGGAGCTGGACGTGGTGTTCGACGGGATCAAGAAGGAGCTCGCCGTGTCCATTTCGGTGCGCCCCATCGAGACATTGGAGCTGTGACAGGCGCCCGGCATGGCGATCCTTCCGATCCTGCAGTTCCCGGATTCCCGGCTCAAGGAAAAATCCGCCCCCGTGACGGGGGTGACCACCGAGGTTTCCGCGTTCATCGATGACCTTCTGGAGACGATGCGCGCCTCCCCGGGGTGCGTCGGCATCGCCGCGCCGCAAGTCGGGATGGCTAGCCGCATCATCGTTGTCGACGTCTCCACCCACCGGCGGGGCGGCCAGGAGGAGAATCACGGCCTTCTCGTGCTGGTCAATCCCGAAATCCTCGCCATGGGAGGGAAGCAGCTCGTCCGGGAGGGGTGCATGAGCGTGCCGGACTATACCGCGAACGTACAGCGCGCCCAGTGGGTTCTGGTGGACGCGCTCGACAGGAAGGGGAAGCAGACCATCCTCGAGGCCATCGGGTTCGAGGCGGTCGTCATCCAGCACGAGGCGGACCACCTGGACGGGTGCCTCTTTCTCGACCGGGTATCCTCCATCAAGACCGATCTTTTTCGTCGGAAACGCTATCGCTGAGCTCCGGTTGCTCCCGTCGCCCCAGGCGTTGCAAAGCGATCCACGGGGGAGATGCCATGGAAAAAGGTAAATATTGCGTCAATTGCGGGGCCTCCATCGATGCCCGAGCGGAAATTTGTCCCGGTTGCGGCGTGAGACAACCGTCCCCCAGGCGTCCGGGAAAGATCCCCAGGCGGGTCGCCGCCGCGATCTTCGCCGTTCTCCTCGGCAGTTTCGGGGTCCACCGGTTCTACCTCGGGCAGATAGGATGGGGGATCCTGTACGTGCTCTTCTGCTGGACGCTCATTCCCGCGGTGGCGGGGCTGATCGAGGGGATCCTGTACCTGACGATGTCCGATGAGGAATTCGAAGCGAAGTACGGCCGGTAGGCCCGCCCGGGCGATTCTCGGAGCGGGATACGGGAGGGAAGAGGAAATGAAGAAGCGCGCATTGGGAAAGAGCGGGCTCGCGGTGTCCGCCCTCGGGCTGGGATGCATGGGGATGTCGGAGTTTTACGGGCCGACCGACCAAAAGGAGGGCATCGCCACCATACACCGGGCGATCGACCTGGGCGTGGACTTCCTCGATACCAGCGATATTTACGGGCTTGGCCGCAATGAGGACCTCGTAGGGAAGGCGATCCGGGACCGGCGCGGAAAGGTTTTCCTCGCGACCAAGTTCGGCGTCCTCCGGGGGAGCGACGGATCCTGGCAGGGGGTGAACGGGAAGCCCGGCTACGTCCGGTCCGCCTGCGAGGCAAGCCTGCGCCGCCTGGGTGTCGAGGCCATCGACCTGTACTACCAGCACCGGGTGGACCCCGAGGTTCCCATCGAGGAAACGGTGGGTGCCATGGCCGACCTCGTCCGGGAAGGGAAGGTCAGGTTTCTCGGTCTGTCCGAGGCGGCCCCGCAGACGATCCGCCGCGCGCAGGCCGTACATGCCATTGCTGCCCTGCAAAGCGAGTACTCCTTCTGGACACGGGACCATGAGGCGGAAGTGATCCCCACCTGCCGGGAACTCGGCATCGGGTTCGTGGCGTACAGTCCTTTGGGAAGGGGGTTCTTCACCGGCCGCATCCGGAGCACGGAGGACCTGGCCGTGGGGGATCACCGGCACAACTCCCCCCGTTTCCAGGGGGAGAACCTCGCGGGGAACTTGCCTCTCCTGCGGCGCGTCGAGGAGATGGCGGCGCGGAAAGGGTGCACTCCGGCGCAGTTCGCCCTCGCGTGGGTTCTCGCCCGGGGAGAGGATATCATCCCGATTCCAGGGACCAAAAAGCGGGAGCGTCTGGAGGAGAATCTGGGTTCCCTGCGCATCGGTCTCGCGCCTGAGGAGCTGGCGGAGGTCGACGCCGCGTTTCCTCCGGGGGCCGCCGCCGGAATGCGGTATTCGGAAGAGGCAATGCGTGCCGTCAACCGTTGATGAACGGGAAAAAGCGAGGAATTAGCGGCTAACGAGACTGGGACGGACGCTGCCGGAGGAGGAGAGACCGGAATCATCGGAGAGGGTCGTAACCGGTCTTTCGGTGGTATCAGCCGATCCGGCGACCAGACTCTTCTCGCCGGTGACCTGCTTCAGGGCACGGAAGATGCCCTCCATTTTTTCTTGCTTTCCCCGCCCCTTTTTCAGCGCCTCCTGGATCTCCCCCATAAGATCAAAGGCATTTCCGAGGGAGACCCCTTCGGGGCCTTCCCGGATCACCAGGGACTTGTGCCGTTTGACGATATCCTTGATGTCGGCGCGCATTTTGACCGCTCCCCCCCCGTCCTTTTCGGGAGAAGTGAAAAACCTGCGTCCCGTATCGTCGCCCGCGGTCATCTTCCGTACGGTTTTTCCGGAGATCTCGAGAATCGGGACCGCTTTCGTCCTGTTCCCGGACCGGGAGAACTCGACCCAGGCCCTGCTGCCGTCGTCGCCCGAAAAAATCGGGACAGGGGCCGGCATGTCTTCGGCCTGCGCAAGCGTGGCGGACAGGCACAGGATCGTCGCGATGCGAACCATCCGTAACGCCGGTCTCCCCGTCAATTTCCATCCTCCTCCCGTATTCCTCCGTACCGGAAGTACCTGCAGAAATGTAGGGAAACAGGAAACGTGCCAGGGGTGCCAAGGTTGTTTTCCGTAATGGATGCAGGAGGTTGCCCGAATTCCTGTTCACGAGACAAGTTCACATCCGTTATACGTCGCCAGCCGGTGTTACATTTTCGTCCGCTGTTGTCTCCCTTGAGCGGCCGGGCTTTCCGGACATCGCAGGCGGAATGCTTCCCTCGCGGCGGGGAAGGCGTACAATAGGGTTACGGGCAACAGACGACACAGATACCGAAGAACCCTCGAGGGGAAAGGAGCGAAAGCGATGATCAAAGTGAAGACGTTTTCGTCCCAGTTAAAGATATTCCACACCCACAACGAGCTGCTTGCGCTGGACCAGGCCGTGAACGATTTCGTCGTTTCCCAGGGAATCCGGAAGGTGATTTCGGTGAGCGATGCCGTCACCTCGGGGGAAAAGGGGGAGGCGATCGGCATCATCCGGGTGCTCACCTACGAGGTGCCCGGCGAGGGGGCCAGGGAAAAGGTTCTCGGAAAGATGGAGCGGAAGCTCAATGATTGGGGCGACGAGGTGGAGAATCTTCGCGCAAAGGCCGACAGGCTCGGGTCGGAGGCGAAGGGGAAATTCCAGGAACAGGCCGAGGAACTGCGCGCCAAGCAGGAATCGGCACGGCAGAAACTTCAGGAGTTGAGGAAAGCCGGCGGGGAGGCGTGGGAGGATCTGCAGACGGGGGCGGAGGCCGCCCTGGACGATCTGAAAAAGACGGTGGAGAAGGCGGTGAAAAAATGGAAAAGGTAAAGGTGGCTTCCGCTGCAGGACGAAGTTTGCAGCTCGGGGGCATCTTGTTTCTGGTCATCGTGCTCGGGATCCCGGTGTTTCCCGCGACAGCATCGTCGGCGGATATTTCCGAATTGACCGAAAGGGCCAACAAGGGGGAAGCAGAGGCCCAGACCGCACTGGCCGACAGGTATCGGAACGGTGATGGGGTCCCGAAAAACATCTCCGAAGCGGAGAGGTGGTACCGCAAGGCCGCGGACCAGGGGATGGTGGACGCCCAGTCCACGCTCGGGAAGATGTATCGCGACGGCGAGGGTGTTCCGCAGAACAGCGCCGAGGCGGTGAAATGGTATCG
>JBFKGZ010000147.1:0-4298 GCA_041633075.1 Candidatus Deferrimicrobiaceae bacterium | reverse complement strand
GGCATTTCCAGCTTCTGGGAAAATGTTTTCCGCTTTTTGTTTCCCAGGCACCCGGCATCGGAACCTCAACGGAGAAATCGTCATCAAAGCCGGGAGGGTGTATTACTTCCCCGGGTGGTATCGATATTGCTTTGTATCGTATCGAGAAAACATACAGGATATTGTGGAGGAATAGTTCAAAAATGAATTATGTGCACAACATGTTGATTTCCCAAGAGAAGCAAGGAGAACGAAGGTTTCCGGTCTTCTGGCTGCTCTGGGGCTTGCTCCTGGCCAGCCTTTTCCTCACCACGCCTGCCTACCAGGGAGCGTCCGACGACTATCAGAACGATCCGTATATCACCACCTGGCTTTCGAAGAGCAAGGCCAGACAGATCATGCGCTACCATGGAACGAACGCGATCAAGATCACGGCCGACCGGGTGTACATCATGCGCGACGGCGGCTGGATCCGGGTATACACGGATCCGTCCTCTCTTCCGGAGAAGGACGACCAGCAAGGTTTCTCCGCGACGGCCGCCCGGGGCGGGGGAGACACCTCCTGACCTGACCCTTCCCTTGGTTCCGCTGGTATCGGGAAAGCCCCTTCCGGGACAGCGGACCGGCGGACGGCTCTTGATATCTTTTCCTTCCCGGATTGCTGTGGTATCTTTGCGGCTATGAACCCGGGGCACTTCATTCTCTACGAAAAGGAATACAACGAGATCCAGTCGGTCCTGATGAAGCTTTTGGCCGACTCCTTCGCGAAGGTGGTATTCCTGGTCGACAAGAACGGCTCCCTCTTGTCGTCCGCGGGGGAGACGGGGAACTTCGACACCACCTCGCTTGCCTCGCTGGCCGCCGGGAACATCGCGGCGACGGGGGGGCTCGCCTCGCTGATCGGGGAGAAGGAGTTCTCGATCCTGTTCCACGAGGGGGAGCGGGACAACATGCACATATCGGTGGTGGACAACCGTCTCATCCTCGTGGTGATCTTCGACAGGCGCTCATCGATCGGGCTTGTCCGTCTCCGCGTCCGACGCGCCGACGAATTCCTGGAGAGGATCCTCAGGTCGATCGACGAAGCGGCGGAAAAGGAGGAGGAAGGAGAGGGAGTGATCGAAGAGCTGACCGAAGCCGACATCGAAAGCCTTTTCAAGTAGCTCATGTCCTTCATCAACTACTCCACCCGGGAGATCAACTGCAAGATCGTTTACTACGGGCCCGGCCTATGCGGAAAGACCACGAACCTTCAGTACATCTTCAAGCGGATGAACCCCGAGTCGCGGGGGAAGATGATCTCTCTGGCCACAGAGACCGACCGCACTCTCTTTTTCGATTTTCTTCCCGTGTCGATGGGGGAGATCCGGGGGTTCAAGACCCGATTCCACCTCTATACCGTCCCGGGCCAGGTCTTTTACGACGCAAGCCGCAGGCTCATCCTGCGGGGGGTGGATGGTGTGGTGTTCTGCGCCGATTCCCAGTTGACGAGGATGGACGCCAATTTGGAATCCTTCGATAACCTGAGGATCAACATGCGGGAGCAGGGGTACGACCCGGACCGGATTCCGCTGGTCCTGCAGTACAACAAGCGCGATATCAACAGCGTTGCTTCCGTCGCCGAACTCCATGCCCTGCTCAACTACCGCAACGTGCCCGAATTCGAGGCCGTCGCCACCACGGGAGTCGGTGTGTTCGAGACTCTCAAGGCGATCATCAAGCAGGTCCTGATCGACCTCAAGAAAGGAAGAAAGTGAGCCGATCCCCGTGCTTGCCAGCGAATCGCCCTCCTCTCTCGAACTTGTTCTGACCGTGCCGTCGCCGCGGGACCTCTCGGATACCGATCTTTCCCCCTACGACGCGATATGTCTCGGCAATACCTATTGCCGGCGGGTCGAGGGGAACTTCGCGGAGAATCTCGGCCTGCTCCCTGACGCTGTGGCTGCCCTTCACGCCGCGGGGAAGAAGGCTTACGTCACCTCCCCCGCCGCCCCCCGGGGCCATGACATGGCACAGGTAAAGCGCCTCATCGATGCCGCCGTTTCGGCCGGGGCGGACGCGCTCGAGGTCCACAATATGGGGGTGCTGCGGGTCCTGCGCGAGAAGGGGATCCCTCTCCCGGCCCATATGGGGGCCTATGCAAACGTGTACACCCATCTTTCGGCAAGAGTGATGCGCGACTACGGGGCCGTTCGGGTCCGTCCCAACGCAGAGGTGAGCCTCGAGGAAATGGCGGTCATCGCGAGGGATGCCGGGGTCGAGGTGGAGGTCCTCGCCCACGGGAAGATCCCGCTGGGGATCACCGAGAAATGCTTTCTGCTCGAGGGCCCGGAAGGAGAAGACCCGAAGTGCCCGTCCGCGTGCAGGGAGGAGCATTGGCTTACGGCCGGAAGCCCCAAGCAGGCGCGGAATCGATCCGGCGCGGGCGCGTGGGTGCTGAAGAACGTCGGAAAGGGTATCCTGAGCGGGAAAGACATGTGCGTCATCGAGCACCTGCCACGGCTCCTTTCCGAGGGATTCCGCATCTTTGGGGTAGAGGGTCTGTACGAATCGGCGGCCTACCGGTCGGAGGTGGGGGCTGTGTACCGGGAGGCGCTTGCCCTCGCGTCGTCAGGTAGGGAATACGCCCTGCGGCCCGAGTGGGGGAGGACCCTCGCGAAGCACTCCCGCAACGGGTTCTGCAACGGGTATTATTTCGGCGGAAGCGGACAATCTTACGTCGGGACCGTTTTACAGGGTGGCAACTCCCAGGTATAATGACAAATTCATCCTGATGGGCATCTTCGAGGAGGGAGACACCGATGGCTGAGCTATTGGCATCCGGAGGCACGGTCGAGATGGCCAGGGTCGTCCTCGACAGCGGGGCGGACGCCGTGTATGTCGGTGCAAAGGGGTGGAGCCGGCGCCGGGCGCAATACGAGATGGATGACGAGGAGGTGATCGCCTCCGCCCGGTACGCCCAGTCCCTGGGGAAGATCCTGCGCGTTGCCTTCAATACCCTTCCCTCGTCGAGCGAGGTCCCCCTCCTGCTCGCGAAAGCGGAGAAGTTCGTCGGTGCGGGGATACACGATTTCATCCTCACAGACGTCGGGGCGATAAGGGCCCTGGCGGAACGGTTCCCGGGGGTTCAGATCCACGCCAGCATCGGTTGCACCATCGTGAACGCCGAGGACGCGCGGTTCTACAAGGAGGCAGGCGCGACACAGGTCGTGACCGAGTGCCGAATGGACCGGGAGGAGATGGGGAAGATCCGGCAGGAGGTGGGGGTCGGGGTCGAGGTACTCGTGCACGCCACCACCTGCTACACCTACCTCGGCCGCTGCACGATGAGCAGCTACACCCGACAGGAGTGGCGGTTCGATGAAGAGGGAAAGAATCACTTCCTCGGCAGCCCCAACCGGGGGGGGTTGTGCTACCGGGTCTGCCTGACGGAATGGGACCAGCGGGGGGAGGACGGGTCCGTGGAAGCCGGCCGGGTCGTGCTGCCGAACCTCGCGTACTTCCTGGTCGACGACATCCCCGGGCTCATCGACCTGGGGGTCACCACCATCAAGATCCAGGGGCGGGAGTACTCCGTTCCTCTCGTGGGGAATATGGTCCGTTTTTATCGCGACCTCATCGATTCCTACCTGCGTGACCGGTCATCGTTCCGGATGGAGGCGTGGAAAGAGCGGATGGCCGGGATCGTCTCCGCCCGCGATGCCGAGCGGCGCGAGAAGACGGCTTCCCTCATCTCCGAATCGGGGCTGTCGGCGTAGACACCAGGGGATATCAGTGGCTCATGTCGCCCTCGCGGAAATACTCCATGAGGGCGCGTTCCACCACCAGATCCCGCGACACCTTGTTTCCCCGGCAGAACTCCGCCAGTGTCTGATGAAGTTCCGCAGGAAGCGTAACGGTTACCTGCTTGCGCTCCCGCTCCGGCATTTTCCCCTCGCCTGCTTCGCTCATCGGTTCTTACCCCCTCCGTATCCCCCTGGGCGTCCGCTGGTAGAGATGGCGGAAGGCTGCACGCAGGCGCTCCTCGGTGTCGCTCTCGCTTCGCTTTTTCTCATGGATCCGTTCCCCGTTCAGCAGGATGCAGTACCGGTCCAGGATGCGGAACGCCGCCCCCGGGTCGTTCCCGGCAAGGATACCACAAGGGGGGAACGAAAAAAACGGAACCGGCCGAAAAAAGAAAAGAAAAAGGCCGCCGGGAGAAAACCCCGGCGGCCGTTTGGTTGGTTGCCCGTCGACAGACCGTCGCTTAGGTCTGCTCCGGTTTCCTGAGTAGAACCACCAGGATGATTCCGAGGACGCACATCCCCGCAAGGGTGAAG
>JBFKGZ010000146.1:0-4378 GCA_041633075.1 Candidatus Deferrimicrobiaceae bacterium | reverse complement strand
CGACGTCGAGGGGGGCAAGCTCAACAAGCTGACCTTCATGCCGGAGCTCGGCAAGGTCCCCTCCAACCTCGAGATCGGAAAGGGGGGCGTGGAGGCCGCTCGGGACTGGGGCGGCCGCATGGGCCGGAGCATGAAGGTGCTCGGGCTGAACGACTTCTGCGTTTTCCTCTACCAGCCGGAATCCGGAAATCTCGTGTGCCGCGCCTCCGCGGGGATGCCGCCCTCCGTCTCCTCCGACTTCGCCATCGGTCGCGGGGAAGGGATTTCGTGGCGGGTGTTCGAGTCCGGGGAAGCGGTCTACGTGCCGGATGTTCGGGCCACACCGGATTTCCGGTACTACAACGGGGAGAAGCCGGAGGTACGGTCCTTCATGTCCGTCCCCTTGCTCTCGAAGGGAAAAGTGGTCGGCATCCTGAACGTCAACCACCCGGTACCGAATGCGTTCGACGGGGAGTCGCTTGCGACGTTGCGCGTGCTGGCCACCTACATTGCGATCGCGGTCGAGAATGCCGAGCTTTTCCACTTCGTGAAAACACTGGCGGACAAGGATTCCCTTACCCTTCTGCACAACCACGGGGCGTTCCACACGATGCTGCTGATCGAGATCGAAAGGGCTGCGCGATACGGACGCTCCCTCTCCGTGATCATGCTGGACCTCGACGGCTTCAAGGAAATCAACGACACACACGGCCACATCGTCGGGGACCGCATCCTGATGATGACGGCGGGCGTCCTTTGCGCGCATCTTCGGAAGAGCGACGTGGCCGCCCGCTACGGGGGGGACGAGTTCGCCGTGATTCTCCCCGAGACGGACCTCGCGGCGACCTCCGCCATAGCAGGCCGCATAGCGGCGGGTATTTCCCAGGTCCGCCTCGACACCAAGGAGGGGGCGGTGATATCCTTTACCGCCAGCATCGGCTATGCGGCGTGCCTCCCGGATTCTCCGGAGCGGGAAACGATCCTGAATGTCGCCGACCGGCTGATGTACGAATCGAAACGGCGGGGGCGGGGAGGAATTCTGGGCGAGCAGCTCTGATCACGAAACGGTGCGTCCCGTCCGTTTCCCGCCGCCGTGTGGCACGGCTACCGGGAGGTGCGCCGCCCGCTCCCGGGAGGACTCCCCCCCCAACAAAAAAAGGATCGGGAAACAAGGGAAGTCGGAGGAAATCCGAAACGGGCAGACGGCTGTGGTCGGAAGATGGGCCCGGGAAATGGGAATTCCGGGATGTTTCAGGGAAGGACCGCGATGTCGAGTGAGAGCATGTCCCGGGCAGGAAAGTTCCTCAGGGAGCAGGGGAAAAAGATGACGTTTTTTTCCGGAGATGTTCCCACGACCGAAGAGCTTGAGCTCCTCAATGAGAACAGGAGGAGGGTGGCGCTGGTCATCCGGGCCCGCTGGATCCTCCTGGCGATCCTTTCGGTATACGGGGTGGTCGTCCACATCTTCTTCCAGCACGAAAGCGCCGATGTGGAGTCCCTGACGTACGTCCATCTGATCGCTCCTTTCGCCGCCGTCCTGTTCGTCGCCTCCTACAACGCGTTTTTCCAGTACTGCTACCGCTGGTTCGTCCAGATCCGTTCACTGAACCAGGCACAGCTTCTTTTCGACCTCCTCGTCGTGACGGTGATGGTCCACTTCAGCGGAGGCGCGGTTTCCTGGTTCTGGACGTTGTACATGGTCCTCACTCTCGAGGCTGCCCTGATCCTGGACAAGAAGTCGGACCCCTACGCGATCGCCCTCGGAAGCTCGATCGCCTTCGGGGGGCTTCTCACCTTCGAGTTCTACCGGATCCTACCATCGGTGACCATGCCCTTCGAGAACAACGTTCTCCAGCAAACCTACTCGTACGATATGATCAAGTGGGCATGGGTCACCATCACCAACTTCTGCGTGGCTTTTGTGGCGGCATTCATGATGGAGACGATCCGCCGGCGGGAGGCCCGACTGCGGGAGCTGGTGGTCCGGGACGCCCTGACGGGTCTGTACAACCGGCACTACTTCAACTACCGGCTCAATTCGGAGATCCAGCGAGCGAAGCGTTACGGTCGGTCGCTCTCCCTGCTCATACTGGACGTGGACGACTTCAAGAAGTATAACGACGAACATGGTCACCTCGCCGGGGACGCCCAGCTGCGGTCGCTCGCGGATATCCTGAAGGCCCACATCCGGCGAAGCGATGACAAGCTCTCCTACGAGGTGGACATCGCGTGCCGGTATGGCGGGGAGGAGTTCGCGATCATCCTTCCCGAGTCCGCGTCCGCCCAGGGGATGGTCGCCGCCGAGCGCCTCCGCCGACGGGTCGAGACGATAGGAGCCGTTTCCGTGGCCGAGCGGATCCGGAAGAAGATCGAGCAGACACAGCATGGGAAAGATGCCATGACAGTGAGCATCGGCGTATCCTCCTATCCCGAACACGGCGTCGAGATCGACAGCCTGATCCGGGCCGCCGACGATGCCATGTACCTGGCCAAACGGAGGGGAAAGAACCGGGTTGTCGTGGCGGGGGGGGATACCCGGGCGGGAACGCCGGCGGGAATCTCCCATGGATAGGAAAACCGTCGAGCAGTTCCGTCTCGCTCTGTTCGGCCGGATGGTGATGGGGGTGTCCCATGAGGTGGACAACCACCTGAGCGTCGTCCTCGGTTTCGCGGAACTTCTTCAGGTCATGGGGAGGGAAGAGAAAAAGGCGCTCGAGGGCGCAGGAAAGATTCTGTCGGCGGGGGAGAAAATCGCGGCGATCATCAAGCAGTTTTC
Source organism: Candidatus Deferrimicrobiaceae bacterium (assembly GCA_041633075.1). GTDB lineage: Bacteria > Desulfobacterota > Deferrimicrobia > Deferrimicrobiales > Deferrimicrobiaceae > CSP1-8. Next base: position 1,623 of record JBFKGZ010000146.1, on the reverse strand, counting down.
CCATTACGTACGGCCCCACGCGCCTGTCGCCGAGTCGTTTTCTTTATTCACGGTTCTCTCGGAAATTGTTCTGTTCTCGCGGTACGACCTGGGTCGCGGCAACGTCACCCTTGTGATGCCCGCCACGGAAGGGGAGGTGCGGATGCGGGGAGACAGCAGGGATTACGCGCTGGCTCTTCTCTCGGTACTTCTCAACGGGGCGGAGGCGATGGCAGGGAGAGGGGGAGAGCTGAGCGTGGGCGCCGCAGTCCGGGATGGATTCTGCCATGTCACCGTTTCCGACCGGGGGACAGGAATCCCCCAGGAGATCATGCCCCGGATATTCGAGGAGGGGTTCACCACCAAACCGGATTCCCTGCATTCGGGAATGGGGTTGCCCGTTGCCCGCCACATCGTCTCCGGGATGGGCGGGGACATTACCGTGGAAAACCTCACCGGCAAAGGATGCCTCGTCACCTTGCGGGTACCGGCTACCTGACAGAAGGATGACTGGTGCCGAAGGGAGGATTTGAACTACCACGTGGTTGCCCACACTAGACCCTAAAAAATTATCAAAGGGGGTTAGCGTTTTTCGATACTTAGAAAAATCAACGGCTTCCTGGTTTGCTGGTTTGACTGATTTGACTGTTTTTGAGCAGTAGGTGGCACAAAAGTGGCACATGGAAACGAACGACGATTCAGGTGTGCATGGGGATTCATAGTTTTCGGGGGATAGGGTTCCCCCCGGCAAGGCGGGGACCCCCTCTTTTCTCATCGGATGGGACCCTAAAAAGGTACCGGGTCGCGTGTAGAATACCCCCATATCGAATCCAGGATGGTCTACAATGCGCACAAATGAAAAGGGCGAGGGGGGGGCCGAATACCGGTTCCGGCCATCTATATTTTCAGGCAACCAAATTTAATTCGGGATTAACGGAAACCATGCAAATCGGTCTTTTCGATTATTTCAGAATTATTGGAAGTATCGTTGAAGGCAATGTAATGAAGTTGTCCTTGTGGGTAGGTATGGACATGAGTTGGCCCTTGATCATTTTAATAGGGATCACGTTTTTAATCGTAATATTATTCCCCAGCAAGTAATCCGGGAAACGCTCTGCTTGACGCCGAAATAGGGTTCCTACCTGATACTTGGCCGCGCGAACCGTCACACCATTTTGGGTTGAAAAAAAAAAAGACGGAGCTGACGATGGCCCCGTCCTTTTCAACGAATGTGATCCGGGGTGAAAATCATTGCTCGGGTCTCATCATTGCTCCCTCAAGGCAGAACAACCCCATTGGACACGGATTGTGATTCGATAACGTTGTATCCAAGGTTAGAGAGAGAATTTGGTGTGACAGTAACCCAAAGTGCATTTATGAGAGGTGCAATCCCCGCCCCCCCCCCAAAAGTACCGCTAACATTACTCCCCCACGTGACGAGCCACGCGGGTCTCCCTCCCTCTTGATCGTTATAATGAGGGACACACACCGTGTCTGGCCTCGAAATGAATGACGCTGACTCGAAGGGAGTCAGTAAAACGGAGGTATCGGTGGTATTCGCATCACAATCTTCCCCGTCTAGCAGGTCTTTCACGACCAAACCATCAGGACCGAGAAATTTGATGGAAGTTATGATGATACTTT
>JBFKGZ010000145.1:0-4630 GCA_041633075.1 Candidatus Deferrimicrobiaceae bacterium | reverse complement strand
TCTGGGGTTTCTCGCCGGATGAAACACAGAGATCCGCAATATATTATAGGGTAAGGAACGCGACGAAGTAAACTACGCTCACTGCAGTTGCAATATCTGTGTAAATTATGATTTCCGTCACTATCGACTGGATGCAAATCCAGAGATTCGCAGGACACTACGCTAGCCCTGGCAGCAACCGAAAACAATAAGATTATCGAGACAATGGCTGCTGGCAATATACAGGGCATTAATCCGGTTGCGGCAATCACCCCGATGCCGGCGGTCGTCAGCCTTGCCGATCCTCCAACCAGGTATCCCGGCGGCCCGGATACCCTCCGACGGGGAATAAACCGTTGTTTTCAGAAGTTGTACCTGAATGGGCGGAAGCGGTCAATCGTTCGGCACGGTTGCCAGGAATTGTCTTCTTGTATAGATAAGTTCCGGTATAGATAGTTTCCGAAAAGCTGCCCCCTGTAATTGATCCCGACATGAAAAATAAGGGGGAATTGGCCGTGGAGTCCGATTTTTCCCCCCCCGTGCTTTCTCTTAGCGCCAATCATTTTTTTTAGACAAAGAGCAGGATCCTTATAATACAATGTTTTAATAAGTATGATCCCGCGGGGCAGGCGTAACGATCGGAATGTATTCTGAACAAAAAGAGCGCACCCATCCCTCGAGGAGGACCGACATGGGAAAGACCCTCGCACGCGTCGCCCTGATCCTTCTTCTCGTCCCCGCCTCGGCGGCCGCCGCCGTCACCGCGAAATCCGGCCTCGCCCAGGCGATGCAGCTCGGAAAAAAATGGCAGCCGGACGCGGCGCTCACCAGCATCGGCACCCCCGGCGCCGATGCGAACGGCAAATCGCGGCTGTGGCAGTACGATTTCTATTCGAGAAAAATTAAGGGGTGCATCCGGGTCCAGCTTGTGGTGGACCAGGAGCCTAAAATCCAAAAGTATCCCTCCTGTGTCGCCAAGAAACGGATATCGACCGATTTCGTGGACAGCCCCGTCGCGATCGCGGAGGCAATAAAGAACGGGTTCAAGCCGGGGGACCTCGTGTTCATGACCTTCGACAACTCCAAAGACCGGCTGCTCAAGCCGGGGAGGGAGTGCTGGTCCATCAGCAGCGAGCACGATTTCGATCCCGCGAAAGCCGTGACCCGGGGGTGGTGCGTGGACCCGAAGACCGGGAAGTTCATCATGCGCCTCTCGGGCGAGAGGTGAGGGGGAAAAACAACTTGAAGTGCAAGAAGCCGAAGAAGTCAAGCCAGCCGCACACCTACTCTTGCGGGAAGTAACGGGAGTGCGGCGGATCCTCGTCACAAGTGCCGGGAGAAGTCGCCGGCGGGAAGGACGATGGAAGCAATGACGGACAGGGGGGGATCGTTCATGAACCGACATGTCCTGAAAGTGCCGCTGTTGATTCTGGTCCTCATGATGGGGGCCGGCGGATCGTTTGCCGGTCAGGAGCCTGCCCAGCCTGTCGTCGGGGGGGGATGGATGTCGCTGGTCTCTCCGGCGGAAAACGCGCTGGTCGTTGCCCGGAAGCCGACGATCAAGGGGTCCTTCCTCAAGGAGGTCGTCCCCGAAAGCATCGTGATCTACATCGACGGGACCGACTACACTGCGATCGCCGCGAAGACATCGGGCGGCTTCGAGGTGACGCCGCCCCTTCCCTTGCCTTCCGGAACCCACCAACTTTCGGTCATGGCCCAGGACCGGGAGGGACAGGCCCAAAGCTACACCGCGTCCTTCTCGTCCCGGCACACGAATGCCTTCGAGGAGATCGGTAGCAATAACCATCTGACGGCGACCTATGACTACATCCTGAAGGAGCCCTCCTCCCTGGACAACACCACCTCCGACTGGTCGGTGGAGGCGAACCTCACCTCCTCTTCCGTTCTTCGGAACGGGCCGTGGAAGCTCTCCCTCGACGGGGTCGCCCGGTACAAGGACCAGGAGCTGGAAATCGCCGCGCCCGAAAGAAGGGGCGCGGACGTCATCTCGTATACCGCGAAGGGGGGGTATGAAAAGAACGGGGTCAAGGCGGAAGCGGCCGTCGGCGACGTGATCGTGGAGGAGACCCCCTACACCGTGACCGCCCTGGGGAGAAAGGGAGTATCCCTCTCCGGCGACGTCGGGTTCTTCGCATTCGACCTGTTTTCCGTCCGCGGCGACACCGTCTACGGGACCCGGGGGGGGTTGTCGGCCGACGGAGGGACCGATCGGCACATCCGGGGGGGATCCGGCACGATCCGCCTGTTTTCGAATAGGGTGGCGCTCAAGACCGTCTATGTGGACGGAGGGGAACCAATGGATTCGTACAACATCTCGACGACGGGAGGAGGGAGAGAGGGAAAGGTCCTGGGGTTCCAGCTCACGTCGGACTTCTTCAACGGAAAGATGATAACCGACTTCGAGATCGATTTTTCCGAGTTCAACCCGGACACTTCCCTGCCGGGGGACAACACCAGGGAAGACCATGCCTTCCGGGCCGGAATCAATGGAGCGGCGGGGATCTTCACCTACGACGCTATTTTCGAGTATGTCGGGCGCGACTACGAGGTGGTCGGCAACCAGTGGCTGGCGAAGAACCGGGAAGGAGGAAGGGTCGGGGGAGCTGCGAACTTCGGCACCCAGACGCTTGATCTCCATGTCTCGCGCTACAACGACAACGTGAAAAACGACCCCTCTCTCCCCGTGAACGTCTACTGGGAGGCAAACCTGCTGTATGGTCTGAACCGCTGGCCCAGCTTGCCGATCTGGATCACATACAAGTTCGGGCATCAGGAAAGCGACGATGTGGCAGGCGCACTGGCGAAGACGCTCGACACGATATCCCACGACGTGAACGGGCAGGTTTCCTACACTACGGGGATCTTCCTCACATCCCTGTCCGGGGGATATTCCAAAACGGACGACAGGACGGCCGTGAATGCCGACTCCACCGCGTGGAACCTCCGACTGGCGCCGGGGTTCACCTGGCCGACCCTCACCCTCACCCCCTCGGCCGCCTACAACGAGACCCTTCTCGGCCAGCTCCGGACGGAAACCACCACCCTGGGGCTCGACGGAATGGCTCAGTTCTTCCAGTCGCGGGTGACGGCCGAAGTCGGGGGATCCTGGGTCTTCACCCGGACCTCCGACGGCAGCCAGGACAACCGGTCCCTCAACGGGACCTTCCGCATTGCCTACAGCCCGGGTCCGCTGCTGTCGGGGTACTTCGTTCCCACGGTGGCGTTCCGGGGGCAGTACGACCGGCTGGACGACAAGATCACCCCGGCATCGGACCAGGACAACCTGACGCTGTTTCTTACGCTCACGGCCGAAATCCCGGTCGTGCTGTGAAAGGGGGAAGGAACGGATGAAGCGATACGCGGGATATCTGGCGGCGGTCCTGGGAATTCTCGCCCTGACGGTGTTTCCCGCCCCGGAGGTTCGGGCGGCTGTAAACGTGGTGCCTTCCCAGGCCTCCGTCACGGCTGGACAGACGAACACGATCACGATCCAGTACCGGTTCTCCGCCCTCGTGGACGGGAACAGCCTTCCATACATCGGGATCGAGGATTCGAGCCTCGGCACCTTCCTGGGGCCGACCCGGGCCGCTCTCGGGACCGTCTCCACGACCGTGATCGCGAATATCGTGAACGGGACGGGCGTGGCGACCGAGTCGCTGACCGTCCCGGCCTCGGTGATCGACACCGCGATCCGGCTGGGAATCCGGCAGATGACGTACGAGCGGACGTTCGCCGGCGCGGCCAACTCGCCGACGACACAGGTCGGCATCCTGATCGCGAGCAGCGAAGCGGTCGGTCCGCTGCGCATCAAGCGGATCGAGCTCTACTTCGGGAACCGCCGGGGGGAGATCACGGTGAACCGCAACCAGCGCGGACTCAAGGCGTTTGCCGACATCCGGTACGCCGGGACGGGCGTCCTGACCGGCTTCTGGGAGGTCGACGGGAGGCGGATCCTCGACGTGAACCGGCAGCTCACCTTCGGGACGAACGTGACCCTGTCCACACCGGAGATCCCGGACCTTCCCACCTTCGACACGGGAGCCCATTTCGTGCGGCTTGTCTTAACCAACCCGCCCCCCGCGGGGCCTCTCCCGCAGCTGCTGTACTACGTGACGGCGGCGAGGGAACTGCGGTCGATTCGGATCGCCGTGCAGGAGAAGACGGCGGAACCCGGCATGCCTGCCAAGCATTCCTTCTCCTGGGAGAAGCCGGCGGGGATGGATCTCTTCTTCCTCGAGTTCAGCGAGGAGCCTGGCGGGAAGCCGCTCTTCTCCGCCTTCACGCGGGAGGCGAGCTACAAGCTTCCAGAGAAGGGGCTGGAGGGGATCTTTACGCCGGGGAAGCAGTATTTCTGGCGGGTCAAGGGATATGACTCGAGCGACGACCAGGTGGGGGAGAGCGGATCGGCGCCTTTCCAATACTGACGGCGCGGGCCGTGAGAGTCGAACCGTCCCGAAGGGAGGAAACCATGAAATTAGACCGTAGGGGCTGGTTAGGGGAGCTGCCATGAACAGGAAAATCATTTCGATGGATACTCTTAGGCTGGGACCGTTATTCGTGATGGTTCTCACACTGATCTGTACAAATCCGCTCTACGCGGCGGTGGACCCTAATAAGGTCATCGACCTGC
>JBFKGZ010000144.1:0-4662 GCA_041633075.1 Candidatus Deferrimicrobiaceae bacterium | reverse complement strand
TTCGTGGATGCAGCGGGCGACGAGCTCCTTCCCCACGCCGCGCTCGCCCAGCAGCAGGACGGTGGCGTCGGAGTCCGCCACTTTTCCCACGCCCAGGAACACGTCCAGAATGGCGCGGCTTCGCCCGACGATGCGGGCCGACTTCCACTCCTCGGGGTCTTCCATCCGGAACGGACGCTCGCGGGAGGTCGCCTCGTTCGAGACTTCCCGCAGCAGGTTCTCGATATGGGCGATGTCGAACGGCTTGGTGATGAATTCCGAAGCCCCCGCGCGGGTGGAGCGGGCGGCGGCGTCCGGCCGACGAACGGCCGTCATGATGAAGAACCGGGTCGGGGATTTCCTCGCCTGGATCCTCTCAAGGACCTCGATCCCTTCCATGGCGGGCATGCGGATGTCGATGAAGGCCGCGGCGTAGGTGTTCCTGGTCAGCAGGGATAACGCCTGTTCCCCATCCTCCGCCAGGTCCGGAGTGAACCCCATGCCTGCGACCGTCTTCTTCAGGACCCAGCGGATGCTCTCGTCGTCGTCGGCTATGAGGACTTTGTTCACGGGCCTTTTTTCTTTCCGGTGGAGACTGGAAGGGATATTGTAACCGTCGTTCCCTTTCCTCGCACCGATTTTATTTCCAGCTTCCCGCCGTATCGGGAGATCGACTGTCTTGCCATCACAAGGCCGAGTCCCGTCCCCTTCGCCTTCGTCGTGTAGAATGGCAAAAACGCTCTTCGGGCCCCCTCTTCCGACATCCCGGTGCCGTCGTCCGCGATGGAGATGTCCACAAAAGAGTGCATTCTTCCCCTCGTCCGCCCCCACCGGTAATTTACGTTCATCCGGGTGTGGATGCGCACGGTCCCCTTTCCCGGGATGGACTCCACGGCGTTCTTGAGAACGTTCACGATCGCCCGGAACACGGTGTCCGGGTGTCCGGACACGTCGGGGACGCTCGGATCGGCGACGAGCTCGAAGCGGATCTCCTTCCCCTGGGCCCGCACATCCGAGCGCATAAGCTCCTCGGCTTCCCGGAGGATTGCGTGGACGGGAAAGGGGCGTGCCGGCGGAGGGATCCTGCCCATCTCGAGCATCTTTTCCACGAGCCCGTTGATTCTCTCCGCCTCCCGAAGGATCAGCCGGGTTCCCTCCCGGCGCTCCTCCCCGGATGTCTCCCCCCGCAGCATCCACTGGGCCGCCCCCCGGATCCCACCCAGCGGATTCTTGATCTCGTGGGCGATTCCGTAGGCGAGCGTCTGCATCTCCTCGGCGCTCACGGAGGCCCTCTCCTCCTGCCCGACAAGGCTTAGGATCTCGGCGGGCTTGATCGACAGCACGGCCCCGCTCGGATCCCCCGCGAGGCCGGGCATGGGGGACGCCCCGATGATTACGGAGACCGACGGGAGGGGCGGTTTGCCTGCCGCCTGCCCCCGCCGGGGGATCCTGAGCTCCACGTCGTATCCGGTGACGGCCGCGTTGTCCTCGATAGCCTTCCGGAGGATCCGTGCGGCGCCGGGGGATCCCCGGAAGATTGTCCGGTAATGTTTTCCGGTAAACGCCCGGGACGACCCCTGGAGAATCTCCTCGGCGGCCGGGTTTGCGTAGACGAGCCTTCCCGTCCCGTCGAATGCGAGGATCCCGATGTTTACGGATTCAAGCGTCTGCTGGAAGAGATCGTTCAAAAGAATCTCGCTACTGCAAGGCGGAAATCGTCGAGGGTCCTCACCCTCACGAGGTGGCCCCGGAACGCGGAAGCGCCCGGGATTCCCCGGCTGTACCAGGCAAGGTGTTTTCGCATATCCCGAATTCCGGCCTCCCCGTAGCGGCGGTGCACCTCCTCTCCGTGCCTCAGGATCAGCGCCCTGCAAGCTTCGGGGGAGGGGCTGGCCGGCGATGTCCCCGGCGTGCCGCGCCAGGCTGCGATAAAAACTTCCCGGCGAATCGCGGAGAAGATCCAGGGATTTCCCATGGCCGCACGCCCGATCATCACCGCGTCGCACCCGGTTTCCGAAATCATCCGACAGGCGTCCTCCGGATGTCTTACGTCCCCGTTGCCGATCACGACACGGTCGGGGAATTCCTTTTTCAACCGGGCGATCTGTCCCCAGTCGGCCCTGCCGGAAAACATCTGTCCCCGGGTCCTGGGGTGGAGGGTGACGGCTGCGGCCCCTGCGTCAAAGGCCTCCCTCGCCACTGCGAGATACGAGTCGGTTTGCGTGCCGAAGCCCGACCGGATCTTGACGGTGACGGGGATCTTCGCGGCATCGGTGGCTGCCCTTGCGATGTTCCCCGCGAGACGGGGGCGGGAGAGCAGCGCCGCGCCCGCTCCGCCAGCCGTTACCCTGCGTACCGGACATCCCATATTGATGTCGACGAAGTCGAACCCGAGCCGACCGATCGCAGCCGCTGCTTCCCTCATCTCCTCCGGGACCGCGCCGAACAGTTGCGCTCCAATGGGGCGCTCCCCCTCCCCGAATCGGAGATACCGCTCCGTTCGTCCGGGCTGCATGAGCAGCCCCTTTGCCGAAACCATCTCCGTCACCGTCACGTCGGCCCCGTTTTCCCGACAGAGGTGCCGGAACGTGCTGTCCGTGATCCCGGCCAGGGGGGCGAGGATCAATTTTCCCCTGAACTCCATGACCTTCCTACTATATCACTGCCGCCGAGGGCGGAAACCCCGTGTCTGCCCGGACGGGAAGGCAAAAGAAACGCGGACTTGCGTTCCCGACGATGTGATATCATGGGTGCGAACGAGAGTAAGGAAAGGCGATGGGGTTCGCCGTTAACCGCCCGTTCGGGCTGATGACCCCTGACCGCGGAGAGAGAATGCCCGGCCGGGGCGCTGCTTTTTCGGAGAAGGGGAAACAACGCCCGCCGGGAGATCCCGGGGGGCATTTTCGTTTTCGGGGTCCGGTACGAACAAGAAGGAGTTTTCGGGCGTCATGGCGCGCAATGTGATGATCCGGGAGGAAAATCCGGAACGGCTCCTGGAGCGGCTCGTCGAGATCCGGAACCGCTACCTTCTCCATAGCCTCGACCCGCAGATCGAGGCATGCCGGCAGGGTCTCGGGCAGGACGGGATCATCGACGTTGCCGTACTGGGCCGGTTCAAGGCGGGGAAGAGTTCCTTCCTGAACTGTATCGTGGAGAAGGACGTCCTGCCCGTCGGAGCGATCCCCGTGACTTCCGTCCTTACGGTCCTTTGCTTCGGGGAACGGGAACAGGTACGCGTGCGGTTCGTGGGCGGTGAGGAACGCATCGTCCGCGTCGCCGAGCTGCCGGATTTCGTAACGGAAGAGAAAAACCCGGAGAACCGCAAGGGCGTTGACCAGGTGACCGTGGACCTTCCTTCTCTCGGCCGGTATTCCAACACCCGGTTCCTCGACACGCCCGGTCTGGGAAGCGCCTTTCGCCACAACACGCAGGTGACGATGGAGTGGCTCCCCCGGGCCGCCGCGTCTCTTGTCGCCATCAGCGTGGACCAGCCGGTATCGGAGCAGGACATCGCTCTCCTGCGGGATCTTACGCGACACACTCCCCGGATTGTGATCCTCCTTACGAAGGTGGACCTGCTGAGCGAATCCGACCTTCTGGCCGTGACCCGACACGTCCGGGCCACCCTGGAAAGGGAACTGGGGATGGAGTTGCCGCTTTTTCCTTTTTCCTGCCGCTCCGGGACGGACCGCTGGCGCGGGGAGATCGCGGAGCGCCTCTTTGTGCCGCTGGCATCCCGCAGCCGGGAGGAGAGGAAGGCCATCTTCACCCACAAGATGCGCACCCTGATGCGGGAACAGCGCCAGTACCTGCGGATCGCCCGGGAAGCGGCGTGCGCCCACGATTCCCTTCGGGAGAGCCTCCGCGGGCGGATCCTGAATGAACGCGTCCAGCTCGCAAACGTCCTGGAAGAGGTTTCGCTGGTCGCGGGCAAGTGCCGGGAAGACGTACGAAAGAGGATCGAGGAGAGAATCCTTCGCCACCAGGGGGTGCTTCTGCGCCAGACCAGGAAGAGGCTTGCGGAGGAGATGCCATCCTGGCGGGGAAATCTCTGGCGACTTACCCGCCGGTACGAGCAGTGGGCACAGGACCACTTCAGCCGGGAGATAGCCGTTCTCTCTGATGCCGAGGGAGAGGGATTCGGGGAGCTGCTCGACGAGGTCCGGACCCGTATGGAGCGCCTGGTGGAGGGGTTTCAGGGACGCCTCGCGGAAAACGTGCGGGCCGTTCTCGGAATCGAACTCGACAGGTCCGGCGTGTCGCTGGACGTGCGATCCCCCCGCATGCCCGACACATCGTGCGGAAGGGTATTCGACTCGCACTTCGACATCGTTTGGTTCCTGATCCCCACCACGGTGTTCGGACCGCTCATCCGGCGCCATTTCCTGCACCATGTCGGCTTCGAGGCCGAGAAGAACCTGTTCCGCCTGTCCGCCTCCTGGAGGGAAAGCACCGCTGCGGAGATCGCCCGCCTGGCCGGCCAGGCAGGGAAGGCCATCCGGAGCGAGCTGTCCACCCTCGAGGCGCTTCTTGGGCGGCAGGCCGCCGAGTCCCCCGGGATTCGCGAAGTGATTGCGGAACTTACGCGCTACCTGGAAGCACCTGCCTAGAAGCGGGCGTTCCCCGGTTTCCCCTTGACCTGCCCGGAAGTCCGTGCTATTAACTATGCGTTTTATTCATCGC
>JBFKGZ010000143.1:0-4900 GCA_041633075.1 Candidatus Deferrimicrobiaceae bacterium | reverse complement strand
GTCAAAGCGTCACGCACCATCCATGCTGACTACCGACCTTTCTCTACGGTTTGACCCTGTTTACGAAAAAATATCAAAACGCTTCTACGAGAATCCGGATCAGTTAGCAGATGCGTTTGCCCGGGCGTGGTTCAAGCTGACGCACCGTGACATGGGTCCTCGCGCACGCTATCTCGGCCCGGAGGTTCCGGCCGAAGAGCTCCTCTGGCAAGACCCCATCCCTGCCGTCAATCACAAACAGATTGACGCAAAGGACATCGCCTCCCTCAAGGGCAAGATCCTGGCTTCGGGGCTGTCGATCCCGGACCTGGTCTTAACCGCCTGGGCCTCGGCGTCCACCTTCCGCGGCTCCGACATGCGCGGCGGGGCGAACGGGGCGCGCATCCGCCTGACGCCGCAGAAGGACTGGGAGGCCAACCAGCCTGCCCGGCTGGCGAAGGTGCTAAAAACCCTGGAAGGGATCCGGAAGGCGTTCAACGACGCGCCGAAAGGGCAGAAAGGCAAGAAGAAGGTTTCGCTTGCCGACCTGATCGTATTGGGGGGCTGCGCCGCCGTCGAGCAGGCGGCGAAGAAGGCCGGGAACGCGGTCAAGGTCCCCTTCACGCCGGGCCGCACGGATGCGTCGCAGGAGCAGACCGATGTCGAGTCCTTCGCCGTTCTCGAGCCGGTCGCGGACGGTTTCCGCAACTATCAGAAGAAGCGCTATGCCGTATCGGCCGAGGAGTTGCTGGTCGACAAGGCGCAGCTCCTGACGCTGACCGCGCCCGAGATGACGGTTCTCGTCGGCGGCATGCGCGTCCTGAACGCGAACGTCGGCCAGACCAGGCACGGCGTCTTCACCAAGCGCCCCGGGACGCTCACGAACGACTTCTTCGTGAACCTTCTCGACATGGGCACGGAGTGGAAGGAGGCCTCGGAAGCCGGGGACCTGTTCGAGGGACGCGATCGCAAAACGGGCAAGGTGAAGTGGACCGGCACTCGCGTGGACCTCGTCTTCGGCTCGAACTCCCAGCTTAGGGCTCTCGCGGAAGTCTACGCCTGCAAGGACGCGCAGGAAAAGTTCGTGCGCGACTTCGTGGCCGTCTGGAACAAGGTGATGAACCTCGACCGCTTCGACCTTGCGTGATCTCAGAGGATAGGACTTAATGGTCTTGTCCCTGGGCAAGAAGCAAGCCCCGGACGACAGTGGCCAAGCAGGCCATGATCCGTCAAAATCCGTATTTTCTGGGGAAGGGGGCCTGACGGACGGTCAGGCCTCCGATTCTCGGGGGAGCCGATGATCAGGGCCCCCGGAAACGCGGGCGCGCATCCGGATTCGTTCGCTTCGTTCTCCCGGACACGCGGTTCGGAAAATCCGGGTAAATCCTGTATATTTTAATGGAAATGAAGAGAAACCGGATCCGGACTGTCGCCGTCTCCCTCGCTCTGGGGATCTGCTTGTCGGCGTGCCTCTATCCCAACGGGTTCCGAAAGGAGGCCGGCCCGCCGACCTCCCATACCGTGACCCGGATCGGAGAAGCCGCCTACCGGATCGACCTCCAGGGGCTTGCCAGCACGAGCCGGCAGAGGGTGATCTCGAACCTGCTTAAGAGGGCCGCGTCGGTCACGTTGGAGGCAGGGTGCGACTACTTCCTCGTGAGCGGGGGGGAGGTTCGCGGGGAGAACGAAATGGCGTCGACACCCCTTGCCGGATCGTTCCCGGAATCGCCCAGCGGGTCGCTGGCAGAGGGGTCCGCGCGGATCTCCCAAAGGTACTCCGGATCCGTCCTGTTCCACATCTTCAAAGGGGAGAAACCCCCGGACAATCCGCTCGCCTTCGAAGCCCGGCATCTGGCCCGGTAGACTCTTTCGTCTTACCAATATCCCCTTGACGAAACGGTTGGGAACCGGCTACGAAGAATCATCGAATGACAAGGAGGAACGCATGTCGACGGAGAAGAATCTGAAAGAGGCGTTTGCGGGCGAGAGCCAGGCCAACCGGATGTACCTGGCATTTGCGCGGAAAGCGGAGTCGGACGGATACTCCCAGATTGCAAAACTGTTCCGCGCCGCGGCCGCGGCGGAGACGGTGCACGCCCATGCCCACTTCCGCGTGATGGGGGGAGTGAAGGACACTGCGGCCAACCTTCAGGCCGCCATCAGCGGGGAGGGGTACGAATTTCAGAATATGTACCCGGACTTCCTCAAAGAGGCGGAAAGGGAAAAGAACGTCCCCGCCGCGGTCTCCTTCCGGAACGCCCTGGCCGTCGAAAAGATCCACCACGACCTCTATTCGCAGGCGCTGGAAAGCATAAAGAAGGGAAAGGACCTCCCCGGACAGGACATCTTCGTCTGCGAAGTCTGCGGAAATACGGTATACGGCCACGCACCGGACAAGTGTCCGGTCTGCAGCGCGGAGAAGTCGAAGTTCACGCGGATTCCGTAGAAAATCGGGTGTTTCGCTCCCCGCGCCGAAGGAAAAAGAAGGGGGATCATCTCTCTTCCGTCCGTTACGGCACGGCGGAGGATCGTCTGCGGGATTGTTTCCCGAGAGGAGTGGGCTATTGTCTTCCTCCCCGGTTCCCGGTAGGATAGGAGAAGCAATACGGGTTCGGTCAACCAGCAGGCAACCGCTCATCAATCCACAATAGATCTGGGCAAACCACAGGCGCGGAAGGCGGCCCGGCGGCCGTGCCTTCCCCTCGACGGCAGGGATTCTCTTCCCCCGCGGCTTGCGTCGGAGGCAGGAGGCAGGGAGTTCCGACAGGAGGAGGGCCCCCATGTTCGCGCAAGCATTCAAGAGGGCGACCTGTTTTACCAGGCCGGTGGTGATCTCCCGCCGGTATTTCGACCGGAGCACCGACTGCGGGTGCGGCGCCTTCGTCGTGATCAACGACGAGGGGTGGATCGTGACGGCGGCCCACCTTTTGTCCCCGTTCGGAAAGATCCAGCAGGATGCGGAGGCGATCGTCGAGTATTACCACACGATCCACATGATCGAGCAGGAGGAGGGAGTTCCCCGGGAGGAGAAATTCGAGAGGATCCGGCGCCTCGAGGACAACCCGAAGTGGATCACCAACCTCTCGTACTGGTGGGGCATGGACGGAGTGCAGCTCGCAGACATCCGGCCCCTCCCGGAAGGGGACCTCGCACTCGGCCGTCTTACGCCGTTCGACCCGAATGCGTGGGCCGATTACCCGGTCTTCAAGTCTCCCGGCGACCTGGGTGTCGGGACGGCTCTTTGCAAAATCGGATATCCGTTCCAGAAGATACAGACCTCCTTTCGGGAAGCGAACAATTCCTTCGACCTAAGCCCCGCGGCACGAACGCTGGCCTGCTTTCCGATGGAGGGGCTCTATACGAGGACATTGTCCGCGGGGAAATCCGGCGACGGGAGATACGACATCAAGTTCCTGGAGACGTCTTCACCGGGCCTTACGGGCCAAAGCGGCGGCCCCATCCTCGACGCGAACGGCACCATCTGGGGTGTCCAGAGCCGGACCGACCATTACGCCTACGGCAGCGTCTCCCGGGTGGAAAAGGACGGGAGGGAGATCGAGGAAGACCAGTGCATCAACCTGGGCGTCGGCATCCATCCGGAGGTGATCGTCCACTTCCTTGCGGACAACGGGATACGGTTCGCCCTTTCCGACTACTGACCGGCCGTTCCCCCGCCCTGAAACCGCATCCCCTCTTCCTGGATCGAAGAGACACCATGTTCTTTTCCGGGAGGATACGATGCGAAAATACCTTACCCTCGCAGTCCTTGCCATCCAGACCCTGTTTCCCGCATCCGTCTTCGCGCTTGCCGCCGGGGAGAAGGCGCCCCTGTTCCGGGCACCGTCGACGCAGGGTCCTGTGGGAATCGAGGAATTCCGTGGGAAAAAGAACGTCGTCCTGGCGTACTATTTCCGGGACTTCACCCCCGTCTGAACGCTCGAGATGCAGGCTTTCCAGAGGGATCTCGAAGAATTCGAAAGCCTGAACGCCCAGGTCCTGGGCGTAAGCACCGACAGCATGAAGACGCACGAGAAGTTCGCCAGGGAGAACAGCCTCTCCTTCCCCCTGATCGCCGACGAGGACGGGAGCATCGCGAAACTCTACCCGGGCGGACGGGTCACCTACATCGTCGACAAGGAGGGGATCGTCCGGTTCGTACAGAAGGGCCTCCCCGACAACGACCTCCTGCTCCGGGAACTGAAGAGGCTTTCACGGTAAGAAAGAGGCGCTCCCGTAAGATATCGGCATCCCCCTTCCGGGGGGGCGTTGGTGTATATTCTGTTGTAAACCCTTCCCAGGAGGACTGCCGTGCAGGATTTCGAAAAACTCGGGGTGTTCTACCTCGGGCGCGAATTCGACCTGGCGAAAAATGCACTGAAGGAAGATCTGGTCCTCTACGATTCCCGGGACCTGGTCACCCACGCGGTCTGCGTGGGGATGACGGGGAGCGGGAAGACGGGGCTTTGCGTCGGGCTCCTGGAAGAAGCGGTCATCGACAACATCCCCGCCATCGTGGTGGACCCGAAGGGGGATCTTGCCAATCTGCTCCTGACCTTCCCCGACTTGAAGGAAGCCGATTTTCTTCCCTGGATCAACGAAGAGGATGCGCGCAGGAAAGGGGTCTCCCCGCAGGAGTACGCAGGGCAGCAGGCCGCGCTCTGGAAGAAGGGGCTGGCCGAGTGGGGGCAGGACGGGGCGCGGATCCGGAAACTGAAAGGTTCCGCGGAGGTCACCATCTACACCCCGGGAAGCACCGCGGGGCTGCCCGTCTCCATACTCAAGTCGTTCTCCTTCCCGGGGAAGGCCGTAACAGGCGACAGCGAACTGCTCGGGGAGCGGATCGCCACCACGGTGACCAGTCTGCTCAACCTCCTGGGAATAGAAGCCGATCCGATCCAGAGCAGGGAGCATATCCTCCTTT
>JBFKGZ010000142.1:0-5039 GCA_041633075.1 Candidatus Deferrimicrobiaceae bacterium | reverse complement strand
GAGAGGATTCGTGCCGGGGAGTCCCTCATGGACGGGTCTCCCAACCCGCACGACATCCTGCGGGTCCAGGGGGACAAGGAGCTTGCCCGGTTTCTCGTGGACGAGATCCAGGAGGTGTACCGGCTACAGGGAGTACGGATCAACGACAAGCATATCGAAGTCATCGTCCGGCAGATGCTCCGGAGGGTCAAGATCAGCGACCCGGGAAACACCAATTTCCTCGTGGGTCAGAGCGTGGAGAAGTGGGTATTCAAGGAGGAAAACGAGCGGATCGCGTCGGAAGGAGACTCCCCTGCGAAGGCGGACCCGCAACTCCTGGGGATAACCAAGGCATCCCTCTCCACGGAATCCTGGATCTCTGCGGCCTCGTTCCAGGAGACAACGAAGATTCTCACGGACGCGGCCGTTCACGGGCGGGTCGATACCCTGTCCGGCCTGAAGGAGAACGTCATCATGGGCAGGCTTATCCCGGCCGGGACGGGGGGTAAGCTCTACCGGCTCGTCGACATGGAGGCCGATCCGCCGCTCCCCTCCGAGATCAAGGAGGAGCCGGTGGAGGAAATGATGGATGAAGAGGAAGAAACCGGTTGACACCGGTACTGTGAAATGATACAAAAATTGCTTTAGTTCCGAATAGTACAGGCGATACCAGCAGGAAGGAACCGGGAATGCCCACGATCAACCAGCTTGTCCGGAAAGGGCGCGAGTCGGTCGTTCACAGGAGCGACTCCCCCGCACTGGAACGCTGTCCCCAGAAGCGGGGAGTATGCCTGCGGGTGTACACCACGACCCCGAAAAAACCCAATTCCGCGTTGCGGAAAGTCGCCCGGGTGCGTCTCACGAACGGGGTCGAGGTCACCGTATATATTCCGGGGGAAGGGCACAACCTCCAGGAACACTCCGTCGTGCTGATTCGGGGAGGCAGGGTAAAGGACCTCCCTGGCGTTCGGTACCACATCATACGCGGGAAGCTGGATTCCGTTGGTGTCCAGGACAGACGGAAGTCGCGGTCGAAGTACGGAGCAAAACGACCCAAATAGCTTTCCCTGACCGGAACGAGGCAGTTCCTCCCTTTTTTCCCGGCGGTTCCGCCGGAACGGGACACAAGTGATGGTAGCCGCCATACTCCGCGGGGCAGTCGACTGCGAGTGGTGGCTACATGTTCGTTCAATAGTAGAGGCAACCATGGTGAGGAGGCATTCCTGATGCCAAGACGAGGGTTTGTGTCCAGACGGTCCGGTGGGGCGGATCCGGTCCACGGCGATGCGCTCGTTGCGAGGATGATCAACGGGATCATGCGAAAAGGGAAGAAGACCGTCGCGGAACGGATCGTTTACGGTTCGATGGAAATCATCAAGGACAAGGCGAAGGAGGATCCGGTAGCCGTCCTCAAGAAGGCGGTGGAGAACACCAAACCCCTCCTTGAGGTAAAGTCCCGTCGCGTGGGGGGTGCAACCTATCAGGTTCCGGTGGAGGTCCGTCCCGAGCGACGCCTTGCACTGTCGCTGCGGTGGATGATCAACTTTGCGCGAGGTCGCTCCGAGAAAACGATGGTCGACCGCCTGTCGGGGGAAATCCTGGACGCCTACAACAACCGGGGCCTGACGGTTAAAAAGAAGGAAGACACACACAAGATGGCCGAGGCCAACAAGGCCTTTGCGCATTACCGCTGGTAGGCTGCCAAGGATACCGGGAAGGAAGACGAGGAAGTGGCAAGAACCACCCCATTGGGGAAGACCCGGAACATCGGAATCATGGCCCACATAGACGCCGGGAAGACCACCACCACGGAGCGGGTCCTGTACTACACGGGCGTCTCCCACAAGATGGGGGAGGTGCACGAGGGGACCGCGACCATGGACTGGATGGAACAGGAACAGGAGCGGGGAATCACGATCACCTCCGCCGCGACCACCTGCTTCTGGCGGGACCACCGGATCAATATCATCGACACTCCGGGTCACGTGGATTTCACCATCGAGGTGGAACGATCGCTTCGCGTCCTCGACGGCGCGGTCGCCGTATTTTGCGCCGTGGGAGGAGTGGAGCCCCAATCGGAGACCGTGTGGCGGCAGGCCGACAAATACCGCGTTCCGCGTCTGGCGATGATCAACAAGATGGATCGGGTGGGGTCCGATTACGACCGCGTCATCCAAATGTTGAAAGAGCGCCTCGGAACCAACGCGGTTCCGATCCAGCTTCCTCTGGGCAAGGAGGAGGGGTTCCGCGGGATCGTCGACCTGGTACGGATGAAAACCGTCGTATGGGATGAGGATACGCTCGGGGCCAAGTACCGGGTCGAGCCCATTCCCGCGGAGATGGAAGGGGCCGTCGCGTCTGCTCGGGAGCAACTTCTGGAGTCTCTTGCCGATGTTAACGACTCGCTGCTCGAGAAGTATCTGGCCGGCAACGAGATCGAGGAGACGGCGCTGCAGATGGCGATCCGGGAGGCGACCATAAGCCTGAGGATCGTTCCCGTCCTGTGCGGAACCGCTTTCCGGAACAAGGGGATCCAGCCTCTCCTCGACGCCATCGTCGAATACCTTCCCGCACCTTCCGACGTGCCCCCCGTGGAAGGAATCGATCCGCGCGATGAATCGATCGTCATCCGCCGGCCCGACGATTCGGAGCCATTCGCCGCCCTTGTCTTCAAGATCATGACGGATCCGTTCGTGGGACAACTCACGTTTCTCCGTGTCTATTCCGGTACGCTGGCCACGGGCGACCAGGTGTACAACTCCACAAGAATGAAGAAAGAGCGGATAGGCCGGATTCTGAAGATGCACTCGAACAAGAGAGAGGAGATCAGGGCGGTCTATGCAGGCGACATCGCGGCGTGCGTCGGCCTGAAAAATGCCTTTACCGGCGAGACATTGTGTGACCCTGGCAAGGAAGTCGTTCTGGAATCCATAACCGCGCCCGATCCCGTGATCTCCATCGCCATCGAGCCGAAAACGAAGGCGGACCAGGAAAAACTGGGACTTTCTCTTCAGAAGCTTGCCCACGAGGACCCCTCCTTCCATGTGAGGGTGGACGAGGAGACGGGGCAGACACTGATCTCCGGCATGGGGGAACTGCACCTGGAAATCATCGTTGACCGGTTGCTGCGGGAGTTCAAGGTGGAGGCGAGCGTGGGGCGTCCCCAGGTCGCCTACCGGGAGACCGTCACGCGCGAAGCGAAGTACGAGGGGCGCTATGTCCGCCAGACAGGGGGGCGGGGGCAGTACGGCCATGTCAAGCTATCCGTGGAGCCGAACCAGGCCGGGAAGGGACTCGAGTTCGTAAACAAGATATTCGGGGGAGTCGTTCCGAAGGAATACATCCCCGCCGTGGAGAAAGGCGTGCGGGAGGCATCGGAGACGGGAATCGTCGCGGGATACCCCATGGTCGACACGATCGTGACGCTTCTCGATGGTTCCTACCACGATGTGGACTCCTCCGAGATGGCGTTCAAGATCGCGGGCTCGATGGCGTTCAAGGGGGCCTGCCAGAGCGCAAATCCCGTCCTCCTGGAGCCGGTGATGTCGGTCGAGGTGGTGAGCCCGGATGAGTTCCTGGGGGATGTCATCGGAGACCTGAGTTCCCGCCGGGGTCGCATCCAGAAGATCGAGGTCCGGGGGAACACCCAGGTGATCGACTCCCACGTTCCGCTTTCGGAAATGTTCGGGTACGCAACGGATCTTCGGTCGAAGACGCAGGGAAGAGCCACCTACAGCATGCAGTTTGACCATTACGAACCTGCCCCGATCTCCGTGAGCGAGGAAGTTGTCGCGAAAGTGAAGGGCGCCTAGACGAAAACCCGCGAAAGGGAGGGACCGCACATGGCCAAGCAGAAATTCGAACGCAAGAAGCCGCACGTAAACGTCGGGACGATCGGTCACGTGGATCACGGCAAGACGACCTTGACCGCGGCGATTACGAAGATCTTGGCGACTCGCGGGCTGGCGCAATTTGTGGCGTTTGATCAGATTGACCGTGCTCCGGAGGAGCGTGAGCGGGGGATCACGATTGCGACGGCGCATGTGGAGTACGAGACGTCGAACCGTCATTATGCGCACGTGGACTGTCCCGGTCACGCCGACTACATCAAGAACATGATCACGGGCGCGGCGCAGATGGACGGCGCGATTCTGGTGGTTTCGGCGGCGGACGGTCCGATGCCGCAGACGCGGGAGCACATCCTGCTTGCCCGTCAGGTGGGGGTTCCCAGCATCGTGGTGTTTTTGAACAAGGTGGACATGGTGGACGATCCGGAGCTTTTGGAGCTGGTGGAGCTGGAGCTTCGGGAGCTTTTGACCAAGTACAATTTTCCGGGGGACGAGACTCCGATCGTTCGGGGTTCGGCGCTGAAGGCTCTGGAGTGCGGTTGCGGGAAGGAAGGTTGCGCCGCCTGCCAGTGCGTTACGGATCTGATGAACGCGGTGGACTCGTTTATTCCGATGCCGGTTCGCGACGTGGACAAGCCGTTTCTGATGGCGGTGGAGGACGTGTTTTCGATTTCGGGCCGTGGCACGGTGGTGACCGGCCGTGTGGAGCGCGGGGTGATCAAGGTGGGGGACGAGGTGGAGATTCTGGGGATTCGTCCCACGCAGAAGACGGTTGCCACGGGCGTGGAGATGTTCCGGAAGCTGTTGGATCAGGGGCAGGCGGGGGACAACATCGGCGTATTGCTTCGCGGGACGAAGAAGGACGAGGTGGAGCGCGGTCAGGTTCTGGCGAAGCCGGGTTCGATCACTCCGCACCGGAAGTTCCAGGCGTCGGTGTACATTTTGACGAAGGAGGAGGGGGGCCGTCACACGCCGTTTTTCAACGGGTACCGTCCGCAGTATTACTTCCGGACGACGGACGTGACGGGCGTGGCGACGCTTCCCGAGGCCGTGGAGATGGTGATGCCGGGGGACAACGTGGGGCTGACGGTGGAGCTGATCACCCCGGTGGCGATGGAGAAGGAGCTGCGGTTCGCGATCCGGGAGGGTGGACGCACCGTGGGGGCCGGCGTCGTTTCGGAGGTCGTGGAATAACGAGAACGAGGAAGAGGG
>JBFKGZ010000141.1:0-5055 GCA_041633075.1 Candidatus Deferrimicrobiaceae bacterium | reverse complement strand
GCTCCTCTCGTCGGACGCCTGCACCAAGTGCGGCCGGTGCCAGGACGAATGCCCCGCGTTCGCCGCCGAGATGCCGCTGTCCCCCCGGGACGTGGTCCTGAAAACAAAAGACCAGATGAGCCGGGACCAGTTCGTTCGCCTTGTACCCTCTGCGGCATCCATCGACAAGAAGACCGGGAAGCCCGTTGTGCCGGCCTTCACTTCCGAGGTTCTCTTCCCTGACGAGATCTGGGCCTGCACGACATGCCGTGCATGCATGGAGGCATGCCCGGTACTGATCGAGCACATCGACATGATCGTCGACGTCCGTCGCGGGTATGTCGCGGAGGCAAAGATCCCCGACTCGGCCCGGACCGCCCTGCGGAAAATGGGGGACACCGGGAACCCCTGGGGACTGCCCCAGGACGACAGGACCCAGTGGGCACGGGGGCTTTCCGTCCCCTTTGCGGCGGACAAGAAGGAGTTCGAGTACCTGTACTGGGTGGGATGTGCGGGAGCGTACGACCCCCGGAACCAGAAGGTTACGCGCACGATCGTCTCGTTGCTCGATCGGGCAGGCGTTGACTATGCCACGCTGGGTCTCGAGGAGATGTGCTGCGGCGAATCCGCCCGCCGTCTCGGGGAGGAAGGACTCTTCCAGCTGGGGATGGTGGAGATGGTGAAGGAGGTCTTCGCCTCCTACCGCGTGAAAAAGGTCATCACCCAATGTCCGCACTGCTTCAATACCTTCCGCAACGAGTATCCGCAGTTCGGGGTCAACGTCGAGGTGATTCACCACTCGGTCCTGCTCCGGGATCTCATCGAGGCGGGAAAGATCACGCCGTCGAAACCGATCAACCGTCTGGTGGCGTTTCACGATGCCTGCTATCTCGGCAGGCACAACGACATCTACGACGCCCCGCGGGAAACGCTCCAATCCATTCCGGGGATCACCGTCAATGAACCCCAGGAGAGCAGGGAGAGAGGTTTCTGCTGCGGCGCCGGCGGAGGGGGCATGTGGCTCGAGATCCCGGGGAAGAGGATCAACCATATCCGTTTCGACCAGCTGATGCGCACCGGAGCCGATGCGACAGGTTCCTCCTGCCCGTATTGCCTCACCATGTTCGACGACGCCATCAAGTTCCACAATCTTGATGACTCGGTCCAGGCAAAAGACATTGCGGAACTTGTCGCCGAATCCCTGTAGATAATCTTCAAAAAAAACAACTTTATTACCCAAGATACAAACTTCCTTTTTATTAATAAATAAATTTTTGTTATTTTACAACTTATATTGTAAAATACCTTACCGTAGGAACACCGTCCCCGCGGAGGAAATGAACAAATGGATGAGATTACTCCGAGTTTTCTATCGAAAGTATTGCGAAAACGGATTGAGAATCTCGGCTATTCTTCCCTCAAGAAATTCACCGAGGACAGGAAGGATTTCCGGTACAGTTACGAGCTGCTCCGGCAGGTCGTCTACGGTGGCAGGATACCCCGGGCGGAAACGCTCCTGGAGATCCTGCAGACGATGCGATTCTCCCCCTCCCAGATCCACAAAATGATGGAGCTCCATTTCGGAGGATTTCCAGGACGCGAAGCCCTTGCCCCGGGGCGAACCTCCCGTTTCCCCGTCTCGGAGAACCGAAAGGAGCTCTCCCCGGCGGAGAAGCAGGCCATTGCTGCCGGTGCCGGAGCGGACGAGCCCGGCATGTCCGGGGCGCATATCGACCTGTTGGCCGATTCCCCGGACGAGATCTCTTCGAGTCTTATGGAATCCCTACCGAAAATCCCCCTCAAGGGGAACGAAGATTTCTGGGAGATGGCACGGGCGCTTGCGTTGCAGGCCGAGCGAAAAGTATTGCGCATGGCGAAACGGGAGGCCGACCAGCCGCTCCTGTTCGAAAAGGAACCGGAGGCGATCTATCAGTTTCTCGTCCGGAAAACGAAAGTTCCCACGTACATGTCGAAGGGGGAATCGCAGACGTTCGAGTTTGTCGAGGGGATCGACTACCGCGACCGGTTCCGGGGGGCCCTTCTCGGCGCGGCTATCGGAGAGATCCTGGGCAGGGCGTCACAAGGACTTTCCCCCCGGGACATCCGGGAACTGTACGGTAAGATCGATCGGGAATCGACACCGGATGCCCTGGGAGGACCGGGGCAGGACGGCTCTCCGCCCGCCTGTCTTCTCCTGTCCCGCGCTCTCCTCAAAGCACGCAAGCTCGACCCCGAGGGGATCGCTTCCGTCTACGCAAAATCCCGGCGCCTGCCCGGATCGGGACACCATGCGGAGTTCGCCCGCAATCTGTCCGACCGGGGATTCCCCTGGTTCGAAGCGGGGGCAACCGTCCCGGAGACGGCGCCCGCTGCGCGCCTCACCCCGCTCGCCCTTCTGCGCGCGGGGAACTTCCGGCGTCTGAAGCTGGAGGCCGGCATCGAAGCAAGCATCACGCACCCCCACGCGGCAACGATCGCGGGGGCAATCGCACAGGCCGTCGCCATCGCTCGCCTGCTGCACACTCCCGCCGGCACTCTCGATGTGCTGGGATTCGCGCGGGGGCTCTCCCACGTCGTATCCGGGATCGAAGTCGACCGTTCCTCCCGGGGAAAAAGCGGAAAGACCGCTCCCGCGCTCTGGAGGAAGCTTGGCACCGAACTCACGGCCCTTCTGCTTCGACGCGCCGAGATGGAGGATGTCCAGGAGGCTCTCGGAAACGGCGCATCCGTTCCGGAGGGGATTCCCTTCGCCTGGGCCTGCTTCCTCCGCAACCCCGAGGATTACGGCGCCGCGGTCTTCTCCGCAGTCAATTTCGGCCACGAGGCCGAAGCAAACGGCGCGATGGCGGGCAGCCTGGCCGGCGGCTACGCAGGGGCAACGGGGATCCCGGAGGCGTTTCTCGGGGGGTTGTCATGGAGGGAGGAGTTGCAGGCCTCGGCGGACGGGTTCCTCGCTCTCGCCCGCCGCGACTCCTGACGCCCAGGCTAGCCTCTTACCGCATCATGATCTCCTTGGCGATCACCATGCGCTGGATCTGGCTCGTCCCCTCGTAGATCTGGAGAAGCTTCGCATCTCGCATCAACTTCTCCACGGGATAATCCCGCATGTACCCGTACCCGCCGAATATCTGCACGGCGTCGGTGGTGACCCGCATCGCGAGATCGGCGGCGAATGCCTTGGCAAAGGAAGACTCCTTTGTGTTGCGCTTCCCCTCATCGAGAATCCAGGCTCCCTTGTAGGTGAGAAGGCGTGCCGCCTCGATATCCATCGCCATGTCGGCCAGCAGGAAGTGGATCGCCTGGTTCATGGCGATGGGAACGCCGAACTGCGTGCGCTCCTTCGAATACTGCATCGCCAGTTCGAACGCTGCCCGGGCGACGCCCACGGCCATGGCCGCCACCGTAGGACGGGCATAGTCCAGCGTAATCATGGCGATCTTGAATCCTTCGCCCTCTTTGCCCAGGAGGTTTTCGACCGGGACCTTCACGTCCTCGAAGAGCACGTCCGCCGTGTCCGAGGCCCGTTGTCCCATCTTGTCCTCCTTCTTTCCGACGGACACGCCGGGGAGCGATCTCGGAACGACGAAAGCGGACAGCCCTTTGTGCCCTTTGGAGCGGTCCGTGGAGGCAAACACCGTGTATTGCGAGGCGTAGCTTCCGTTCGTAATGAAGCACTTGCGGCCGTTAAGGAGGTAATGGTCTCCCTCCTTTTTGGCGGTCGTCGCGATCCCCCCGGCGTCGGACCCGGCCCCGGGCTCGGTCAGACAGAAGGAGGCGTACTGGAGTTTCTCCGCGAAGGGCGCGACAAATTTCTTTTTCTGGTCTTCCGTCCCCGAGACGAGAATCGGCGTCAGCGCAAGGCCGTTGCAGGTCATCGAGGTGGCGATCCCGGAACACCCCCACCCAAGTTCCTCTTCGATGATGCATGTGTCCAACGCCTTCAGCCCGAGGCCGCCGTACTCTTCCGGGATGTACCCGCTCATCAGGCCAAGCCCGAACGCCTTCTCGATGATATCCTCGGGAAACGTCCCCGCATGGTCGCATTCGACCGCCCGGGGGCGGATCTCATTGGCTGCGAATTTTCTCGCCATATCCTGAAGTGCAGTCTGCTCCTGTGTCAGATCGAAGCCGATCATGTCCTGCCCTCCCTGTTCCGCACTTCCCTGCAAAACCCTTCCGCGAAGATGCGGTAGATTTCGGCCGCCGCGCCGGCAGGGTCGTATTTCCGTTTCCGGGACAGCACGTAGGCCAGTGCGATCTCGTCGAGGGCTCCGAACACCGCCCTGCGGGCTACCGCCACGTTCAACTCCTTCCGAAACGTCCCTTCCCGTATCCCCTGTTCGAGAATCTCGCTGATCACATCGAGATATTCGAGAAATTTCACGGGAACGTATTCTTTCATGAACTTGTTGCTCTGCCGAAGTTCCACCTGGAGAACCTCGATGAGACCGGCTTCCCGGACGAGCAGGTTCATGTGGTTCTCGATGAAGATCTTCAGGCGGGAGAGCGCCCCGTCCCCCGAAGCGACTCGCTCCCGGACGTCGGCCACGACCTCGGCCATCTTTTCCTCGAACAGGGAGATGAGGAGGTCGTCCTTGTTCTTGAAATACAGGTAGATCGTCCCGTCGGCAACTCCTGCCGAGCGGGCGATGTCGGATACCTTGGAACTGAAAAACCCCTTCTGGGAGAAGATTTTAATCGCCGCCCGCAGGATGCGTTCCCGCTTTGCCTTTGCCCCTCCCCGGTCTGCCGGACGTGCCATTTCGTTTCCCCTTGAATGAGCCATCATTCATTTCAAGAAGTACCATTTGTCCGTGGGGGGTGTCAAGACATTCCGGGATCGATCGGGTCCGGACGGGAAACGGAAGCGCCTGCCGCTTTACTCCCGATAGCCGAGGCGGGTGGAGAGTTCCCTTGCCAGCCGGGTCACCTCGGCGCCGATCGAAGTTTCGATCCTGTCGTCCGTGAGGCGGTGCGCCGGGCCGGAGACGCTCAGGGCGCCGATCACCTTTCGCGTGTAGTCGCGGACCGGGGAAGCGATGCAACGCAGCCCTTCCTCGAACTCCTCGAGATCGG
>JBFKGZ010000140.1:0-5112 GCA_041633075.1 Candidatus Deferrimicrobiaceae bacterium | reverse complement strand
TAGGCGAGGTCGGAGGCGAAATAGGTCGTCCGGCCGTCCGCGCGCACGAGGACGCGGTCCTTCTCGTCCCCGTGCGATTCACTCTTGAAGTACACCGCCCCTCCCGCCTCGTAGAGTTGCCCGCGGTCGCGCAAATCGCCGACGACGTCGTCGACGGCGCCGCTTTCATGCAGGCTCCTCTCCCGGAACCAGCGATCGAAATGGACGTGAAACGCCTCTAGGTCTTTCCGAATTCCGTCGAGGATCCGGTCGCAGGCAACCTCGCGGAAAACGGGGAACGCCTCCTCCTCCCCGACCGCAAGGTACCGGTCTCCCACCTCTTCGCGAAACTCCCGGGCGAGTTCGACAAGGTACTCCCCCTGGTAGCCGTCCTCCGGCAACGTTGCCTCTTTTCCGAAAAGTTGCAGATACCGTACGTAGAACGATTTTCCCAGATTGTCGATCTGGTTCCCGACATCGTTTACGTAATATTCGGTCGTTACCTCGCATCCGATAAAGGCAAGGATTCTCGCCAGTGCATCCCCCACGACCGCTCCCCGGCCGTGCCCCACATGGAGAGGGCCGGTAGGATTCGCCGATACGAACTCGAGGAGCACGCGTTCCCCTTTCCCCTGTTCGCCTGCTCCGAATCGTTCCTTCTTTTCCAGAGCGATGGCCAGGACCTCCCGCCATGCATCATCGGAAAGCACAATATTGATAAACCCGGGCCCGGCCACGGAGAGATCCCGGATCCACCCTTTTCCGTCTTCCTTCCGGACGGAATCGAGGAGATCCATCGCAACGTCCCTGGGTTTTCTCGAAAGAAGCGCCCCCAGTTGCAGGGCGGCATTCGTGGCGAAATCCCCGTGCCCCTCCTGCTTCGGTATCTCCACCGAAACGGGGAACTCCCCCGGAACCCCCCACTCTTCCAATTTCCGTTTTATTCCTGACTGGATGAGGGATTCGGTAATTTTGCGGACGTCCAACAGACTCCCCGAAATGCAAAAATGACTTTAAAGGTAATACGTTATAGCCAGGAAGGAGGGAAGTCAACGACTAACGCGCAATCTTACAAGGAGAAGAAGAAAGACGGCAGACGATCCCGGTCCGCCGGTATCTGCTTGCCGGCCGGTGCCGTAAAAAAATACGCCGCCCGGGGGCGGGGCTTACGGGTGCCTTCCGGGAAGATTCCCGGGCCCGGGGTCACCGCATGCAGACGACCTCCGCCGCCTGAAGGCCTTTCGGGGTTTCCATAACGGTGTATTCGACCGGCTGGCCCTCCCGGAGCGTCCTGTACCCGTCCATCCGTATCGCCGAGTAATGAACGAAGACATCCTTGTCTCCCTGCTGTTCGATGAACCCGTACCCCTTCGTCTCGTTGAACCACTTCACCGTCCCGGTGCGCCTCATCGACTACCGCCTCCCCGTGCGTCGGTTTGTCTTTGCCATACCACAGGGGGAAATGCGCTGTCAATAAACAGCCTCGAATATACGAATATCAAGGCGAGTCCCGGTACAATGTCGTTCGGTTTCTTCCCTCCTCTTTCGAACGGTACAGGGCTTCGTCGGCGTGTGCCAGGAGTTCCCGACTTTCTCTGCCGTCGGACGGGTAGCAAGCGATCCCCATGGACGCGGTTACCCCGACTTCCTTGCCGCCGAAATCGAACCTCGTCTGTTCGATGACGAGCCGCAGCCGTTCCGCCACTTGGACGGCCTTGGCCCGGTCCGCGTGATGGAGGAACATGACGAACTCTTCTCCTCCGTACCTCGCAGCGATATCCGCCTTTCGTATCGTTTTCTGCACGATTTTCGCGGTCTTCCGGAGGACTTCGTCGCCGGCCGGATGTCCGTATGTATCGTTTACGCGTTTGAAATGGTCGATGTCGGCCATGATCACGGCGCATTCGTACCGGGTATCGAGCCTCGACAGGACATTCGTCAGCTGCTGCCGGAACGTCTTCTGGTTCAGGAGACCCGTCAGCCCGTCACTGGTGGCCCGTTCCTCCAGCGTCTCGATCTGAAGCGCATGGGATATCCCCATGCGCATGATCGTGAGGACCTCCCGGACCATCTCCGCGTCCCTCTTGTGGTAGCTGCGATCCTCCCGGGAGGTGCATACGAGAATCCCGCGAAATCCGCCGGCACCATCCACGGGAACGAGAAGGAAGGCATCCTCGTCCTCCCTCTCCCACTTCCCGGGAAGAATCGGGTGTTTCCCGGGCGACGTCCTGATGCCGGAGAAAATCCGGTGGACGTTGTTCTTCAGCACCCACTCGGCATAGGTCCCGGCAAGTTTCACCCATGACCTCTCTCCTTCCCCTCCGTCCGTCGCCCCCGTTTCCTTCTCCTGCGTTGTCTCCCACGCCACTCGTCCGCGCATTTTCCTCTCGTCCGCCTCCACCAGCAGGACCCGGTCGGCCCGGAGCTGCAACCGGATCTGCTCCGCGGCCGTTTGGTAGACCACACGGCGCGGCGATGCACTCTCGGTTCCGCCCTCCCCGACCTTCTCCGCCGCCTCCGCGATCGTCTTGGCGAGGCGCGAAAAACCGATCTGTCTTTCGAGAAACCGGTCATTCCGGTATCCGCGACGCGCTCCGACGATCTCCCGGGCGATGAAAAACGCTCCCATCTCCAGTGCCGGCACGACCGGTTCCGTCCATCGGCCCTCTCCGAACCGGAACGCAAGGATCCCTCCCTCTTCCGTCCCCTGGCAGAGGACGGGGACGGCAGCGACCCCGGAAGGCTGCTCCCGTCTCCCGTCGCTAGAAAGCCCCCACCGGGAGGATTCCTCCCCCTCCGCGAAGAATACCCGGCGTAAGATCATCGCTTCCCGCAGGGGAACGTATGTTTCCGGTATTTCGGGAAAGACACGCGGACCCCCCATTTCCGGCGGCGTAACGTGCCGCACCACAAGCGGGCTTCCCTGAAGGGTAGAAGGTGAGACGTACAGGATCCGGTCCGCTCCGGCGATCGGGAAAATCCCCTCGAGCACCCGCTGGATTCCTTCCTCCAGTTCCACCTCCCGCATTGCGAGCAGGTCTTCCCCCTTCCACGACACGTGGTTTTCCGTCCTACCGTTTCCGTCCGGTTTCTCCGGCGAACCAACGAGGGACGCACCCTGCCTGATCTGCTGCCGGGAGACGATCCCCTCGGTTCCCGGGCCCAGCCTGACCCGGATGGAACGCCCCGCCGCTGTTCCCAACAACGCCATTGCGGAAAAAGATAATATCGCCTCTCCTCCCGCAAACCCGGCGGAGGGAGACCAGACAAGCCATGTGAGCGACGCAAGCGCGTATACGCCGGCGGGAAGTGCGGGGAGAAGGAAGGAAAAAGCGGGGAAAAGAACGGCGGGAACCAGCCGGGAGGAGGATACCCCGGGAGACAGGGCATGAAGCTCAAGAAGTGCCACGGCACCCCATGCCACCTGGGAGAGTACGTCGGGAACGCGGTTCTCCCTCCGGGAAGTCGCCAGGTCGCGGAAAAGAAGGAGCCCCGCCGTGACAAATGCCGAGGTCGTCCAGCCCGCTGCCGCGTCCCGCAGGACGCCGAACCGAAGGACGTGGAACAACAGGAGATGTAGGAACCCGAGGGCGGGAAGGAGAATCTTACGGACGGTTCGTTCTGCCGCCGGGGACGGTAGGGGAAGCTGCATCCTTGTTCCGGTCGAGTGGGATGACGATTTCCTTCTTGCCCATGAGTCCGAGCTCCCTTCGGGCGATTTCCTCGATGTACGAAGGGTTGGAGCGCAGTTTTTCCACCTCCCCCCGCAGCTGCTCGTTCTCCGCGCGAAGCCTGCTGTTCTCGGCGATAAGCCGCTTCTGTTTTGTACGAAGAGTAAGGGTGCTTATGATGCCCACTTCCCCGAACAGGGAGTACAGGACGGCCAGCAGTACCATGCCGCCGACAACCAGAAACGGCCAGCGCTTCCTCAGCGACGGTTTGTTATCGTGATCCATCCCGGCCTCACCCAAAAAGAGCACTCCTGGACAGTTCGTATAGGGACCGGGGAGTGAATGCCTCTCTCGCGATTTCCCGGTAGGGCGCATCCCCGGCGAAAACCGACCAAAGGATATGGGCCTGTGACCCCTTTTCCGCCGCCGCGTCGGTAGTCACGCACTTGAGGAAGGCGTCCGAGAGCCGCCCCTTCCGGAGAATTCCCTCGTAGATTCCGAAGAGCACCTTTCCCCAGACGTTATCATAGCGGAATTGCCGGATGCACGGGCGATAGAAATGATCCCTCAATGCCTTTGCCGAAATGCCGAACCGTACGATTCCCTCCGCCAGTATGCGGGAGGTGTCGTAGGAGGACTCGATACCGTTTTTCAGGTATCTCGAGATGAACGCGTCCCCGACGATAGCGACGTTCTCCGCAAAGGGATTCTTGCCGATGCCGACCGGCACTTTCGGGTGACAGTGGCACAGGACGTTCGCGCCGGGAGGGAGCAGCCCGGAAAGGACCGGATTCTCCCGCCGTTCCCGTTCGAGATCCGCGATCCGGACGTATCCGCCGATTCCCGTTACTGTGAGGAAGTCGTCTTTCGGAGTGATCGCGAGAAACCGGATCGCTTTCCCCCATGCGGGGATGATGTGAATGCGGTTCCGAAGCCTTTCCACGATGAATTCGTTGTCCGCCGGCACCTCGGCCTGGACGGTATGCCACGTCCGGGGGGGAACGTATCCGGGCGCCAGCTTCCGTGTGATCACGCTGTTCACACCGAACGCCCCCACGAGGAATTCGAAGTCCCGGACACGACCTTCGGCTGTCCCCACGCGGAAACCGGCAGGAATCCGTTCGATGCTTTCCACCCGCTCATGGATGAACTCCGCTCCTCTGGCGATCGTCGCATCGAGCAGAAACTGGTCGAAGCTTTTCCTCTCTCCCCCGCCCGCAACCGGGCCCCCGCCCCGGAACACGGTATAGATCGTCCCGCGCCCGGGATTCACGATGTTCACCGAAATGTCCCTGCCGTGGATCCTCACGGAGCACGTTCTGACCAGTCAGGCAGGCAACTCGATTCTGGAATGCGTGCTCTTTCCCCTCGACCTGTACAATGACGCGGCCCAGCACGCGCTATTCACTCTGCAACGCCAGTACCTGTACGATGAGATTGAGTCGGAAGTGAACCTGGTGTT
>JBFKGZ010000139.1:0-5314 GCA_041633075.1 Candidatus Deferrimicrobiaceae bacterium | reverse complement strand
CGTGCCACAAGGAGCCGGCGGAGAATGGGGGCCGATCGGGCTTCTCGAGGCCGGGTATCCCATCCCCGACGAGGGGAGCCGGGAAGCGTCCCGTCAAATCATGAAGATCCTTTCAAACGCAGGGGAAGGAGACCTGGTCGTTGCGCTGATATCCGGAGGCGGCTCCTCCATGCTTTCCGCGCCGCCGAGAGGGATATCCACCGGCGAAAAGGAGCGTGTGCTCCGGCTTCTGCTTCGCTCGGGCGCGCACATCAGGGAGGTGAACACCGTGCGGAGGCATCTTTCTCTGGTAAAAGGGGGGCAGATGGCGGAGGTCGCCCACCCTGCCCGCGTGTGGGTGCTTCTTCTTTCCGACGTGCCCGGAAACGACCCGGCCGACGTCGCCTCGGGGCCGTTCTCTCCGGATCCCACCACCTACCGGGATGCCTTGAACGTTCTCGCCCGATACAGAATTCTGCCGGAAATTCCGGATTCCGTCCGCGAGTATCTCGAGGCGGGGGCCGCCGGGGAGGTCCCCGAGACCCTCAAACCGGGAGCCCCGGCCTTCGATGGAATGACGGCGGTCGTTGTCGCGACCAACCAGACGGCTCTCGAGGCGGGCGCCGTGGCCGCGAAGAGCGACCGCGCGGCGATGGTCCGCACCCTGCCTGGATTCCTGCGGGGAGAGGCCCGCGAATGCGGGCGTGCCTTCGTCTCTGAGATGGGAAAGGTGGCGGACAGGACTTCGCCGGGACGAACGGTCATTCTCCTCGCGGGGGGGGAGATGACGGTGACGGTCGCCGGGAAGGGAAAAGGGGGGCGGTGCCAGGAGTTTGCCCTTGCCGCTTCGATCGCCATGGACGGCATGGAGGGGAGGGGCGTCCTCTGCGGGACCACGGACGGGATCGACGGGAACACGGACGCCGCCGGCGGGTTTGCGTACGGAGACTCCTGTGCCCGCGCCAGGACCCTGGGAATCTCCCCCCGCGTCCACCTCGACGACAACAATTCCTACGCATTTCTGTCGGTGATCAGCAACTTGTTTCAAACCGGTCCGACCGAGACCAACGTGGCGGACATCGCGGTCGGGGTGATCGCTCCCGGAAGGCGGGGAAAACGGTGAATCCCTATGGAGTTGCGCTTCTTGACACCGGTTGCACATGGTTGATACAGTGGATATTGGCACTCTGCTTGGGAGAGTGCTAATTCTTTCCCCAGGAAGGGAAACGTGACGGCGGTGCTGGACGACCGCGGGGCCCGGGTGCTTCGCCTCGTCGTCGAGGATTATATCGAAACGGCGGAGCCCGTCGGCTCGCGCACCATATCCAAGAAGATGAATCAGGCCCTCTCGCCTGCCACGATCCGGAACATCATGGCGGATCTGGAGGAGATCGGGTACCTGTGCCAGCCCCACACGTCCGCGGGGCGCATCCCCACCGGCGCGGGTTTCCGGTACTACGTCAATTACCTGCTGGCCCGGCGGCAGCTGGCCCGGTCCGAACGCGATCTGCTCCGGAAGGTGGCGGAGGAGGGGGTCGCCGGCGCGGACGAAGTGGTGCGGCATGCGAGCCGTCTCCTTTCGACCCTTTCCCGGCATGCCTGCGTGGTCGTCGTTTCCCGCTCCTCCCACCAGGCGCTCCGGTCCCTGAGCCTGCTCCGCGCATCGACCGACCGGATCCTTCTGGTGGCTGTGCTCCAGGGCGGCTGGGTCCAGCATCGCCTTATCGAGGACGAGCCCGGCATCACGACGTACGATCTGGAAAAGATCAATGCCTACCTGAACGACATGGCGGTGGGGCTCACCCTTCCCCAGCTTCGCGTGAAAATATTGAACGAGATGCAAAAGGAGAAGGCGCGCTACGACAGCCTGATGCACAAAGCCCTGCTGCTCGGTTCCAAGGCCCTCGCCGAATCCCTTCCCGGGGAAGTCTACATCGAGGGCAGGGCCAACATCCTCGAACAACCGGAGTTCGTCGACGACGTTCAGAAGCTCAAGCGGATCCTCCATACGTTCGAGGAGAAGAGCGTCATCCTGCGGCTTCTCGACTCCGCGCTGGAGAGCGACGCGATCCAGGTCTCCATCGGCTCCGAGAACACGGTGGAGGGGCTGCCCGACATCTCGGTCGTTTCTTCCGGCTATCACCAGGGGGAAACCGCGATGGGAAGCATCGGGCTCATCGGCCCTATCCGCATGGATTATTCGCGGGTCATCCCCCTGGTGGAGTATACGGCCCGTGTTCTGAGCTCTATCCTGGAGCACCGGTAACGCGCCCGATCTCCCGCAATCGGACAGGCAAGAAAGAAAATGTCATCCGGAGGAGAAAGAACAATCATGACGGATAAGGAAAAAGGTTCCGCGCAGGAAGAGGGAGAGCTCCTCACGGAACAGGAGGAGCCGTCGGATCAGCAGGAGTTCACCGAACAGGAAGAGGACGAGCTCGCCCGGGTGAAGAGCCAGCTGGCCTACCTGGCAGCAGAGTTCGACAACTATCGCAAGCGGATAGCCAGGGAGCAGGAGGCGATCGTCTCCTTTGGCAACGAGCGGATTCTCCTTGCGATTTTGCCCTTTCTGGACAACCTGGAGCGTGCGATCTCCCAGTCCCAGGCCATCGGGAACGCGGAAGTCCTCCTGTCCGGTGTGCAGATGACGTACGAACAGGTCCTTGGCGAATTGAGGAAGTTCGGTCTGGAGCAGATATCCTCCGTCGGGGAGCCGTTTGACCCGAACCTGCACGAAGCGATCGCGAAGGTCGCGTGGGAGGGAAAATCCGAGGGGACGGTGCTTGCGGAGAGCCGCAAGGGGTATCTTTTAAACGGCCGGCTCCTCAGGCCGGCGCAGGTGACCGTCGCACAGGAGGCGCCGGACACCGAACCGGGCGGAGGCACCGGGCAGGAGAGCGCTGATGGCGAGGCGTGATTACTACGAAGTGCTCAAGGTGCAGAGGAACTGCACGCCCGAGGACCTGAAGAAGGCCTATCGGAAGCTCGCCCTCGAATACCATCCCGACCGGAATCCGGGCAATAAGGAAGCCGAGGATCGTTTCAAGGAGGCCAACGAGGCCTACTCCGTCCTCTCTGATCCGCAGAGGCGGGAGCAGTATGACCTGTTCGGCCACGCGGCGGCGGCCGGCCAGGGATTCGAGGGGGCCGGCGGATTCGGTTTCGGGGGCGTGGAGGACATACTAAACGAATTTTTCGGGTTCGGGTCCGTTTTCGGCGGATTTCGCGATCGGCCGCGCAGGGGAGCGGATCTCAGATACAACCTGACCGTTACCTTCGATGAGGCGGTTTTCGGGGCGGAGAAGGATATCGTCGTTCCCCGGACGGGATCCTGCCGGGAATGCGGTGGGGGGGGAGCGAGGAAGGGGACCCGCCCCGAAAGGTGCGGCGCATGCAACGGCCGGGGGCAAGTAACTGTTCAACAGGGGTTTTTCTCGCTTTCCCGCACGTGCGGGAGGTGCCGCGGCACGGGCGAGGTGATCAAGGAGCTTTGCCCCGCCTGCGCAGGGAACGGGACCGTCCAGGAAAAGAGGCCGCTCAAGATCAAGGTTCCCCCGGGGGTGGACAACGAGACACGGCTGAAACTTCGGGGGGAGGGGGAGGCCGGAAGGGGAGGCGGCCCCTTGGGAGACCTCTACGTCGTGATCTCCGTTACGGACCATCCGTTCTTCATGAGGAACGGGCATGACCTGATCTGCGAGGTGCCGATCACCATCTCGCAGGCGGCCCTCGGCGGCGAGGTCGAGGTACCCACGCTTGCCGGAAAAAAGAAGCTTTCCATTCCCCCCGGGACGCCGTCCGCCAGGGAATTCATTTTTCGGGGCGAGGGGGTCACGGACATCAATTCCCACCGCAGGGGGAACCTCGTGGTGCGAGTCGTGATCGACGTGCCGAAAAAACTTACGAAACGGCAAAAGGAGCTGCTGACCGAGTTCCAGCAAATTGCAGAGGAATCGCCGGGTCCCGCCTCGCGGAGCTTTCTCGACAAAGTCAAGGAGATCTTCGGTTGAGCGGTGATTGCCTCGGGATGTGTCTCGGGTCGGATTCGATTATCCCGGGAGGCCCTCCCTCCGGGGCGCAGAGGGCAAAACGGATTGTTTTCCTCATTGCGGTTCTTCTCGCCGTTACGGTGCACGGGGAGGAGCCGAAGCCTCTCCTTGGCGTGTTTTCCGAAACCGTGCCGGTCGAACGCCTCGACGGGATGACGGGAGCGGCGGAAGGGGTCGGGAAGGGAAGCGTTCCCCTCCTTTCTCTGTGGCGGGCCGAGACGGAGTTTCAGTCCGGGAACGATGCCAGGGCCCTCTCCCTGTTTCTCGACCTCGCGCATGCCTATTCCGACGACGAGCGCAAGGGGTTCGTCTGGATGAGGATCGCCGAGCTATTGCTGGCGAAGGGAGAGCTCAAGCAGGCGCTTGACATGGCGGACAAGGCGATCCTTCTGACCAGGGCCCGCTTCCTCGCTCTTTCCACGATGAATCTGAAGTACCGGATCTACCAGCGCCTGGGTTGGGGGACGGAGGCACGGGAAATCGCGGCGTACCTCATGGGTCAGGGATACATCAACGAGGAAGCGTCGGACCTTCTCACGGAGATGGCCCGCGCGGACGGCCGGGCGGGCAGGATTTCCGCAGCGTTGTCCGAGTACCGGCAGGCGATCGCCGCCGCTGCGTCCGACCCGGGAAAAGTGGCAAGTCTCAGGCGGGAGCGGGAGGCCCTGATAAACGGGCTGACGGGCATCCTTGCTCTCCGGGAGGCTGCCGAGTCGGAGGAGGAATCCGAAGTGCGGAACCTCCTGTATCTTCGGCTCGCGCAGGCCGCGGTCCGGAAAGGATTCACCGGGATGGGTGCCTTCGCCCTGGAGAGGGCTTCCCGCGGGGGAGGAGCGTCGGGGGAGCTGGCGGCCGGGGAACTGGCCTGGCTGGAGAGGATTCTCTATTACCGTCCCAAGATCGTGGGACTCGTTCCCTTGAGCGGCAAGTACGCGGGCATCGGGTTTTCCGTGCTCGCCGGGGCGGAGGTTGCGCTTCGCCAGTTGCGCGGCCAGGAAGCGGAAGTCTTCTCGCCGGTACTCCTCTGGACGGATACCGGGGGACTGCCCGAGAGGGCCCGGGCGCAATTCCAGGTGGCCGCCCGCGACCGGTCGGTTGTCGGTTTTATCGGCCCGCTGACGGGCGAGGAGGGGCAATCCGTAAGCGTCGCGTTCAACTCGGAATCTCCCCCAGCCCTCTATCTGGGACAGAAGAGAATCACGGAGAAGCCGTTTTTCTACCGTTTCGGGCTCACCCCCCGGCAAGAGGCGGTGGCGGTGCTTTCCCACTTGGCCAGGGGCGGCAGG
>JBFKGZ010000138.1:0-5400 GCA_041633075.1 Candidatus Deferrimicrobiaceae bacterium | reverse complement strand
CGCCTGCACCACGACCGGATCGAATTGCAGGCCTGCGTTCTTTTCGATGTGGTCATGAACGAGGTCCAGGGGATAGGCGGAGCGGTACGGTCGGTCGGCTGACATGGAATCGTAGACGTCGGCGACCGCAAGAATTCGGGCTCCCAGGGAGATGACCTCCCCGGAAAGTCCCCGCGGATACCCCTTCCCGTCGAACCGCTCGTGGTGCTGCGCCACGATGGGAATGACTTCCTGGAACGCCGGGATCGGCTCCAGGATGCGTGCGCCTTTTTCCGGATGCTCGTAGATAATGGCAAACTCTTCCTGCGTCAGTTTCCCCGGCTTGTCCAGAATTTTTCCGGGAACGCCGATCTTTCCGATGTCGTGGAGCAGCCCCCCCCGTTGCAGAAGGTCGAGCTCCTGCGCCGTGAATCCCATTTCCCGTCCGATCTTGAGTGTCAATTCGGTCACTCTTTCGGAATGCCCCGCGGTCCACGAAGATTTTGCGTCAACCGCACGGGCCAGGGCGGTCATGGCGCCCCGGTTTAATTGGGCAAGCTCTTCGAGCAGGCCGGCATTGGCGAGGGCGACGGCAACCTGGTCGGCGATCTGACGGGCCCGGAGAATGTCTTCCCTGGCCTGTCCCAGCCCATCCCCGTATCCCATGGCGAGAACCCCGGCCAGATGCTCCTTGTGAAAGAGCGGAAGGAGAACGTATCTCCGTGCTCCCTTTCCCGGCAAGGGGGAAAGGAGCCCCGGGAACGCCTCCCCCGACTCCACGATCAGGCTCTCGTCCGTCGCCGTCAGCTTCCGTAACTCTTCCGGGGTGAATACCACAGCGGTGTGCCGCGGATCGTCGGATCTCCCCATGCTCAAGCCGCCCGTATACGTCCGTGCCGTTCCGTTTCCGCCAGGATCCATAAGGGTCAGGCCGACCGTTTCACAGGGTATGACGTTCTGTAAATTCGAAAGGACGGTCCTGACGATATTTTCCTTCTCCAGCCCGGTAAGGACGGATCCGACAATCCGGCCGGTTTCGGTCAATGCATGGAACTCGTTCCCCAGGCGCTCCGACATGGCATTGAACGAGTGGGCAAGATCCTCGAACTCGTCGCTGCTTTGGACCTCGATCCGGCTCTCGAAATCCCCTTGACTGATCTTTTGGGTTCCTTCTTTAAGTTTCGCCAGGGGGACAAGGCTTTTTCGGATATGGACGATGCTGAGCAATGATACGACCAGGAGAGTGAGGAATATGATGAGGACGAACGTCCTGGTGAAGGTCTGTACCGCCGCGAACGCTTCCGCTTTGAACTGGCTGACCACAACGGTCCAGTTCTCGGACAGGAAGGCGGCTTTGAGATAGATCGAACGGAAGTGGACCAGAAGCGTGTCGCCTTCCACGTTCCCCTTGAACTGGCCGGAATACGTTCGTCGCACTTCGTCGTTGACACGCCCAATGACCTCCGCCGGCAGCGGCCGGGAATGATAGATCGCCTCGCCGTTCGAATCCAGAATCGTGAAATTGCCCTCCACGGGGGTGGCGTTTTCGATCAGTTCCCGGAGGTGCTTCGGATGGATTTCCCCCACAAATAGACCCTGGTCCGGCATCCCCCGACCGGAGGCAAGCGCCATGTACACGCGGGAAATCGCCCCGGGAGTCCTCTGGACAAAGACCATGGCTTGCCCGGAAGCCAGATGCTTTCGCGATCCCTCGGTCCGTGGAGGAGGAGGACACGGTGTTCCGAAAAGGGTTTTCGCCCCGGAACGATCCGGGAAAAAGGTCAGACCGAGGAAATGTTGATCCCGGGGCAAGGGGTTTATTATCGCCGGCACCCCGGAGACTTCCCGCAGGTGGTCGCCGTAAGTTAACGCCAGAGCCTCCATTTCCGTTTGGAGGAAGGACAAACCCTGGAACACCGTCATGCCGACATTTTTACTGGCATGGCGCAGCCGTTGATCGGTCTGGTCCATGAGTTTGCCGGACATTTCCCGAAGGGAGAGGACCGCGAGACTGCCGATGGGGAGCAAGGCGCAAAAAAGGAAGAGGATAAGGATCCGGCGCGCGACGACGCTGCGCATGAAGAAGAAGGAGGTCTTCATGCCGGCTTCCGGTCAGTAATCGGCGCCCAGGCCAACAAATTTTCCGTTGTCCGCGCGAACAATATCGTCCTTGCTGGGCGCGGCCGTTAAGGCTGGCTGGCTGGCCCCATCGGCCCCCATGCTGTAGAGGTCATAGTCATCGTTTATCGGCACCAGGGCGTGGTCCTTGCGGCGAGCCCCGGGCGGGCCGACGGTAAAATTCAGGAACCGGTACGCATTCCCCCACGGGTCGAGGAAAGGAGGGGGCTGCGTGTTCGTTTTCCCTTTATTGTCCAATAAGGCGACGGGTCCCAGTTCGTTCAGGTCGTTCGGCTGACGCCCGTTTTCAAACTCAAAGATCTTGATGGCGTGTTCCAGCAGTTTGACATTTCGAATGGCGAGTCGATTAAGTGACTTGTTGATATAGCTTGTGTAGGCAGGAATCGCAATGGCCGCCAGGATGCCGATGATGGCCACGACGATGACGAGCTCAACGAGGGTAAATCCCCTGCGGACCGATCTCTTGCCCCTTCGGACGGAAAGAGAGACCTTCCGCCGGGGGCTGCCCACAAACCATCGCGACCGATGGCGCAACAAACCCTTCGAGGAAAGGAGAAGGAGCGGGGGAAGGGAAAGCAGCAGGAATACGATCAAAGGCATGATAAGGATCGGGGCGCTCAAATCATTTCCCCTTGGCGGATCAGGTCTGCCGGGTACCCGGGCTCCCGTTTTGTCCTACCTGCTCTTTATCGGAAGGGAATCCGGGGAAGTTTATTCTGGTTTGCCGGCGGGATAGACTTTCCTGGGGAAGGGGAAACGTACTCTCGTATCGTCAGTTCCCGGTCAGAGACGTCGCCGGCCGCTCGAGCAGGATCGTCACCGGCCCGTCATTTACAAGTTCCACCTCCATCCGTGCCCCGAACGACCCGGACTCCACCGCCAGGGATGTCCGCTCCTTGAAAAGCGAGACCATTTCCCGGTACAACGGTTCTGCCACCTCAGGGCCTGCGGCCGCCTCGAATCCCGGGCGGTTCCCCTTGCGTGCGTCCCCGTACAGTGTAAATTGCGGCACGAGGAGAACCCCTCCGCCGATATCAGCGACCGAGCGGTTCATCTTGCCCGCTTCGTCCTCGAAGATCCTAAGGTTTACGATCTTCTCCGCCATCCAGGAGGCGTTGTCGCCGCCGTCGCCATGGGTAAATCCGACGAGCACCAGCAGCCCCTGCCCGATGCTGCCGAGGAGTTCCCCTTCCGAGGTCACGGACGCACGGCTCACCCTCTGGACCACCGCCCTCATGGTGGTATCTCCCCGAAACGTTCAATCGAAACCAATGGTCCTCTTCCCTCCTTTCCCCGCAATCCGTTGTGGTGGCATCATACCGGCAAGAGGGAACACCCCCCCCGAAAGGAATGCACGCATGCAAAGATTCGACGAGGAGAGATACGAAAAGGTGCTTGATCTCGCGAAAGCAATCGGGAATCGCCGGGACGAGATCATCGGGCAGGCGCGATCCCTCCCTTGTCGTCCCGCCAATAGGGAAACCACGCAAGCGACACCAGGTCGACGGAGATGTCGGTCTTTTTCGGCCGGACCTCGCACGTCGTAAGCTCTTCGGCGAGCGGATCGGCGGCGGCCTTGATCTCCTCGGTCTCCTGGTCAAAAAGCGCCTGGAGATCGTCCAGCCGTTTTACAAGCGCCTCCACGTTCTCCTTGGCACGGGCGACGTCTTGCGCCTCCTTCATCGTGCGCCCCGCGCCCCGGGCGGTGGTAGTGGCCCTGCCCAGCGAAGACTGGCTCAAGGTTTTCCTTCCTGTCAGTGCGGTAAGGAGCGTGGCGCCAAAGGAGATGGCGGTCGAAAGCTTCTGCTGACTGGCCTGAGCCTTCTCCCGCTCCACCGCCTGCTCGGCACGGCGGATCCGGTCCTGAAGGGTTGCGATCTTGGAAGCGTACTTCTTGCGCAGCCGCTCGATCTGCTGGTCCCGTTCCTCCCGGGCGGCCTGCGTAAGCCGGATGCGAAAATCCCGCTCCGACTCCCCGGGCTCGGAGACAACCTTCAACGATGGACTTTTCAACAGTTCCAGCTGTTTATTCCGGTAGGCCCACTCCTTGAAGGCGGTTCCCCACCCCGCGTAGCTCTTCGGGTTGGAGACCTCCGGGGGCAGCTCCCCGAAGGAGGAGTCCGGATCGTGGGGGACCTTCTCGAGATCGCTCTCCAAAAGCTCCGTCTCCCGAGCCTCGTCCCAGTCGATCCGTGAGGGACCGTCGGAAAACTCCGCCAGGAGGCATACCTCTTTTTTTGCGGTGACCCCGATTTTTGCGTTGGCGTAGTAGACCTTTCCGATCCCCAGCAGCATCGGCTCGTAGTGAAGGCTTCCCCCCTCCGGCTCCGCGTCGCGCACCGGGATAAAGAACTGAAGGACCTTCGGGGGGAGCGCAGGGCGGCCGGAGGCAGGAGCGGCTGCGCGTTCTCTTGCCGCCGGCGCCGCGGGTGCGGCGGTTACGGGGGCCGGCGCCGGTTCGGGCTGCGACGATTTGACGGGGTCCATCAGCTTCTTGATCTGCGTGCGGGTCAAGGGCCCGCGCAGGTACGACATCGCCCACCGGGTCTGGAAAACGACCGGCGCGTCCTCGTGGACGTTGTTCATCAGAAAGACCCGCTGGCCCAGGCCGGCAAGGATCTGCTCCATCCGCTTTCTGTCGAACCTGCCCGCCCCGCCGGCCGCCGCCCCCTCCAGGCCGTCCAGGACCCTTTCCTTGTCCCGCTCGGTCTGCAGTCTGCCGAGGAACCAGGTCCCCGTGTTGGACAGTCCCTTGTAGTCCAGGTCCACGGGATTCTGGGTGGCGAGAACGATCCCCAGCCCGAACGCCCGGGCCTGCTTGAGCAGCGTGAGCAGGGGGGCCTTCGACGGAGGGTTGGCCACGGGAGGGAAGTACCCGAAGATCTCGTCCATGTAGAAAAGCGTCCGCAGGCTGGTCGTCCCCGACTGGGAGCGCATCCACCCCAGGAGCTGGGTGAGAAGGAGCGAGACGAAGAACATCCGCTCCGTGTCGCTTAAATGGGCGATGGAGAAGATGGACACCCGGGGCTTTCCTTCCGCCGTGAAGAACATCCGGTCGATGTCCAGCGGGTCGCCCTCGAGCCACGCGGAGAACCCGGGCGCCGCCAGGAGGTTATTGAGCTTCATGGCGAGAGCGAAACGGTCCTTGGAAGGGAAGAAGGACTCGAGGTCGAAGACCCCGACGCGGGCCAAGGGGGGAGCCTGGATCGCCTGGATGAACCCGGCGAGGTCCAGGTCCTGCTCCTCCTTCCACGCGGCATCGAGGATCGTGGAAAGGAGGAT
>JBFKGZ010000137.1:0-5466 GCA_041633075.1 Candidatus Deferrimicrobiaceae bacterium | reverse complement strand
GCTTCCGCCCCCCATCTGGACGACTCCCAGGTTCTTCACGTAGACGGGGGTCCCCGAGATCGACGTGGCGACGACGATGTTCTCCACGTCCTCGACCGACCGCAGATACCCGCGCCCCCGGACCTGGTACTCCATCGCGTTCCCCTCGACGACGTTCCCCCCCACCTCCCGGTTCGACATCGCCACGGCCTGGGTGACCGCCTTGACGGGAACCCGGTAGGCCAAAAGCTTTACCGGGTCGAGGTCGATCTGGTACTGCTTCTCGAACCCGCCGATGGAGGCCACCTCCGCCACGCCCGGCACCGCCTGAAGCGGGTAGCGAAGGTACCAGTCCTGGATTGCCCGGAGTTCTCCGAGGTCGTGGTTGTTGCTCTTCAACGTGTACCAGTAGACATGCCCCACTCCCGTCCCGTCGGGGCCCAGGACCGGCGTCACCCCCCGGGGGAGCTTGTCCGCCACCTGGTTCAGGCGCTCGAGGACCCGCGTGCGGGCCCAGTAGACGTCCACCGAGTCCTCGAAGATCACGTAGATCATCGAGGCCCCGAACATCGTCTGGGACCGGACGGCCTTCACGTAAGGAAGCCCCTGAAGGTTCGTGCCCAGCGGGTAGGTCACCTGGTCCTCGATCACCTTCGGTGAGCGCCCTTCCCACATCGTGTAGACGATGACCTGGTTGTCGGAGAGGTCGGGGATTGCGTCGACGGGGGTCCACAACAGCGCCCACGCTCCCCACAGGAGGATCACGAGGGCACCCAGGATCGTGAGGAACCGGTTCCGAAGGCAGGCGGAGATGACGGAGTTGATCATCGATTCGTCAAACCCCCGTTACTTCGTGCCGTGGCCGGCGTGCGGGTCGCCCAAGGGACCGGCCGCCGGGGATGACCCTTTTGGCTTCTCCCTCGCCCCATCGGGCGGACTCCCCGTCGCCTCGTGCCCCGCGTGGGAACCTGCCGTGCCCCCTTTGAGCTGGCTCTCCGAGTCGAGCAGGAACCCCCCGGAGGTGACGACCGTCTCCCCCTCGGAAAGGCCGGAGAGGATCTCGTAGTACCCGGCCGATTTCTGGCCGGTCCGCACAACCCTCGGCTCGAAGGTGTTCGGGGCCGTCTCCACCCACGCCATCGCCTCGCGGCCCGTAACAAGCACTGCGGTGTCGGGCACCGAGAGCGCTTTCCCCCTTTTCCCCCGGAACGAGACGTTTACGAACATCTCCGGCTTGAGCAGCTCCCCGGGGTTCGGGAGGTCGACCCGCACACGGACGGTGCGTGTTTCCGGGTTCATGAACGGGTCTACGAAGGCGACTTGTCCGCGGAACTCCCGCCCGGGATAGGCGTCGGTCATAATCGAGGCCCCTGTTCCCACGGCCACCTTGTGGATTTCCGTTTCGTAGATCTCCGCCATGATCCAGACGTTCCCCAGGTCTGCGATCGCGTAGAGCGGGGTCCCTTCCATCACGTATTGTCCCGCCGTCACCAGCCGCTCGGTGACAATCCCGCCGGCCGGCGCAAAGACGGTGAACATGGTCCTGGGTTCCCCCGTCTGCTCCAGCTCTTCGATCTGTGCGTCAGTGACGTTCCAGAGCGCGAGGCGCCTGCGGGTCGCCGTGAGAAGCCCCGAGGACATCTCCCGGGCGTCTCCGTACGGGCTCTCTCTCACCCGCTCCACCCCGTTTCTGGCCAGGAGATATTCCCGCTGGGTGGCGATCAACTCGGGGGAGTAGATGTCGAGCAACGGCTGGCCGCGAACGACCCGCATCCCGGTGAAGTCGACGTGGAGCTTCTCCACGCGCCCACCGAACCTCGCCGCCACTTTGGCCACCTTGCGCTCGTTCCAGGCGATCTTCCCGACGGCGAAGGTGTCCAGGGAGAACTCCCGCATCGCGACCTTCTCCGTGGCCACGTTTGCCATCAGCCGCTGCGTCGGGTTCACCGCCACCCGCCCGACTTCCTCGCTGCCGACGGGCGGAGCGCCGCCGGAGGAAGCCATGCTCTCCTGCGGCACCAGGGTCATCCCGCAGATCGGGCAGGCGCCCGGACGGTCGGTGACGATGAAGGGGTGC
Source organism: Candidatus Deferrimicrobiaceae bacterium (assembly GCA_041633075.1). GTDB lineage: Bacteria > Desulfobacterota > Deferrimicrobia > Deferrimicrobiales > Deferrimicrobiaceae > CSP1-8. The sequence continues at coordinate 3,410 of JBFKGZ010000137.1, read as the reverse complement.
ATCGGGCAGGCGTATTTCCCCGACTCCTCCGCCGACCCCGCGGCCCCTTCCTCCCCGTGCGGGTGGAGAAGCCTGTGGAAGGAGGGAACATTGTAGAACGCGATCGTTCCCGCCCAGAGAAGAGCAAGAAAAAGCGCGATCCCCCACACCGTCCGTGAAGGACCTTTCCTTTCCGGCTCCGCGTCACCCGCCGCACCGGGTCCAACCTCCCTCATTTCCTTCTGTTCCTCGCTCACGCGCGTTCTCCCTTTTGGCTTTCCCAGCCTTTTCCGTTCAGCTCAAATCCTTGCCGACCGCCGCTTCGAGCCTTGCCTTCTCCATGTACATCTCCCCGACAATCACCAGGTACTCCCTCCGGAAGGTGAGGACCGTCATCACCGAGTCCATGAGCATGGGGAAGTCGATCTTCCCCACCTGGTACGACTCGACGTTCGCCCGGAAAGACTGCTCCGCCTGGGGGATCAGCGTGGTGCGGTAGAGAACCGCGACCTCTGCCCGGTTCGTGAGGTCGGCCAGGATCCGGCCGATCTCGTCTTCCGCCGCAAGGTCCAGCGCCTCGAGCTCCCGCGCGGCCATCTCCCTTTCCGCGGTCATCTCCCGCAGCTGGGGATCGAGCTTCTGTCTTCTCCAGACGGGGAGGTTGACCATGGCCATCGACGAGATCATGTCGGACCGATTCGAACCGTCGGGCATCGCGTCGCGCTGCATGTAGGATACGGAGACCTCGAAATCCGGGTAGTACTCCTTCCCGGCCATCGCGATCTGCGCCTCTCCCCGGCCGATCCGCGCCAGAACCGCCTTCCGGGCGGGTCTGTTCTCCCGGTAGATCCCCGTCATCTCGTCCTGTCGGCCCGGAAAGACGAATTCGGACAGGTCCTCGAATTTCGGGACCGGCTGGTCCGTGGGAAGAGCAGCCAGCGTGTTGAGCCGCACCGAGAGCACCCTTTCCCGGTTCTCCAGCATGAGCAGCATCTCGCGCATCTTTCCCGACTCCACCTGCCCCCGGAGAACATCGGGCTGGCTCCCCCTTCCGACGGAGTACATCTCCTGCATTACCCCCACGATGTCCCGCAAGACCTCCCGCGTGCGCCGCACCACTTCGGCCTGCCTCCGGACGGAGGCAAGCTCTGCGAAGGTCATCCGGATCTCCGACCGGAGCATGTTCCACATCTCCTCCAGGTCGTGGACGCTCTCCTCCCTTTCCTTTCTCGCCGCCTCCCTCTTGAGTCGCAGCTTGCCGGGGAAAGGGAACATCTGCGACAGGCCGACCTCCTTCCCCGTCATCTCCTCGTCCCGGAAGGACCAGATTCGGGTGGGCAGGTTCGTCACCCCGAACCGGACCTTCGGGTCGTCGAGGGCGCCTGCACGGACTTGCGCGTTCTCCCTCATCCGGATCCTCTCCCTCATGGCGGCGAGGGACGGGTTTTTCGAGAGGGCCTCGTCGACGTAAAAAGAGGAAGGCACGGGCGTCCCACCTGCCGAAATAACCGCCGGGGATACCAACATTGCCAGGGCCGCGGCAAGTCCCGCCAGCCAACGAATTGCACCGTTATGGGAAAATATTCTTTTCATGCCATCCTCCTCCCCATCCGCCCGACGTTCGGGCAGACATTACGGGGAGATCATTCCGTTTTTGAATCGCAAAACGAAAATCCCTGGAACCCCCGACAAAGGGCCCCGAGCCGTCCGGGAAATCCCGAACGGCCTGTCAGAAGAGGAGGGAAGGACCGGCGCGGGTCACACCCGCGCCGGAAGAGGGCTGGATGGAGAGGGGTATATGGTCGGGAACCGCTGAAATCCTTCCGGAATCAGGAAGGGAAAGCGCGAAGTTTGCATTTGGCAGGGCCCGGAAGAGGACGGACACCACGGGGGGCTGAACCCGCCTGCGCGGCACCCGAGGAGAAACGGCCGTCCCGCCGTCTCCGGGCAAAACCGCGATGCGGTCCTCTCCGCCCGTTGCGTATAGGGGGGGAGCCGGCCGAGGGAGCAGGAACCCCAGGGCGAGGAAAAACAGGACCAGTGCCGGAATGATCTTTCCCCGCCTCATCGGTATGTCAATGCCTCCTTGAGCTTACGCTCCATTTTCCCGCACCTGCCGCCATACGTTTCGTTTTCCGTCGCCGCTACCGTCAGAACCGGATCCAGGCCTGGCGGGCTTCCTTTCCGTCGACGGCGACATAGAGTGCCTCCTCCGGGGAGGAAGCGTAGGTGTTCCGGGCGAGCCGGAGCAAACCGATCAGGTTGTCGCCCCGATCCTTCGCTCTCCGCTCCTCGACCGCCCCGATCGGAATCCTGGTCTTCCGCACGTAGTCGACACGGTACACCGTAACGGTCTTCATCACCCACCCTCCAGTTAAGGGTCCGTTCCCCGGGATCCAAGGGGCCTGCTTCGCATTCCATACTCCCGGGCCAGCAATGGAAATAGCACAGGCCGTGCCAAGGAAGGAGGGCTCTAACATATGAATTCAGCAATTGTTTTCTTTCATGTGGGCCGGGGGGAAGTCCCGGAAATCGAGAATTTTCTCCACCTTCCACATACTATTCTCGAACCGGATAGCCATTTCCCCCAGGTGCAATGCTGGTTAACCTTTGATAGACAGGAAATGTGCCCGATACCGGGAAATCCTGTTGTCCCTTACGAAATCGAAAAATACCGAGACATAAGGAGGTTCATTATGAGAATCCGTCCCATTAGCCTGTTCCCCCTTATCCTATTTTCTTTTTTTTCGTTCCTCCTGGTTGCCGCGGAGCTTTCCCGGGCGGAGTCTCGTCTCGAACCAAGGGAAGGCGACGAGGTGTACGCCTGCGCGTGCGGGCCGGAATGCGATTGCGGAACACTCTCCCGGGTCGCGAACATATGCGGGTGCGGACGCGAACTGGTGAAGGCCAAGGTCGTCAAGGTCGGCGCGGAGGAGGCGACTCTCGTCGTGAACGGCCGGGAAAAGGTCTTCCGCACGACGGGCCGGTACGCCTGCGAATGCATGGAGAACTGCGGGTGCGGAACGATCAGCCAGAAGCCGGGCAAGTGCGCCTGCGGCAGGATCCTCCTCCCCTTGCGAAAGAACTGACGAGGGTAAGAAGGCCGCAGGGCCGGGGGAAGGAAGTGGCTTGGTCCTCCTTTTCCCCCGGCGACCTGGCGTCCTCCTACTTTACCGTGTGGTGGAACGAGGCAGTACCCTTGTTCCCGCCGGATTCGATATCGGCGGAGAAACCGTACTTCCCAGGCTTGTCCAGCGTTATGTCCGCGCCGAAGTGCCCCTGCATCCCCATGAGGTCGTATTTCACCTGCTTCCTGTCGGGGCCGGTGACCGTCACGGTCCCTTTCCCTTCCGTGACGGGCTTTTTCGCCTCCGGATCCTCGAGGGAGAACATGACGTGATGGGTGTGCTTCATCTTCGCCATCATCTTCT
>JBFKGZ010000136.1:0-5533 GCA_041633075.1 Candidatus Deferrimicrobiaceae bacterium | reverse complement strand
GCGGGCCAGGCTTTCTCCGAGGCGGCACGGTTCGCCCCGTCCCGTCCGTCCTGCGCCCGCAGGAACCCGTGCCCCGCTCCCGGATAGATGTGGGCGTTGAACGCCTTTCCGAGATCCTTCATTTTTTCTTCCGCGGGACCCACCGTGGCGTTCACCCGGGCATCGTCTCCTCCATAGAGCCCAAGCACAGGGGCGCGGACCGCCCCCAGGGACTCCAGGTCGGGAGACGTGCCGTAGTACACCACCGCGGCATCCAGATCCGGTTGCGTCGTGGCGTAGTGGAAACTCCGGGCGCCGCCCCAGCAGAAACCCACGGCGGCGAATTGCTCTTTCGCGGCCGGCAGACTCCTTCCGTAGCGGCTCACGGCGTCAAGCATCGCCGCCACCTCCGGCGGTTCCAGACTTCGCACCGCCTTCACGACGTCGTCCCGGCTGGCGAACTTCTCCGTCCCCCCACCTCCGGGACCTTTGCCGGAGAGAAAATCCGGCGCGATGGCGATGAACCCATCCGCGGCCAGCCGGTCCGCAACGGCCCGGATCCAGTCGGTAAGCCCATAGATCTCGTGGATGACGACCACGACGGGGGCCTTGTCCTTGCGTTCGGGATACGCCACGAAGGCGGCGACCTTCGTCTCCCTGTCGGGAACGGCGATGTCTGCCCACTCGTGATGCCGCGGAGAACTCTCCAGTGCGGCCTTGGCCCCGGCCTCCCCCGGCGGGATTTTCCTGGTGTCGTGTCCGGCCGCGCCGCCGGACAAGGGAAACGCAAGAATTGCGAATATAACCAGAAGGACGGCTGTTCTACCGTGCATGGCGTGTTCCCCTCTTCGTTTTCATTCTTAGATCAACCGTTTGCCCGTTTCGTTTCCCCCGAGATCCCTTGCAATCTTCCCGGCCCGGAAGTACATTTGGTATCCGAACGTTGTCGGGTCCAAACAGTGCGCAATCGACCTATCCAATTCCTACCAAGGGAGGGAGCAGAGATGACGACTGCGATCATACTCGTCAACACCGATCCGGGAAAAGATCAGAAAGTCGCCCAGGGGCTGAAGAAAATCAAAGGGGTGGGGGAAATCTACCTCGTAAGCGGCCTCTATGAAGTGGTGGCAACCGTTCGGGGGCTGAGCGCCGAGGAGATATTGAAGACCGTCTACGACAAGATCCGCCCCCTGGGAGGGGTCCGCAGCAGCCACACCATGTTCTGCCTGGAGGCTTGAAAGGGCATAGCGGCAGTGTAGCCCCTTCCCCCGGGGAGGGGATTTCCGCAGGCGCCCATCCTTAAGGACGGGACCGGTCCCCCTGCCTTGCCCGCGGGATCAGCCGAACCGGTAATGCTTCCGGACGTCCTTTATGATCCTCCACCGGCAACGCATGCCGGCAGGGAAGGTGACGAGGTCCCCTTTCCCGAACCGCACCGGCTCCCCCCCTTCGGGGGTCACGACCACGTCCCCTTCGAGCAGATAGCACGTCTCCCGGTCGTCGTAGGTCCAGGGGAACTCGGACGCTTCCTTCTCCCACACCGGCCAGGTGAAGACGCCCAGGGAGTTCAGGTTTTCACCGGCCGGGTTCTTGACGATTTCGATCTTCATCCTCAGGCCACCTGCTCGATGCCGAGTCGGGTCTGTCCAAGATACTGCCGAAACGAAGTCAAGGCAATCCCGTAGTATTCGAACCGGTTCCGCGTCCCTCCGATATCGACGTCATAGCCGTGCTCGTTGAACCATTGGAACATGAGCGCCCAGTCGCGCCCCACGACCTCCCCGGCACGGGACTCGGGGATGTGGTCATACCGGATGGTGCGCAGCAGGACGCGGGAAATCTCCCTTATGATCCGCTCCATGGCCATTTCGTCCCCTGCGATATCGAGTGCGCGGCCCAGGTATCGCGAAGGATTCGTGAAGGCGTCGGCCACGATCTTTCCGATGTCGGCAACCGAAATCATCTGGAGCGGCCGCTTGGGGTGCAACGGAGAGGAAACGATCCCCTTCTCTATGGAAGGACGGTACCAGGGCGAAGCGAAATTCTCCATGAACCAGACCGGACGCAGGATCGTATAGGGGATACCGGATTTTTTCAGATGTTCCTCGATCTTGTACTTGCTGTCGAAGTGCGGTATGCCCGTCTTCTTGTCCGCGCAGCCGACCGAGGAGTAGACGACATGGGATATGTCCTTCTCTTTGCAGACATCGATCATCGCCTTTCCATCGGCCACTTCCGCTTCGGGTCCTTTCTCGTAAGGCGTCCCCATCACGAACGCACCATACATCCCGTCAAGGGCCTTTCTCAGACTCTCCTTGTCCTGGAAGTCGCCCTGGACCACCTCGACGTCGGGACTCCGGATGCTTTTCGCTTTTTCCGGGCTGCGCGTCATGACGCGGAGGCGATGTCCGTTGGCCAACAGGTTGGGAACGGCTGCTCCGCCCTGCTGGCCTGTTGCGCCGGTGACGAGAATCTTCTTCTGTTTTGCCTCTGCCATCTGCCCTTACCTCCTCTTGCGTCCCAAAGGGGTTGTTGACGATGTTGTTCCTGCACGTTTGTCGTGGAATACCATACCCCTTGGATGGCAGCCGGCGCCCGGATGGTTCCTTATTCCGGCTTTATCCCGAAGAGAGAAACACTTGCAATCGATCCCGCGGCATCCCGGACCACATCGAGGGGAATCCGGAAGGCGTCCGCAAACCATTTCCCGTAGGATTCCCTATCCTCGGAGGCAATATCGAACGCCCTCTCCTCCGCGACGCGCAGATTCCGGAACCCGGCGGACGCCATGAGCCGGAAATACTCGGGCAACGGGACCGCCCCGCCGATGCATCCGGCGTGCGCTTCCAGCGAGCTTCGGACCGCCTCCGGCAGGTCCCGCGTAAGCACGAGGTCCGAGATCATCACCCTGCCGCCGGGCCGCAGGACCCGGTACGCTTCCGCGAAGACCCTCTCTTTTTCCGTGGACAGGTTGATGACGCAGTTGGAGAGGATCACGTCCACCGAGGCGTCGGCCGCCGGGAGGTTCTCGATTTCCCCGAGCCGGAACTCGACGTTTCCGAAGCCGCCCTTCTTCGCGTTTCCCCGGGCTTTCTCGATCATTTCCGGGGTCATGTCCACCCCGATCACGCGTCCTTTTTCTCCGACCTTTCGTGCCGCGAGGAAGCAGTCGAATCCCGCGCCGGACCCCAGGTCCAGCACGGTCTCCCCCTCCGTAAGGGACGCCAGTGCAGTCGGGTTGCCGCATCCCAGTCCCAGATCGGCCCCTTCGGGTGCCGACCGGACCTCTTCCTCGGTATATCCTATCCCCTTGCTCAACACGGAAGCGGTTTCCCCGCTCCCGCAGTCCTCCCCGGGACCGCAGCAGGATCCGCCCCGGGACGCGATTCCCGCGTACCTGTCCCGGACGAATGTGCGGATTCTTTCCGTTCCCATCTCTCTTTCCCCTTCCTGCGGGAACCGATTCCCGCAACACTTGGTTTGGAAACCGGTATCAGGTGGCAGCGGCACGTTTTGCGGGGGGACAGCAAACCCCCTCGATCCGGGCCGGAAGCGTCATCCCCCGGTTGCATATCGCCTCGGGCCCGATCTTTCGGGCGAATGCCTCCCGCTTCCCGTCCCGCACGACGATCGGGTCGTCGTTCAGCCACCCTTTCAGGGTTTGGAGCACCTTTCTGGCATACGGGGACCGCCCGGAGCCGTCCAGGGAGTAGTGGACCCACTTTCCCTCCCGCCGCTCCTTGACCAGTCCCGACATCTTGAGCAGAAAGAGATGCTTGGAAATCGTGGACTGGCTCAAGCCCAGAATGGCGATGATCTGGCAGACGCATATCTCCCCGCCCTCCAGAATCTTCAGGATCCGGACCCGGGTCGGGTCGGCCGCGGACTTCAACACCCTCTCGTACTTTCGAAGCGGCATTCCCTCCTCCTCATATTGACATTTGGCGATATGTAAGAATATCATGACATCGAGCTTCCATTCAATACGCGGGTAATTGAACATCATGAGCGAAGGAAAACCCGGTTCGACGGCGAACACGATGGGCGCCAAGGCGAAATCCCTCAACCTCTTCGAGAGGTACCTCACCCTCTGGGTCGCCCTTTGCATGACAGCGGGAATTGTTCTGGGGAAGGCGTTTCCCCACGTGATCAACACCATACGGTTACTGGAGTTCGGGAAGGGAAGCCAGATCAACATCCCCATCGCGATGCTCATTTGGCTGATGATCTACCCGATGATGCTCAAAATCGACTTCTCCTCCCTGCTGAACGTCGGGAGGCGACCGAAAGGGCTGGTGGTCACGCTTTTCGTCAACTGGCTGGTCAAGCCGTTCTCGATGGCATTCCTCGGATGGCTGTTTTTCAAACACCTCTTTCTCCCCTGGATCGGTCCCGGGCTTGCCGACCAGTACGTGGCCGGGGTCATCATCCTCGCGGCGGCACCCTGCACGGCGATGGTCTTCGTATGGAGTTATCTCACGGACGGCGACCCCGCCTATACGCTGGTTCAGGTGTCGGTCAACGACCTGATCATGCTCCTCCTCTTCGCTCCCATCGTCACGTTGCTCGTCCGTGGCGCCTCCTCCCTCACCGTTCCCTTCATCGTTCTCCTGTATTCGGTGCTCTTTTTCATCGTGATCCCGCTGGGGGCGGGCATTATCTCCCGCATCTTCCTGATCCGCAGGAAGGGACCGGCATGGTTCGATCGCTTCGTGGCGGTCCTTCACCCCGTTACCGTGATGGCCCTGCTCGCCACCCTGGTGTGCATCTTCGCCTTCCAGGCGGACAACATCACCACCCGCTTCTTCCACATCGTGCTGATCGCCATCCCGATCCTGATCCAGGTGTATTTCAACTCCTCCCTTGCGTACGGGCTGATGAAGTGGCTCATGGTTCCCCACAGCGTGGCCGCCCCGGGGGCGCTGATCGGGGCCAGCAACTTTTTCGAGCTGGCGGTGGCCACGGCCATTGCCCTGTTCGGGGCCGACTCCGGTGCCGCCCTGGCCACCGTTGTGGGCGTTCTCGTCGAAGTTCCCGTCATGCTGTCGGTGTGCTCTTTCTGCAATCGGACGCGGCACTGGTTCCCGCCGGAGATTCCCCGTTACTCCCCGCGTTAGGGGTTCCTCTCTACCCAGGTTGCTTTTTCATAAGGGTGTAGGACGTCTTGAACGACCCGAACAGGTCCAGGTACCGCTCCACGGAACTGGTCAGCAGGTAGTTTTTCCGCACGGTCTCCCTCGCCCTCTTCCCCATCGACCTGTTGAGCTTCTTGTCCTTGACCAACCGCACGATCCTGTCCGCGGCTTCCTTGACGGACGAGACGAGGAACCCGTTCTTTCCGTCCTCGATCTGGTAGCGGATCCCACCCACGTTCCCGCCGATCACCGGGGTCCCCTTCCACATCGCCTCCGCAACGGTCAGCCCGAACCCCTCCCGCAGGGATTTCTGCAGGACGACCGTCGCCTTCCGCTGCAGGGCGTTCACCAGCGCCGAATCCTGGACGCTCAGAATCATGATGCGCTCCTCCCTGTTGTCCAGGAGCGACCGGTACACT
>JBFKGZ010000135.1:0-5580 GCA_041633075.1 Candidatus Deferrimicrobiaceae bacterium | reverse complement strand
CGTGACAGTCGACGCACGCCTGGCTTTCCCCGATGGCGGAGACTTCCTTCAACGCCTCCGCCGAAAAAACCGTCCCGGCGAAAAACACGATGATGCCCACTGCCGTCGCTGCCGATCCCCACCGTCTCATCCTGTCTTCCTCCTTGCGTGTTGAGCGGTTCAAAGCGACCGGGCCCCGACCGGAGGGCAAACCCATCCCCTGACCATTCAGGGCGCCAGCGCGCCGAAGAGGGATTGCGCCTTGAGGATCCGGATCTGGTTTCCCTTGACCTGGATCTTTCCTTCCTCCTGCAGCTTTTTCAGCGTGCGGGAGAATGTTTCCGGAACGGTTCCCAGGCGGGACGCCAGCACATTCTTGCTGACGGGGATCTTGTACACCACCCCGTCCCGGAGCGTAAGCCCCTGGTTCTTTATCTCCTCGGCCACGAAAAACACCAGGCGGGCCTCCACGTCCCGGAGCGCGAGGTTCTCCACGAGGTCCGTCATCCGTTTCAGCCACTTGGACAGGGATGCGAGCAGGCGGAAAACCATCCCCGGGTTGTTCTCGAGAAGTTCGACGAACGGACGCTTCGGGAGGAACAGGAGATCGCTTTTGCCGAGCGCCTCGGCGTGCGCGGGGAAGCACCTCCCCTCGAAGATGGTCGCCTCCGCGAAGGACTGCCCCGGCTCGAGAATATGGAGAACCTGTTCCTTCCCGTCCTCGGAGATCTTGAAGACCTTGGCGCTTCCCGAAACGACCACGAAGAAACCGTCCGCGCGGTCTCCCTCCCGGAACACCGTCTCCCGCTTCGCATAACGGCGCAAAGTGGATATCTCGATTATCCGGGCGAGGTCTTCCGGAGGGAGGTTGGCGAACAGAGGCGACTTCCGCAGTGCCTCGATTATCGTGGGATGCATGGTATCATTTTCGCGTATTTTCACCCCCGGTCAAGAACGGAAGACCTTATTGCAAGGAGAGTCAGCGATGAAGGCAACGATCGACTCGTTCATGGAAGCGTTCGGGATGGCGGAATACCCGGTGCTGTTCCGGTACACGGACAGCCTGCCGGAGGAGACGATGCTTCCCCCGGAGGCCACCCGGGTTTGCGTCTTCGCCCTCCTCGCGAAAACGAGGGCGGAGGGAAGGCCGGTGGCGCTCTCCGCGTCACAATACGGGTGCGCAGGAGGAGGGTATTACCTCGGGTTCCTCGACCAGCCGCGGGAGGGAATCGAATACTTCCTGTCCTGCGGGATCGCCGGGAAGATGGAAGGCGAGCGCTACCTCAAAACTCCGGAACTGGCGCGCGCATATTTCGCTCGTTTGCCCGGCCGGCCGGCGCCCAAACGGTACGGCCTGTTCACCCGGGCCGACATGCCACATCTTCCGGACGATCCGGAAGTCGTCATCTTCTTCGCGTCCCCGGACCTAATCGCGGGGCTTCACTTCCTTGCCTCCTTCGACCGGAGCGACGACGCGGTGACGACACCGTTTTCCTCCGGCTGCGGGGCCATCGTCACCCTGCCGCTTGTGGAAGCGGAACGGCCAGCCCCCAGGGCGGTGATGGGACTATTCGACCCGTCGGCCCGGCCCTACGTGCAGGAGAACCTGCTGACCTTCGCCGTGCCGTATGCGCTGTTTAGCAGAATGGCGGGAAATATCCCGGAGAGCTTTCTCGGGACCAGGACGTGGGAGACGATCCGGAAACGGATCCGGGGGTAGAAGCGCGCGCCCGTGTGGTCAAGGCAGGGAGGCGGGAAGAGGGTCGCGGTACTTCTCGAGAGCCCGAAGCATCGCGGGGTCCGGGTTCCACCCGCAGGCAATCGCCTTGTCGCAGGCAACGATCGCCTCGTGGAATTCGCCGCGCGCATAATGCGCCTTGGTGAGGCCGGCCAGGGCTCTCGCGTTGTCCGGCTCGATCTCGAGCACTTTTCGGTATTCCCGGATGCCTTCCTCCACCATCCCGTTTGCGCACAGGGTGGCAGCAAGATTTGCAAGGGTGACGGGATTGCGGGGACGTAACGAGGCCGCCACGCGTGCTTCCGCAAGGGCTTCCGGGAACAAACCTTTCTTTGCCAGCGCCACCCCGATGTTGTCCCGGGCGACGGCAAGGTCGGAGTCGAGGTCGAGCGCCCGCCGGTATTGCGCGATCGCCTCGTCGAGCATACCCTTCTTCTGGAAGGAGACCCCGGCGTTGAAATAGACGTCGGGGAGGCCCGGGTAGAAAGCGGCCGCCTCCCGGTACAGGCGCAGGGCATGATCTTCCCTCCCTTTCCGGGAGTAGGCGGCCCCGAAACTCTTCAGGTACACGGCGATCATCTCCTTCCTGCCGAGGGATCGCATGTACGGCCACTCGCGCGCGAGTTGGAACTCGCGCAGATACCGTTCGTCCTCCCACTCGGCCCCTTTCTCCCCCGTCTCGATGTTGATCCGCACTCCCGCGTCATCGTACCGCACGAAGCAATGGGAGGGGACGTACACGCCATGCAACGGGAGGGAAAGCCGCTCGGCCAGGAGGAGATACAGAGCCGTCAGGCCGAGGCAGTTGCCGCGTCTGCGGGCAATCACACGGTGCAGGAGATAATTGTCCGGGTTCCCCGCAACACAGTCGTAGGTAAATCCTTCCTCGACGAACAGGATCCGGTTGAGGGCGGAGACGACCTCACGAGGACTTTTTTCCTCCCCGAGAGCATCGATAAGCTTCCCGGCGAGCCGGCTGATTTCCTTTTCGACGGCGGCGGGATCGACGGGCATGCCGGTCAGGTCTGCCTCGACCGTGGACGAGATATGGACGAGGGTCTTCCCGAGGGGGATCTCTTCGTCAGGCAGAACGGCGTAATCGGCCAGGGAACCGATGACCTGCCCGTCCGGGGATGCCTGATCCCTATCGAAATTGGTGTGTCCTGGAACCGCACCGGCCAATAGCCACGCAACCGGCAACAGAAAAACGAAAATACGGGATATGGTAGAAGGATTCCGCAATGCCTGCTCGCACCGCCACCTGGTTTCGTAGAAAAAGGAGGATTTCCCGGCAGGTTAGCAGGATTGTCCGGAATTGGCAAGCTAGTAGTAATTCGTCCTGAGTGGAAGGCTTTGAACGGAAAAGGGGAAAGACCCGATCGGGGAGAGCAATCGTTCCCCCTCCCCGACCGGTGTCCTTCTAGAAACGTTGCAGGTTACGGCTCCAGGTTGATCATCCTCCGATCTGATATTCCCAGGATTCATGTCCCGATATCGGTGCCTTTTTCTCCCGAGGAACATCGGTCAGAGGCGAGTAACTGCTCGGTTCCGAACCGTGCAGATTCCCGGTTTCCTCCGCCTCCCAGTATTCCCAGGTCCCGAATCCCGGCGAGGCGGTACCCATCGACTCCTTCCCGGGGTGCGTGCTCGATTTCAAAACCGGCAGATTCCCGGTTTCCTCCGCCATCCAGTACTCCCAGGTCCCGAAATCCGGCGATGCCACACTGTTCATCCGATCTCCCGCCGGAGAAACCCCCGGGGAAACAACGAGCAGGACGACCGCCATTGCGGCGCCCAACATGAATTTTCTTCTCATCTTTATTTCCTCCTCAAGGCGCTGTCCTGTATCGGAACGCGCCGGCAATCAATGTACGCCTCGATCCGGGATCGATTTCTCCCGTCCATTATTCCGCGTCAGCTTCCTTCCATCGGGACGGGTCGACACCGGTATCCTGCAAACCGCTGGTTTCGTCCCCGCCCGGCAAGGTGCCGGCCTCCACCGGCCCCCAGAATTCTGCGGGCGCTCCGCCCTCCCCGTACTCATCCGTCTCGATTTCCGGGTAAGGGGCAGCCGTCTGATGCTTCATCGATTTCTCGTGGCCTTTCGATTTGTGCATGTAGCCCCCCGCCTGGGAAACCCCCGCGGAGGCCGCAAGGAATGCTCCCACCATCACTATGGAAAAAACCCTTTTCGTATCCATTTCTTCTTTCTCCTTCTTCCTCCCGTCCGGTTATGGTTAATGTGCGCTTAATGCTAGCTATTATTGTTTGATGGGGGATGCGATAACAAGTTTCGACCCGGAGAAAGATTATCGGCCCTCCCTATTTTCCTTTCCGATTGTGCGTACCCGGAATAAAGAAAAGGGCCGGGCGGGAAGGTGTGTCCACCCTCTCCCGGCCCGGCCCCTTCTCGAACCACCTTGCTTGGACGACCCTGGATCGACCGTCCTTAAACCCGATTTCTCCGGTCCGTTATTCCCCTCCGGATTCCTTCCATCGCGGATCCTTATCGAAATCCGGCAAGTCGCTGCTCACGCCCGGAGCCATGGTGGAAATGGCTCCCATTTCCGGTTTCCCAACCTCCGCCCCGGGTAGAGCCCCTGTCTCTAAAGCCGCCTCACTCTGCCACGTTGTCCAGACTTCTTGGGGATCAATACCTCCCCCCGCAAAGACCGGCCCCATCCCTGCAATTAGCACCGACAACCCGAAAACCACGAATCCTGCCAGAACGGTTCTTTTCATCTCGATACCCTCCCTTTGTACTTATTTGGTTGTTCACCGGATACGTGCCGTTGCCAAGGGAATATGCATCGGGTGTGCCAATCAATCCGAACGACAAAACAACAATTATATCAACCTATTACAGGCTGCAATGGCGGAAGAAGCCTGTCGCACATGGAGAATATTCTCGGGGGAGAAAAGGGTATTCTTTATCTGAACTAACGACCTGTTGCCGGAACCGGCGGCATTCCCTCTGATTTCGCGAGCTCCCGCTCCCGAAGCCACAGGAAGATGACCGGGGTGACCACCAGGACGTGCAGGAGCGACGAGACCATCCCGCCCAGAACCGGGGTGGCCAGCGGCTTCATCACCTCCGAGCCGGTCCGGGTGCTCCAAAAGAGGGGGAGCAGCCCGGCCACCACGGTGGACACGGTCATCACCTTCGGGCGGAGCCGAAGGAGCGCCCCCTCCACGACCGCCTCCTTGAGGGTCTCCCGGGTGAGCCGTCCGTCCCTTTGCTTTACCCGCTCCACCGCTTCCTCCAGGTAGATCACCATCACCACGCCGGTCTGGACCGCCGTGCCGAAGAGGGCGATGAAGCCGACCCAGACGGCCACCGAGAAGTTGTACCCGAGGAAGTAGAGAAGGTAGACCCCTCCGGTGAGGGCGAACGGCACCGCAAGAAGGACGTGGAGCGCCTCCTTCACCGAGTGGTAAATCATCACGAGCAGCACGAAGATGATGACCAGCACCAGCGGCACGACGACCTGAAGCGTCTTCTTGGCCCGGATCTGGTGCTCGTACTGGCCCGACCACTCGACGAAGTAGCCCGGCGGGAGCTTCATCTCCTTTTTCAATACCGCCTTCGCCTCGTCCACGAAGCGCCCCATGTCCCTTCCCCGGACGTTTAAGAAAACCACCGACCGCAGGAAGGAGTTTTCGCTGCTGATCATCGCCGGACCCGGGGTGATCGAGATCTTCGCCACCTGGCCGAGGAGGATCTGCCCCCCTCCCGCGCCCATCGAGGCGCCGCCCCCCATCGACGGACCGCCGCCCGGCTCCCCTCCCATTCCCTCCCCCGTCCCGCCGGAGGCAGCCGCGACCACGGAGGCCCCGGTGACGGACTTCCCGGCGGCGCGCCG
>JBFKGZ010000134.1:0-5587 GCA_041633075.1 Candidatus Deferrimicrobiaceae bacterium | reverse complement strand
GAAAGGAAGTTTGCGACCAACCGTTACGGCGGGATCAGCGACGCCGGCTCCGGGGACAACCCCGGGCACATGAGCGTTGCCTTCGGGGCGAAGGGCGCCATCAGCGAACCGCTTTCGTACAAGGCACAGGTCTTCATGATCTGGTACGACAAGACGGACAACATTCCCGTCGGTGCGGGAAAGACCGTAACGAAGGTCGACGACTACGCCGGCACCACCTTCGACGTGCAGGGGAAGTACGCCTTCTCCAAGAACTTCGCCGTGGACCTCATCTACTCGGTCTTCGTCCCCGGAGACGGGATCAAGGACCAGCTGTCCACCGCGGCAGACGATACGTTTGCCCAGACCGCACAGCTCACGTTCGCCTGGACCTACTAGGCATCAAGGAAAGGTGCAAGGAAACGATCACCGGGGCCCCGCACGGGGCCCCGGTGGTTTTTTTTAGGGGAGGATAATTCTATCTCTTTATTTACTAAAGGCTAACGCTCCACCCAGAACGGGTTCTCCGCAACGGCGGTTCCCCTGCCCTCTTCGCCCGCCGGCAAGGACGCCGTTGCCGGGACCAGAGAAACGGGCTCCTTCACGTCCAGGTAGTTGTCATAGGGCGTCGCATCCAGGCGCAGGGGCACTTCCCCCCGGATGCGGTACTTTCCCGGAACCATCCCCTTCGTATCCCAGAGGAACGTCTCCCGGTAGACCTCTCCCAGACGGGCCCCGAATTCGTAGGTGAACGGTATGCCGGCGACCACCTTGCCGTTGGCACGCACCTGCGCCCGGGTTGTTTCGTAGTAGTCGTTCGAAATGTCCCCCCAATATTCCCATTCCATCTCGATCCGGACGACGTCCCCGACGCGCGCGCGGGCCGGGGTAACCGCCACCTTCCGCACGACCAGGTCGACGTGCGCCCCTTCATGGACTTCCCCCGATCCGTGCAGCATGCCCGGGCCGGCCAGGGGAGCAAACGAAAGGAGAAGGAGCAACGAAACGGAAAGGACGAGGGTTGTTTTCAATGGACTGCGCATCGCTTGATCTCCCATATTTCCAAACTAGTACGGACTCTCCGCGACGGCGGAACCCCCGCCTTCTTCCCCGGCCGGAAAGGACGCCCCCGCCGGGACCAGAAGAACGGGCTCCTTAACGTCCAGGTAATTGTCATAAGGCGTCTTTTCAATGATCAAGGGCACTTCCCCGCGTATGCGGTATGTTCCCGGCGCCATCCCCTTCGTGTCCCACAGGAAGGTCTCCCGGTAGGTCTCTCCCGGGCGCACTCCCCCGAAGTCGGCGGTGTACGATTTGCTGGCGACCACCTTGCCGTTTGCCCGCACCGCCGCGACGTTCGTGTCGTAGTAATTCTCGGTAATGTCCCCCCAGAAATCCCATTCCATCTCGATCCGGACGACGTCCCCGACGTGCGCGCGGACCGGGGTGACCGTGACCTTCCGCACGACCAGGTCGGGGGTCTCCGCCCCTCCGTTCCTGTCCGAATCCCCGTTCATCATGCCCGCCCCCCCCGATCGGGCAAAGAGCAGGACGAGGAGCAGGGTAAAAAGAGGATAGAGGTATTTCTTGATTTTGCTACGCATCGATCATCCCTCCCTTCTCGCACGGATTAGATGCGCTTCATTATCCTTCCGTTTTCCATTTGACGGAAAGAGCGGTTATCTTGTACATATAGACTCTTTGCGTGGGGAGGAAGCATCGGCTTTATGTTCGAGGACCTGTCGGATAAATTCCAGGGCGTGCTGAAAAAGCTGCGCGGGCACGGGCGCATCTCCGAGGGGAACATCGAGGAGGCGCTGCGCGAGGTCCGACTGGCGCTTCTGGAGGCCGACGTCAACTACAAGGTCGTAAAGGACTTTACCGCCGCCATCAAGGAGAAGGCCCTGGGGGCCGAGGTCATGGCCTCTCTCTCTCCCGACCAGCACTTCATCAAGATCGTCCACGACGAGATGGCCAAGATGATGGGAGGGGAGGGGCAGGATCTCGACCTGGCCCGTCGCCCGCCTGTCCCCGTGATGCTCGTGGGGCTTCAGGGGTCCGGGAAGACGACCTCCTGCGGGAAGCTCGCCCTTCACCTCCTGAAGAGGAAGCGGAGGCCGTTCCTCGTTCCGGCCGACGTCTACCGGCCGGCGGCGATCGAACAGCTGAAGGTGTTGGGGGCCCAGATCGGCATTCCCGTCTTCGACAGCGACCCGAACGCCGACCCCGTCGACATCTGCCGGCAGGCGGTCCGGCAGGCGGACTTGTCCGGCTGCGACACCGTCCTTCTGGACACCGCCGGGAGGCTCCACATCGACGAGGAGCTGATGGAGGAGTTGCGCCGGATCAAGGAGGCGGTCGATCCCGGAGACATCCTGCTGGTGGCCGACGCGATGACCGGCCAGGATGCGGTGAACATCGCCAGGGCGTTCCACGAGAAGGTGGGGCTGACCGGCGTGGTGCTGACCAAGATGGACGGCGATGCCCGGGGGGGCGCGGCGCTTTCCACCCGGGCGGTCACCGGGGCCCCCATCAAGTTCGTCGGGGTGGGGGAGAAGCCCGACGCCCTGGAGCCCTTCTTCCCCGACCGCATGGCCTCCCGGATCCTGGGGATGGGAGACATTCTGACCCTTGCGGAAAAGGCACAGGACACGATCGACGAGAAGAAGGCGAGACAACTCGAGCGAAAGATCCGCCGGAGCGAGTTCACCCTCGAGGATTTCCGGGACCAGCTGGTAAGCATCAGGAAGATGGGATCGATCGAGGATCTCCTCGGGATGATCCCGGGGATGGGTGGCAAGATGAAGGAGATCAAGGCGGCCGCCCCGGACGAGAAAGAGCTCGCACGGGTCGTGGCGATCATCGACTCGATGACCCGCGAGGAGCGTGGAAACGCGAAGATCATCAACGGCAGCCGCCGGAAGCGGATCGCCCGGGGAAGCGGAACGACCGTCCAGGATGTGAACCGCCTGCTCAAGAACTTCCAGCAGGCGGAAGGGATGCTCAAGCGGTTCTCGAAGGGCGCGGGGAGGAAAGGCGGGAAAGGCATGCCGTTTTTCTAGGCAGGCCCGTGACAACGATATTTAGGAGAACGATACGGGAGGTGAGGAAATGGCGGTAAAGATTCGTCTGACGCGGACCGGCAGGAAAAAACTGCCTTCGTACCGCGTCGTGGTGGCCGATTCCCGGGCGCCCCGGGACGGGCGGTATATCGTGAAGGTGGGAACCTATGACCCCAAGGAGAACCCGCCCCGGTTCCTGGTCGACGAGCAGCTGACGCTCAAGTGGCTGCACCGGGGGGCGCAGCCGACGGAAACGGTGAGGAGCCTGCTCCGGAAGGCGGGGATCTGGAAGAAGTTCAACGAAGAAAAGAGGGAGAAGAAGGCCGTCGCGTAACGGCCCCTTTAATGCCGTCGGCCCCCGGTAGCGGTGGGAGGGCTGCCTTAGTACTGCGCTTCATAAATACGGCGACGTATTTGTTTTCGACACGGCACCGAGAGCGTCGATGCGCCGGTCCGGCAAGGCGCGCGACTGAGGCGTGCTGTTAAGTACGGCGCAAGGAGCGCAACGCAGCCGGGGCGGATGCAGCGGCGCTCGAATGCAGGCGTAATTATGAAACGCAGTACTGACGGAGCGCCATCGGCTTAAGGGTTGCGGATGAGGGAGGCCTACTTGGAAGTCGGACGCGTGGCGGGGGCCCACGGGACGGCGGGGAAGATCCGGGTGAAGACCTATTCGGGGGACCCGTCCGGGATCCTGCACGCACGGACCTTGCGGTTGTCCGCGGAAGGTCCCGGCAAGGCGGGGCGGACACGCGACTTCGAGGTGAGAACGGCGCAGCCGCAGGGCGGTTTCGCCGTTTTCTCTTTGGGCGGGATCGACTCCCGGGAAGCGGCCACGGAGTGGTCGGGAGCCTCCGTTTCGCTATCCCGGGCGCAGCTCCCTCCGCCGGAGGAGGACGAGTACTACTGGGTGGACCTGATCGGCTGCGAGGCGGTGGACGCGGCGGGGGACCGGGTCGGGGAAATCGTTGCCGTGGAGGGGGGGGCGGCCCACGACTGGCTCGTCATCCGGCGCGATGACGGGGAGTTCCTCCTTCCGATCGTCTCCTCGTTCCTTCTGGAAGTCGACGTTTTGGGCCGCCGCATCGTGGTGGCCCCCCCGGAAGGTTGGTAAGATGCGGATCGACATTCTCACGCTCTTCCCAGGGATCGTTTCCGGGCCGCTTAACCACAGCATTCTCGCCCGGGCGAGGGAGGCGGGGCTGCTCCTGGTCGAGACGCACGACCTGCGGGAGTACGCCGGGGGGAAGCATCGGGTGACCGACGAGCCGCCGTACGGGGGGGGCGGCGGGATGGTGATGAAGCCGGAGCCGATCTTCGCGGGGGTGGAGGCGATCCGGAAACGGTTCGGAGAAGGGCTGGCGGTCCTGCTGTCACCCCAGGGGGAGCGGCTGACGCACCGCCTGGCGCGGTCCCTGGCGGCGGAGAAACACCTCATCCTTATTTGCGGCCGTTACGAGGGAGTGGACCAGCGCGTGGCGGACCACCTCGCCGATTTCGAGATCTCCATCGGCGATTACGTGCTGAGCGGCGGGGAGTTGCCCGCCCTCGTGCTGGTCGATGCGGTGGCCCGTTTCGTCCCCGGCGTGATCGGGGACCCTTCGGCCTCCCTCCGGGATTCCTTCGAGGAGGGGATCCTCGAGGGGCCGCAGTACACCCGTCCCCGGGAGTTCCGCGGGCTTACGGTCCCCGATGTGCTCCTGTCCGGGAACCACCTCGAGATCGAGAAGTGGCGTCGTGAAGAAGGGATGCGCGGAACCCGGGCGCGGCGCCCGGATCTTCTGAAGAAAAAGTTGACACCCGACGGCGGCGTGGAATAGATTACCTAGTCTTGCCTTGCATGGGGAACCGACTCGGGAAAGGGGTTAGGGTGATGAGCAATATCCTCAAGGAACTGGAGGCGTCGCAGCTTCGGAGCGATCTACCGGTGTTCCGCGCCGGGGATACCGTGCGCGTTTTCCTGCGGATTCGGGAAGGGGAAAAGGAGCGTGTCCAGTACTTCGAGGGGATCGTCATCGGGTTCCACCGCAACAGCACCTCCACCACCTTCAAGGTCCGCAAGGAATCGTACGGCGTGGGCGTGGAGCGGACGTTCCCGCTGCACTCGCCGCTCATCGAAAAGATCGTCGTGAAGAAAAGGGGGGACGTCCGCCGGGCCAAATTGTTCTTCCTGCGAAAGGTGTCCGGAAAGAAGGCCCGGATCCGCGAGAAGAAGGACTGGCTCGGGAAGAAGGGGATCGAAGTCCCGGCCGAGGGGACTGCGGAACCACCCGAAGAGGATGTCGCGGTGCCGGAAGATGCGGCGCAGGCGGAGACGCCGGAGACCAAGGAGTAGGGCGGTTCCGTTGGACGGTTTCGAGACCCGGGCGCATGCGAGGGGTTTTCGCATGGTGGCCGGCGTCGACGAGGCCGGGAGGGGGCCGCTCGCCGGGCCGGTGATGGCGGGGGCGGTGGTGCTCCCTCCGGGGTTTACGCGGCCGGAAATAGTCGATTCAAAGGTCCTTTCCCCGAAAGCGCGGGAAAGGGCCTTTTCTCTTATCACCTCG
>JBFKGZ010000133.1:0-5601 GCA_041633075.1 Candidatus Deferrimicrobiaceae bacterium | reverse complement strand
TAGGTCCACGGCTCGTAGTAGTCGTCCAGGGTGGGAAGGTACGGGTTGAAAAAGAGATTGGCGAAGGATGCCAGCCTCCCCTGGAGGCGCAGCTCCAGTCTCTCTCCCCTCTTTTCCCACCCGCCCCGGTACTTCTCCTGGTTTTCCCAGAGGGTGGGATATCCGGTGCCGGGCTTCGACTCGACGTTGTTCCACCACATGTACTCGGCGCCGCGCCTATCCGTCCAGACGTTCTTGCAGGAGACGCTGCAGGTGTGGCAGCCGATGCACTTGTCCAGGTGGAACACCGTCGAGACCTGCGCGCGTACGTCCATCTCCTCCCCCTCACCAGGCCGGGGCGCCAGGGAGTCTCCTCACGTAGACGAAGGTGTCCCGGTTGACCCCCGTGGGCCCCCAGTAGTTGAACCCGTATGTGAACTGCGCGTACCCCCCCATCATGAGCACCGGCTTGAGGCGGGTCCTCGTGAGGCTGTTGTGCCCCCCGGCCCGCCGGTTTCCCCGAATCGGGGAGCGTGGGACGGAAATGGTCCGTTCGGGAGAGTGATACAGCATGCACATCCCCCGCGGAAGCCTCGCGCTCACCGCGGCTCGGGTGACCACTACGCCATTGTCGTTGTACATCTCTACCCAGTCGTTGTCCCCGATCCCCGAATCCGCCGCGTCCCGGTCGTTCATCCAGAGCGGCTCGATCCCACGCGAGAGGGTGAGCATCCGCTCGTTGTCGAAGAATGTGGAGTGGATGTGCCATTTGCCGTGAGGGGTCAGGTAGTTGAGGAGGACGGACTTCCCTTCGGGACGGCTTCGGGAGATGTCCCCCATGGAGCGCGGGTCGGGGACCGGCTTGTACGTGGGCAGATGTTCCCCGAAGGCGATGTACCCCTCGTGGTCCAGGTACAGGTGCTGGCGGCCCGTCAGGGTGCGCCAGGGGACGAGCCGTTCGACGTTGAGGCAGTATGCGGAGTATGCTCTCCCTTTGTTCGTGATCCCCGTCCAGCAGGGCGTGGTGAGCAGGCGCCTCGGCTGACGCGCGAGCTCCTCGAAGGTGAACCGCACCTCCCGGACCCCTTCCGCCAGGTCGGAGAGGGGCAGTCCCACCTTCTTCTCCTCCGCCTGGAACGCCCGGTACGCCGACTCCCCGTTCGTCTCCGGAGCAAGGTGGAGGATGAGGTTCGCCGCGTCGACCGCCTCCTCCACGGACGGATACTCCCGTCCGTTCCATTCGGCCGTGGGGCGCCTCTGCGCCAGTTCGTCGTAGAGGTCCTCGATCGGCCAGGAAAGCCCGTGGACCCCGATGCCGTCCCTCCTCGCCAGGGGCCCGAAGGAGACGAACCGGCGGAACAGGTTCGCGTAGTCCCGCTCGACGACGACCAGGTTCGGCATCGTCTTCCCGGGGACAAGGTCGCATTCCCCGGTCTTCCAGTCCTTCACGGCAGGCTGGGCGAGCTCCGCCGGCGTGTCGTGCAGGAGGGGGACCGCGACGATGTCACGGACTTTCTCCGGGAAGTGCGCCGGTGCGAGGTCGCTCACCTTCCCGGCGATCGCCTTGAAGATGTCCCAGTCGCTTTTGGACTCCCAGCAGGGGGGTACGGCGGCGGACAGCGGGTGGATATAGGAATGCAGGTCGGTGCTGTTCAGGTCGTTCTTCTCGTACCAGGTCGCGGTGGGCAGGACGATGTCCGAGTAGAGGGCCGACGTGTCCATCCGGAAATTGATGTCGATCACCAGGTCGAGCTTCCCCTCCGGGGCGGGCTCGCGCCAGGAAATCTCCGCGAAGGTTCCCTGGGCGGTCTCCTCGGAGACCATGTTGTGGTGCGTTCCGAGATAGTGGCGCAGGAAGTACTCGTGCCCCTTGGCGCTCGACATCAGGGCGTTCCCGCGCCAGATGATCCACAGGCGCGGCCAGTTCTCCGGGGCGTCGGGATCTTCCACGGAGAAGCGGAGGGACCCCTCCTTGAGGCGCTCCGTGACCCGGCGGACGATCTCCCCGTCATTTTTCGCCCCCGTTTCTTCCGCCTCCCGGACGATGTCCAAGGGGTTCTCGTTGAACTGCGGGTAGAAGGGAAGCCATCCCATCCGGACGGCCTTCGCCTGGAGGTCCATCGTATGCCCCCGGGTGAACCGCCCGTCGCCGTTTCCCTCCCCCGCCGCAAGCAGCGGGGAGTTGTATTCGGCGAACCCGCGCTCGTAGCGCCACTGGCAGGAATGGACGTAGTGGAACGACGGGGCGTTCTGGAGTCTCGGGGGTTTCCCCCAGTCCAAGGCGAAGGCCAGCGTGCTCCAGGGAGCCAAGGGGGCAAGTTTCTCCTGGCCGACGTAGTGGTTCAGCCCCCCCCCGTTTTTCCCGACGCACCCGCACAGGATCAGCGCCACGATCCCGGCGCGGTACATGAGGTTGTTGTGGTACCAGTGGTTGACGCCCGCCCCGATGATGATCGAGCAGCGCCCCTCCGTCTTCTCCGCAGTCGACGCGAATTCCCGGGCGAACTGGAGGACCGTGTTCGCCTCGATCCCCGTGAACTTCTCCTGCCAGGCAGGGGTGTACGGGATACCCTCGTCCTCGTACGATTGCGGATATTCCCCCGGAAGCCCCCGGGAGACGCCGAACTGCGCCATGAGCAGGTCGAACACGGTCGCCACGGCCACCTTTCCCCCGTCCGCATCGACGTACTTCACAGGAACTCCGCGCGCAAACGTCCTGTTCTGCGAAAAGTCGGCCACCTCGAGCGGGAGGACATCGTCGTGAACGCCGAGCATCGAAAGAAGAGGAGTAATCTCCCGGCCGTCCACCCCGTCCTTCATCTCGAGGTTCCACTTCCCCTTCTCCTCCTGCCACCGGAAGCCGATGGTGCCCTGGGGCATCCGGGGGCCGCCGGTTGTTTCGTCCCAGACGAGGAACTTCCAGTCGGGGTTCTCCACGTCCCGGTACCGGTCGAGGCTTCGGGCGCGCAGGAGTCGCTTTACGTCCGCTGCGGATCCCTCCGCCCCCGCGCCTTCCCCGGGGTTCACCACGACGAGGAAGGAGGCGTCGGAATACCGCTTGAGGTACTGCTCGAAGTACGGCGTCCGCCGCTCCGCGAAGAACTCCTTGAGAATCACGTGGTTCACCGCCATCCAGAAAGCGCCGTCCTGTCCCGCGTTGGCGGGGATCCACCAGTCCGCATACTTCGAGACCATGCTGAAGTCGGGAGAGAGGACGACCAGCTTGCTTCCGTTGTGGCGCGCCTCGGCGGCGAAGTGGACATCCGGGGTCCTCGTCATCCCCAGGTTCGCCCCCGCCACCACGATGTACTTGCTGTTGTACCAGTCCGCGCTTTCGGCGACGTCGGTCTGCTCCCCCCAGATCTCCGGGGAGGCGTTCGGGAGGTCGCTGTACCAGTCGTAGAAACTCAGGTTCACGCCCCCCAGTAGCTGGAGGAAACGGGAGCCCCCCGCGTAGCTCAGCATGGACATGGCGGGAATGGGGGAGAACCCGATGATCCGGTCGGCCCCGTGCCGCTTCACCGTGTGGAGGGCGCTGGCGGCGATGATCTCGAGGACCTCGTCCCAGGAGGCGCGCCGGAATCCCCCCTTCCCCCGCGCCCGCTGATACGCCCGCCGGCTTTCCCCGTCCTCTACGAGGGAGGTCCAGGCCGCGACGGGATCGTCGTGCTTCGCACGGGCCTTCCTCCAGAGGTCCATCAGGACTCCCCGGACGTACGGGTACTTCACCCGGATCGGGCTGTAGACATACCAGGAGGTGGAGATCCCCCGCTGGCACCCGCGCGGCTCGTAGGGGGGAAGATCCTCCGCCAGCCTGGGATAGTCCGTCGCCTGAAGCTCCCACGTGATGATCCCGTCCTTGACGTGTACCATCCAGGAGCAGCCGCCGGTGCAGTTGACGCCGTGGGTGCTCCGGACGACCTTGTCGTGCTGCCAGCGGTTGCGGTAGAACTCCTCCCACCGGCGGTTCCGAGGGTCCGCAATGTCCCGGATCCAGCTCATCCGTCACCCCCTCCCGGTCCTGCCGCCCTTCGCAGGAGCGTACGGCGGACCTCCGAAAGCCTGTTCCGCCAAACGATGTGCGCAATCCCCGTCACGAGGAGGAACCCCCCCAGCCCGAGCAAGAGGAACCACTCCTTCTCCCCGGATGGCTCCGCTTCCACCGACACGCGAAGAAACGCCTTGAGGTTCGACTGCTCTTCGGGGGTGAGAGGACGGTCACCGTAGATCGGCTTCATCGAGGGGAAGGGAAGCTCGGCCAGGACAGGGGTGATCGCTTCCTCCCCGTAGTCGCTGTAGATCTGAGACAAGTCCGGACCGAGCGTGCCGCCTTTTCCCGGCAGGCCCGAGATCGCGTGGCAGGCCACGCATGCCGCCCCGCCGTTTACGAAGCGGGACGTCCCGGAAAAAAGCGCCCGGCCACTCTCCGGGTCGCCCGTCTTCGCAGCGGGCGCCTCTCCGGGGGACGGTGCGGGCTTCGCAACGGTCGCCGGGGGAGTCCCTGCCGCGGCGAGGTAAGCCAGGATCGTATCCGCCTCTTCCGCCGAAATCCCCAGGTCCGGCATCCGGAGACCGCGGAACTCCTCGACCAACTTCCCTGCCACGGGATCTCCGCTGTCGATAAGGGCTCCCGGGGAAGTGATGATGCGGATGAGCCAGGCATGGTCCCGTCTCGAGGTGACGCCCGCGAGATCCGGCCCGGCGGTTCGGCCCCCGCCGACGGTGTGGCAGGCGGAGCAGTTCTTCTGGAAGATTGCCTCTCCCTGCTCCGCCGAGGGGGGAAGATGGACACCCTGGGCGGGAACAGGCCAGGAGCTGAGACCCGAAAGAACGAAAATCGCCAACAGGAACTTGCGCATGATGGCGCCCTCCTTACCCGGAGGCTATCCCGTCGAAAACGGCGCGTCGAACTGCCTGTGTCCCAGAGGCAAAGAAATGATTTTTCGTGAGAATCCCTTGACGTTGACGGCAACCATCGGACCTCCGTTCTTCAGGAGGTGAGCTGAAAGGAGACGTTTCCTTTTTATCAGGTGATCGACGCGGATGTCCTTGACCTATGTCAAGGCCGGGGGGAATCCCTCCCCCGGGTCACGGATCGCCGGACCGGATTCGGGGAGGGATCACCGTGCCATCTGGGGCACGGGCGGCACCTCGTCAGCCTGGGGGACGTGACACTGGGTGCAGTTGTACCGAATTCCCGCCACCATGCCGGTTTTCACCTCTCCGGTGTGATCGTTTCTGAGATGGGAGATGGGTACCTTCGTGGCCCGGTGCCCCTTTTCGACCTCCACGCCTTCCAGGTGACAGTCGAGACATTCGTTCGTTTCCCGGTTGATCGTCAAACCCGCAACGCTGTGGGGAACCAGGGGGGGTGCGATCGCGTAGGGACGGTCCAGGGGGAACGTCTCTCCCGGCTCCTTGCCGGGATATACGTTCCTGCCGGGTTTGCCGGTCACGAGTCCCTTCTCCCTGTAAACGTTCCCCGTCGTTCCCGAACAGGCTCCGAGCAGGAATATCGCGACCGGCAGAATCCATCCCATTCTTTTCCCAGCGCGCATCTTCCTTCCCCCCTTCATGCCTTTTCTATCCTGACCGCGCACTTCTTGAAGTCGTTCTGCTTGG
>JBFKGZ010000132.1:0-5737 GCA_041633075.1 Candidatus Deferrimicrobiaceae bacterium | reverse complement strand
TGCCACCCGCTGGCACTCGCCGCCCGAAAGCTCCGAAGGAAGGCGGTTCTCCTTTCCCGATAGTCCCACCGAGGCAAGAAGGAGGTCTGCCCGTTCCGCCTTGGCGTCGTTGGTCGACTGTTCCGGGGTCATCGGCACCATGACGTTTTCCCGGGCCGTCAAATACGGGAGAAGATGGTAGGCCTGGAAGATAAACCCGATGGTCTCCTTCCGGAAATCGGCGAGCCCATCGGCCGACAGCCCCGCCAGTTCGACGCCCCCGATCGCGATTTTCCCCGATGTGGGAACCTGAAGACCGCCGAGGACCGTGAGAAGGGTGCTCTTCCCCGCTCCCGATTCGCCCGTGATCACGACGTACTCTCCCGCATCGATCGTAAAGGAGACGCCCCGGAGCGCCGCCGCGAACGTCCCGTTGTTGCCGTAAAGCATGGAAACATTGTCCAGTCCGATAAAGGGAACCATCCTTCTCTCCTTGGGTTATTAAAGAGCTCGGATTGCTTCCGTCGGCGAGAGGGCGGCCGCCCGCCTGGCCGGGGGGACACTCCCGAGGAGGCCCAACACCATGCCGACAACCACGCCGATTACCGCCGGGGTCAAGAGAATCTCCACCCTCTCCACTCCGAAAAGGGGGGAGGCAAACCAAGAGGCCGCCATCCCGACAACAGCGCCGGAAACCGCCGACAGGAAGGAGACCCATCCTGTTTCCCAGAACAGGAGGGAAACGATGGCACGCCGTCGGAATCCGACGGCACGCAAGACCCCGATTTCCCGAGTTCTCTCCTGGACGTTCCCCATGACGGTCACAAACACCATCAGTCCTCCGATGGCAAGAACGATGGCCGAAACGGCCAGGCCGAGCCGCCGAAACTGATCCACTGCGGCCTTCCGGCTTTCCACGACCTGTCGGATCGCCGATACCCTCGCGCCGGGGAGAGCACTCCCGATCTGCCCGACAATGTCTTCCACCGGGCAGTCCTTGCACAGTGCCGTCACCTCGAAAAAGGTCACCGCCTTCGGAGTTTTCGCGAGGGCATGGACGTCCCGGATGTCGGCGATCACCATGGAGTCTTCTTTCTCACCTGTCGGATGAAGCACCCCCGCCACGCGGTATGTCCTTCCCCCGGAAACGATGGTGCCCCCGGGTCCCTTATCCAGCAGGGCGGCAACCTCCGCGCCGAGGAGGACCTCCCCCTTTTCCTGGAGTTCTGTCCCGGATACTTTCCACCAGGGCCGCGCGGTGGCGATCTCCTTCGCGGGAAGGCCCATCCACACGGCGTCCTTTCCCGAGGCGTCGGATGCCGTAAGGAAAAAGGGAATGACAGAACGGAGCCGCTCCGCAAACCCGATGGAGCGGATCGCTTTCTCGTCCGCTATCGTCAGCCTGGCGTGGGCAACCTGAGCCCCTCCCAGCGCGATGTCCCCGAATCCCAGCGAGAGCTGATCCGCCCGGGGGACGATCAGGATGTTCGCCCCGAACCGGTCCAGCTTGTCGCGCACCGCCCCTTCCATCTGCATGGTGAGGGAGGACAGGGCGACGAGCGTACCGATCCCGAGAAAGATCCCCAGGCCCGTAAAGACTGCACGGGACTTGCGCCGAAAAAGGTTTTTCCAGGCGAGCGTTCGTATGTTCATCCTGTCTCTCCCCGCTTCCCTACGAACGCTTGCTGACGAAGTAGGGTCCGCCCGCCGCAATGTCGCTCTTCTGGATCACCAGGTACTCCCCTTCCACCTTCCGGACAAGCGGGGCGGGGTTGCATCCGCCTTTTACCACGTTCACTTTTACGCTCGGGAACTGCTGCCCGCAGTTATTGCAGATCACCAGGTCGCCTTCCTGGCGGTATCCCCGGTTTGCGCGGAAGCAGACATCGCAGGTGTCGTAGGCGGCCCGGTAGACTGCATCGGAGCTCTTGAGGGCGAAGTAATGAATCTGCTGTCCTCCCAGGTCGGCCTGGAGGAATATCGCTTTCCCCGATTCGAGGGACTTGAGAGGGATCTTCACCGTCTCCGCCGTCTCCACTACCCCCGCCGCCTTCGCAACTTCGGCAGGGGACTTTTGGAAGATGCCGCCGAACCACCCCGCCCTGGACCCTTTGGCGACTACGGCGACGAGAATCAGCCCTGCGACGAGGAGTACGGCAATCCATGCGCGCCGCCTCGTTCCGCCGCCCCTTTGCGATGTTCTCCCAACCTTCTTTTCCTTTCCGTGGCAGTTCATGGGGACATAGACCTCCTGAGTTGAAATTCGGGGGATAGCCATAGCAGGTGCCGTGCCAGAAAGGGAAAAAAAGTGACAGCTCAAGGATATCGGAAAGTTTGAAGAACAAAGCAACTTCGCAGGCGCCGCCTCCCCCCCACCGGCGGAGAATATTCTTCAAAAGTCGTAGACTATTCGACCACCATGCGACCCTGGCACACCTAACGTTGAGGAAGCCGAATCGTCACGTTCGGCGAGGTTCATGGCAAACAGCATCACCAATTTCAGGCAATATTCTTTACCGGGTGGCATTCCTTTGCTTTGCTTGGTACGATCATGAATAATACCTATTGCGCGAATAACCCGGTTTGGTCCCGGCCGCACCTTCCCTATTTGTGGCAGGAGTCCCCTCATGGTGTCACGCGAAAACCTCATTACAATTGCAAGCTTTCTCTTCTTCACTCTTGTAGCCCATGTACCGGCCCTAGGGAAAGTCATCGAATACGACCTCACGATAGCGAGGCAGGAGGTCAATATTACAGGAAGATCCGCCCGGGGTATGACGGTCAACGGGGGCATTCCCGGTCCGACCCTGCGGTTTCAAGAGGGCGACATCGCCCGAATCCACGTCCACAACAGGATGGACGTGGAGACCTCGATCCACTGGCACGGGTTGCTGGTTCCACCGGATATGGACGGGGTCCCATACGTGAGCTTTCCCCCCATCCGGCCCGGCACTACGTTTACCTACGAATTTCCCGTTCGCCAAAGCGGAACGTACTGGTATCACTCCCACACGAGCCTGCAGGAGCAAAGCGGCGTATACGGCTCAATCGTCATCGAGCCGTCGGACAGGAGCGGCCCGAAGCCGGATCGCGACCATGTTCTGGTCCTGTCCGACTGGACCGACGAGGACCCGCATGAAGTGAACCGGACGCTCAAGCGAGGAAGCGAATGGTATGCGACGGAGAAAGGGAGCGGGCAGAGCATCCTTGGCGCCGCGCGCCTCGGCATGCTCGTCGACTATTACAAGCGAGAGCTTCAACGGATGCCCGCCATGGACATCTCGGACGTGGCCTACGACCGTTTTCTCGCCAACGGCAGGCCCGAAACCGAACTTCCCGCCGTCCCGGGAGAAATCGTCCGGCTGCGGATCATCGACGGCTCCGCAACCACCTATTTCCACCTGGAGTTCGCCGGCGGACCGATGACCATCGTATCCGCGGACGGCCAGGACGTGGAACCTGTGGAGGAGAACCGTTTCCTCATCGGCGTCGCCGAAACATACGACGTACTTCTGCGGGTCCCCGCCTCCGGGGCCTGCGAATTCCGGGCCACGGCTCATGACGGGTCGGGCTACGCGTCGGTCTGGATCGGTTCCGGCGAACGCCGCCCGGCTCCGGATGTGCCCAAACCGAACCTGTACTCCCTCATGCCCCACATGAAGCATATTTCATGGAGGCGGATTCTCTCCCTTACCCCCGCCGGCGCCATGGGGTTTCCGGACGGCGAGGTGGAAGAAGGCAAATTCGACAGCCCCGGAATGATGGGGATGGGATCGATGGAAATGGGGGACGGTCACGGCACGGGCCACGGAGCAGGCGTCACCAAAATGCACGACGTCGGCATGGATCACCGAACCGGCATGAGGAAGACTCCTCAGGACTCCGGTACCGCGATGAACCACGGGAGCCATCCCATGAAGCGTATGGACCCCCACCGTCATGCGAAAGGGTCCGATCGCGTTTTCGAGGGAGGGGGGAAGAAGTACGGCACCGACTTCCGCCTGCTCGCCGCAGACGTCTCCGCGTCGGAAAACCTCGCCGAAGACGGAGCGGACCCGGGCCGGCCATGGCCGCCCTATGCCAAACTGCGGGCCACCAGACCAACCGCTTTCCCCAAGAACAAATCCGTACGCGAAATCCGACTGACGCTCGACGGCGACATGGAGCGTTACGTCTGGTCTCTCAACAACAGGCCGCTCTCGGAAAGTGACTCGATCCGCATCCGGGAAGGTGAGATCGTGCGATTCATCATGATCAACCGAACGATGATGCACCACCCCATGCACCTGCACGGGCACTTCTTCCGGGTGATCAATGCACAGGGGGACTATTCGCCCCTCAAACATACCGTCGATGTGGCTCCCATGTCCACCACGGTCATCGAGTTCTTTTCCGATGAGGTGGGCGACTGGTTCTTCCACTGCCACCTGCTCTACCACATGAAGGCGGGCATGGCCCGGGTCGTGCACTACGAGGATTTTTCCATCTCCCCCGGGCTCACCGCCATCCGGCGCAATCTATACCGGGATCCATGGTATTTCTGGGGCCAAGCGGATGCCCTGACCAACATGACCGAGGGATTTCTCACGCTTTCCAACACCCGCAACATCTTATCCGCGGAGTGGGAAGTGGGATGGCAGGACGTGGACGAAACCGAGTGGGAGGGGATATTCACCTGGAATCGCTACTTCAACCGGTTTTTCACGATCTTCGCAGGGACCGACCTGTCGGCCGACGGGGATGACGAAATCCGGGGAGTGCTCGGATTCCGCTACCTGCTGCCGTTCATCCTGGAGTTCCGTACGTGGATCGATACCGACGGGGAAGCGAGGTTCAACCTGGAAAAATCATTCGAACTGACGCCGCGTCTCGCACTCCTGGGCGAGGTCCAATACGATACCGACGACAAATGGGAAGGGGCCGCCGGTCTGTCGTACATGCTGACCAAACGTTTCTCGCTCGTCGGACGATGGCACTCCGATTATGGCCTCGGGGCAGGCGTGCAGTTCCGGTTTTAAATCGTCACACGTGCTTGTGGGCATAACGGAGCACGGTTGTGGTCCGGTTTCGTCATATTCTCCCTCCTTCCCACGGGAATCCGTCGTGCCGCTTTTCCTGTATCTGCATCGAGGCTGCGGATCACGCGGTCCCGAAAGCGATATAGGCAAAGCCGAAATAGACCTCCTCCATCGCCTTTACCTTCCCTTCTCGGAAAAAAGGAACCAGAAGACCGTGGGCACAGCAACGATGAGAAGGACCCAGAAAAGCATCGTCCAGCCCATTCCGCTTACCTCCGTTCCCGCGCTCGACTTCGCGCGCTTTCACGGGAAGAGTGAGCACATGGCATACCAAGGGAAGCAAACCGAAAAACCCTTTCGTTTCGGTCAGCTGACAGGAAGAAGGATGGCACTCCCGGAAGAATCGGGGACTATCCTGCTATACATTGCAGACTATTCTGCAGGACCGTTACCCAAACCTCGACCCGGGGAAAACGGTGTGAGGTTTCCCTACAGGATCCCGACCTTCCGTTTCTCGCGGGAACGGCGGTGACGGGTTTCCACGGATTGCCGGAGACCGACTATTCCGCCGGCTCGAACTGCATTACGGTGAAGTTGCCATCGATCCTGTCCGCGACGAAAAGGATCCTGTCGCCTTCCTTCAGCCGGTCGAGCATCGCCGGGTCCTGGACGCGGAAGATCATCGTCATCTTCGGCATTCCCAGGTTCTCGATCGGTCCGTGCCGGATCGTGACCTTTCC
>JBFKGZ010000131.1:0-5750 GCA_041633075.1 Candidatus Deferrimicrobiaceae bacterium | reverse complement strand
GCCAGCCCGCGAGTCGCCAAGATCTTCGTAATCGCCGCGGTCAAGGTCGTCTTGCCGTGATCCACGTGACCGATCGTCCCGACGTTTACGTGCGGCTTCTTGCGTTCGAATTTCTGCTTGGCCATGTGCGGTACGCTCCTCGGTAATGAATTCTGATCCTTTACTGTGGAGCCCACGAGCAGGATTGAACTGCTGACCTCGTCCTTACCAAGGACGCGCTCTGCCTACTGAGCTACGTGGGCAATCCTTTCTTTCCCCCGCACCCAAGGTTTCCGTTCTGTCACTGCGGACCTTGTGCCGAGGAAGATGGAGCGGGCGACGGGAATCGAACCCGCGACCAACAGCTTGGAAGGCTGTGACTCTGCCAACTGAGTTACGCCCGCACATATCGTAATCTTACGATTTTATATGCGAAATACAATATCGTCAATAGAAAACGAGGACTCTCTTGTCCTGTCCGCCTTTCTGTGTGGCTGCCCTCCTTTGCTCCCCTGGCGGAACGAAAACCCTGCGCCTCGGAGCTACGGTGGATGGTGGAGGGGGGAGGATTCGAACCTCCGTAGGCGCTGCCAGCAGATTTACAGTCTGCCCCCTTTGGCCACTCGGGTACCCCTCCTGCCTGGAAATCCTGGAGCCGACGAGAGGAATTGAACCTCCAACCATCTGATTACAAATCAGACGCTCTACCGTTGAGCTACGTCGGCACGGCAATTCGCTACCGAAACGCGGTATTACAACCCATTCTAACCCGAATGTCAACGATATTCAGGAGGAAGAAACGCGACGGCACGAAGGGACTCAGGGGGCCCGGACCACGCGCGCGCAGAACGCAAGAATTCCCGAGGTGACCCCGACGTTCAGGGAGTCGATTTCTGCTTCCATGGGGATGCGCACCGTCCCGTCGCACTTCTCCCGTACCAGTCTCCGTATCCCCGTGTCCTCGCCCCCCAGAACGAAGCCCGTCCGCTGGGCCGGCACGAATGTCGACACGTCGGTCTCGCCGTCCATGACGGCCGCGTAGATCCAGAATCCCGATTCCTGCAGTTCTTCGAGGGCGCGGGCGAGGTTCGTCACCTGCAGCACCGGGACGTGCGCGGCGGCCCCTGCGGAGGCCCGGAACACCACCGGCGTGACCGGACAGGACCGGTCCCTGGGAATCACGACGCCGGAAAATCCGAACGCCCGGGCGTTCCGGATAACCGTCCCCAGGTTGTGGGGGTCGGTTATCCCGTCCAGAAGGAAGGCCGCCGTCCGGGCGGGAAGAGAGGGCAGCCAGGACCCGAGCGCGGCATACCGAAATTCCGCAATTTCCGCCGCCACTCCTCCCCCCTCCTTTTCCCCGGTCCGTCGGTGCCACTCTTCCCGCGAGCAGGTGAGACAGGGCACGCCGGAGCCTTTCGCCAACGCCGCGAACGCCCCCCTGACCTTTTCGGAAAGCGAGTCGGAAAGAAGAACCTTTCTCGGTCGCTGTGAACGGGAGGAAAGGACTTCCTCCACGGGGTGATGCCCGGTTATCCACATTCCCCTAAGCCCCCCGCGATCCAGCTTCCCTTCCGTCCCTCATAGCGGCTGCGAAGCGTCTTGCCGCGTCGACCGGATCGTCCGCTTTCGTGATCGGCCTTCCCACCACGAGATAGTCCGCCCCGTTTCGCATCGCTTCGTAGGGGGTCACTACCCGTTTCTGGTCCTGAACCGCATCCCCGGATAAACGGACTCCCGGCGTGACGAGGACGGCCGAATTCCCGACGAGATCCCGGACAGCGGACACTTCCTTTGCGGAACAGACGAACCCGCCGATCCCTGCCTGCATCCCCATCCCCGCAAGGCGCAGCACCATGTCGGCCGGGGACGGCGAAACCCCCATCTCGGAGAGGTCGGAGTCATCGAGACTGGTGAGGACCGTCACGGCGAGAACCGTCGTCCCGGTCCCCCTGGCGGCCTCTGCCGCGCGGGCAAGCATCTGCCTTCCCCCGGAGGCGTGCACCGTGGCGAACCGCACCCCCAGCGCCGCGGCGGAGCGGACAGCCCCGGCGACCGTGTTCGGGATGTCGTGAAACTTCAGGTCAAGGAAGACCTCCGCGCCTGCGTTGCGGATTCTGTGCACGAAGTCGGCCCCCCCCCGAGGAAAGAGTTCCATCCCCACCTTGAACATCCCCACCTCTCCCGCCAGCGTCTTGACGACCGAAAAGGCGGATTCCGGGGAATCGGTGTCCAGTGCCACGATGATCCGTTCCTTCACGGGAGGCACTCCTTCCTTTTCTCCTCCACGGCGGTGCGCACCCGGCGGGTGATCCCGGCAAGCGGGATCCGTTCGGTTTCTCCCGTTTTCCTGTCCCGGATCTCCGCGAAGCCCGCCTCGTAGTTCTTCTCCCCGAACGTCACGCGAAGCGGAATGCCGGCCAGGTCCGCATCCTTGAACTTGATCCCCGGCCTCTCCTCCCGGTCGTCGAACAGCACCTCGATCCCTTCGCCGGAAAGCTCTTCCGCCACCCGTTCCGCCTCGTTTCGCAGCCCGGCGTTTTTCATGTTCACGGGAAGCACACATACCTCGAACGGTGCGATCGATATCGGCCACAGGATCCCGTCCTGGTCGTGGTGCTGCTCGATGGTGGCGGCTGCGGTCCTCCCCACGCCGATGCCGTAGCACCCCATCACGATGAGCCGTTCCTTCCCGCCGGCGTCGAGATAGGTGGCCGAAAGCGACTTGCTGTATTTCGTCCCCAGCCGAAATACGTGCCCCACCTCGATTCCCCGCGAAACGCGCAGGGACCCCGGGCACCGGGGACAACGGTCCCCCTCCTCGACAAGGCGCATGTCGGCGTACGCCTCGGGACGGAAATCCCGGCCGGGAACGACATCGACCAGGTGTGCATCACGCTCGTTGGCCCCCGTCGCCCCGGAGGCGATCCGCCGGACCGAGTGGTCCGCCAAAAGCCGCACGCGCAACCCGACCGGCCCCGCGTAACCCGACGGGGCTCCGGTCAGTTCGCGCACACGGTCCTCGCCGGCCAGTTTCACCCACTCGACCCCGAGGGAATTCTTCACCTTTACCTCGTTTACCTCGTGCCTTCCCGAAAGGGCGACGGCCACGTCCCCCTTGTCCGTCTCGAAGAGGAGCGTCTTGATCAGGAGCCCCGGATCGATGCCCAGAAACGCGGATACCTCTCCGATGGTTCGTTTCCCTGGCGTGGGCACCTTTCGGGGGGACCCCGCTTCGGGGGGGGAGGGGAAATCGATTCCTCCCGGGGGACATTCCGCCTTTTCCACGTTGGCGGAATATTCGCAGCGGTCGCAGGATACGATGGCGTCCTCTCCCGACTCCGCGATCACCATGAATTCGTGGGAGCTGCTCCCCCCGATCGCCCCCGTTTCCGCCTCGACGGCCCGGAAGTCGAGTCCCATTCTCCGGAAGATCCGGCAGTATGCCTCGTACATCTTCCGGTACGTCCCGGCGGCCGACTCCTCGTCCGTGTCAAACGAGTAGGCGTCCTTCATGAAGAATTCCCTTCCGCGCATCAGCCCGAACCTCGGCCGGATCTCGTCGCGGAACTTGTCCTGGATCTGGTAGAGGTTCAAGGGGAGCTGCCGGTACGAGTGGACCTCCCGCCGGACCAGGTCGGTGATCACCTCCTCGTGCGTCGGACCGAGGCAGAACTCCCGGTCGGCCCGGTCCCGGAAACGGAGCAGTTCCTTCCCGTACGCGTCCCAACGGCCGCTTTCTTTCCACAGTTCTGCAGGGATGACGGCGGGCATCAGCACCTCCTGCGCACCCGCCCGGTCCATCTCCTCCCGGATGATCGTCTCGACTTTACGTAATATCCGCAACCCCGCAGGGAGGTAGTTGTAGATTCCCGACGCCACCTTGCGGATGAGACCCGCGCGGAGCATCAGCCGGTGGCTTGCCACCTCCGCATCGGAGGGGGTCTCCTTCGTCGTCGGCATGAGGTATCCCGAGTACCGGATCAACGCGTTCCCCTCCTGTCCGCTGCCAGCCGCTGGGCAAACCGCACGACCTCGGCGACGATATCATTCTCCTTCACTTTCTTGATGATCTCCCCCCGCACGAAAATGAGGCCCTCCCCCTGACCCCCGGCCACCCCCACATCGGCTTCCCTCGCCTCTCCCGGGCCGTTCACGGCGCACCCCATGACCGCTATTTTCAGAGGCACCGGCAGCCGGGAGAGACGCCTCTCCACCTCCGTCGCGATCCCCGTGACGTCGATCGAGACCCTCCCGCACGTCGGGCAGGAGATAAACTCCGGGCCACGTTTCCGTATTCCGAGGGTCTTTAGGATCTGCCACCCGACGCGGACCTCCTCCTCGGGGGGCCCGGTAATGGATACCCGAAGGGTGTCTCCGATCCCTTCCGCGAGAAGGATCCCAAGCCCGACGGCCGACCGGACCGTTCCCGAAAACAGGGTTCCGGCCTCGGTCACGCCGATGTGGAGAGGATAATCGAACTTCTTCGCGAAAAGGCGGTACGCCGCGACCGTGGACGGCACCTCGGAGGCTTTGAGGGAGAACTTGATCTTCGTGAAGCGTGCTTTTTCGCACAACCGGACGGCGCGGGTAGCGCTCGCCATCAAGGCGCGGGGGCCTGGCCCCCCGTACTTCGCCAGGATGTCCTTCTCCAGCGAGCCCGCGTTCACGCCGATGCGCACGGGAATCCGGCACGCCCGCGCCGCGCGAAGCACTTCGATGGTTTTGGCCTCTCCCCCGATGTTCCCCGGGTTGATCCGCAGCCCGTCCGCCCCGGCTTCCGCGCACGCGATGGCGATCCGGTGATGAAAATGCACGTCGGCGATCACCGGGATCGGAGAGGACGATCGGATCCGTCGGAAGGCACGCACGGAGGCCTCGTCCGGGACCGCGACCCGTACGATCTCGCACCCTTCCCGCGCAAGAGAGCGTATCTGCGATACCGTCGCCCGGACGTCCTTGGTATCCGTGCTCGTCATGCTCTGCACGGATACGGGAGCGCCGCCGCCCACGGGAACGGTCCCCACCCGGATCCGGCGGGTCTTCCTCCTGGCAGTCATCGTGCGGACTACTATAAGCGAGAAAGGGATTTTTCGTCGATGCTATTTTTCGGAGGAAGTCAACCGGAACGAATACTCGATGTCCCCCCCGTCCCCGTCGGATATCCGGAGGACCACCGGGGCCTCCGTTCCGGGAGGAAGGGAGGAAACTTCCCCGGTCAGAACGTTTCCGGAAAGGACGACCCCTTCCGGAAGCGTTTTCTCCCGGATGGTTACCGGGTCGCCGTCGGGATCGGTCACCATGACCCGGGCCGAAAATACGGATCCTTCCCCCTGGGTGAACGCTACCCGATCGACGATGGGCGGTGCGTTTACCACCAGAATTTTCGGCGTAAACATCTTCGACCCGGCCGCGATCCCGTCGAAGGACTGGACCTCCGCGTGGATCCAGGATCCTTTGGTAACCTTCTTGAGGGAGACCGTCTCGGCCGTCGCGCCGGGGATTTCCTCGTCATTGACGAACCAGCGCACCCGAAACGTCACCGCATCGCCGTCGGCATCCCTCCCCCGGCAGGCGACTCGCACCACCTCCCCCGTCTTGGGAGCAAGGGGAGACAGAACCGCCGAGACAGTCTCGGGGTGGGCGTTTCGGACGGTCGCAGGGGGGGATTCGAGGGAGACCTCCTCCCCGTGAACCGCGACCGTAGCCGTGGCGTGGACGATATCGTCCCGCCGAAGATCGTTTCCCGGCAGCCGGTCTTTCTCGCCCTC
>JBFKGZ010000130.1:0-5825 GCA_041633075.1 Candidatus Deferrimicrobiaceae bacterium | reverse complement strand
GTGGCACGGCGAGAATCCCGGCCGTCACCTTGTCGCCCAGAACCTGGGCGGCCGCCTTCCCCATCTTCCTGACAGCCTTGCCGCCCCCGACCACGTAGATGTTGCGGACCTCGTCCCAGCGGGCCGTGGCGGACACCCTTCCGCACCGGAGGGAAACCCCGTCCCCCTCCCTCTGCAAGACGGAAAGGACAAGCGTTTCCGGGTTGACGGCCGCCACGGCGGCATGGAAGATCTTCTCCATATATGCCTTGGCCAGGGGATTCACCAACCGATCCCTCGGCGGGTTCCGGAGCGTACCGCCCGGTCCAGGCGATTCAAGCCCTTTTCATGAGCGTAGTCTTGGGCCTCCTGCCACTCACCGGCCGTGATTCGCCGGCCGATCTCCGGAAACTCGAGCGCCCGCCCGCATGGGCGGTACTGGTCCATCAGATTCAGGTACGTGTCCTTCCCGATCTCGTCGGCGAGAAAGTCGATCACCCTGCGGGTCTTCGAAGCCTCCCCGGGCATGACGAGGTGGCGGACGAGCAGCCCCCGGCGCGCGATTCCGTGGCGGTCGATAGAAAGAGGTCCCACCTGCCGGGCCATTTCCTGGAGCGCAGCTTGCACCACCTCGGGGTAATCCGGGGCCTCGCAATACCGCCCTGCCGGTTCCGCATCAAGGAACTTGACGTCGGGCATATAGATATCGACCACCCCATCGAGCTCCCGCAACGTGTCAACGCTCTCGTACCCCCCGCAGTTATACACTACCGGGATCGACAGCCCGCGCGGCACGGCCAGGAAGAGGGCCGTAAGGATCTGGGGCGTCACATGGGTGGGGGTGACCAGGTTCAGGTTGTGGCACCCCGTGCGCTGGACCGAAAGGAAAATGCCGGCAAGTCTTTCGGCGGACACCTCGCTTCCCTCGACCAGGTGGCTGATCTCGTAGTTCTGGCAGAAGAGGCAGCCAAGGTTGCAGCCGGAGAAGAAAACCGTTCCCGATCCCTGGGATCCCACGAGGGGGGCTTCCTCGCCGAAGTGAGGTCCGAAAGAGGCCACCAAGGCATTCCTCCCCACCCGGCAAACGCCCAACTCCCCCGCTTTCCGGTTCACCCGGCACATCCGGGGGCAGATGTCGCACTCCGAGAGCCTCGCGGTGAGCCTCTCCGCCCGTTCAGCCAGCTTGTCGATATCCGGAAAAACCGCCATCCCTTCGCCCTCCCACGGCCAGCCCCGACCCCATATTGCTCCTATTTTACCGGCACTGCCTCCCCCTGGCAAAAATGTATTCCCGCTTTCCCACCGGACCCGTTGCGTGCGCCGCACCACTTCGCCTATGGTGCACCCCCCTTGCATACCCGCGACAAGATTGTTTCTTCAGCGGGAAAATGCTGGTACTATTCCCTAGATAAGGTTTTGTCCCACCCTGCTCTCCGGGCGGAAAGGGGACGTCGCCGCGCCGGGGGAAACGGGAGGATCCTGCCGTAGATGGAAAGAGAAACCCTATTTTCCTTGCTTATCCTGGCTCCCCTGGGGGGGGTCATCCTGGGATTCCTGCTCGGCTGGGGTGTCCGAAGATCGGACGACGCAACGTTTGCCGCGGAATTGGATGACCTAAGGAGAATCAACCGGGAGCTCTCCCAGGAGGTGATCAAGGTACAGCAGGAACTTTCCCGGAAACGGGATATCGTCACCAAGATCCCGATGGTCGTGAAACGGCTGAGCGGAAGAATGTCGCCCGACGCGATCCCCGCGATAGGCGTCCGGTTCGCGAAGGAATTTTTCCACGCTTCCCAGGTAGGGTACTTCGCGCCGGCGGACAGCGAGGACCAATTCACCCTCGTCGAGGGAGTCGGCTTCCCGCTGGACTGGAAAGGAACGGTCCGTCTTGCCGCCGACGAAGGAATCCTGGGGATGTCCCTCCAGCACAAGACGATCATTACGCATGAGGATTACCTGACGTCGAGAACAAAATGGCCTACGGGAATCCACTCTCTGGAAAAGAACGGCATATCCCCGGATTTCGTAGCCCCGGTGACGATGAACGGAAATGTTGTGGGTATTCTTGTCGTGGCTTCGAGCATCGTCCAAAGCCGGGACGAGATTCCCTTTGTGTCGATGATCGCGGAGTTGCTCGGAAACGCCTACAAGCACACGACAGAAATCGAGTCGGTGGAACACAGCGCGTCGATCGATCCCCTGACCAAGCTTTTTACCCGGGGCCACTTCGCGCAGCGGTTCGAAATGGAGATCCGCCGCGCCAAGAATTACGCCCACCCCCTGTCGCTCTTCCTGTTGGACATCGACCATTTCAAAAACATCAACGACACGCACGGACACTCGGCGGGAGACATCATCCTGTTGAATCTGGGGGAGATCGTGCGCCAATCCGTCCGCAGTTCCGACATTGCGGCGCGGTTCGGGGGAGAGGAATTCGTTGTCCTGATGATGTCCGCAGGCAAGGAGCAGGCGTTAAACATGGCGGAAAATATGAGGAACATCGTCGAGTCCACGGAATTCCGGATCCCCGGCCTGCAATCCCCCCTGAAGGTGACGATTAGCGGCGGAGTGGCAACCTACCCCGCGGACGGAGATTCCACTACCGACCTCCTTCGCAAGGCGGATGAATCCCTCTACAAGGCAAAGCAGACGGGAAGGAACCGGATCGTTGTGGTGCCGGAGTACGGCCTGGACGGGAAACCCCTTTTCTAGAGAGAAGCACCCCCCTGCCGGAAAAAAGTGATACACTGATTCCTATCCATAGGAAAAGAGAAAGGAGTTCATCTCTTGGCCAAAGCGGACCTGGCGAAACTGGAAGGAACGGTTACCGATACCAAGGGGGGGGGTAACTACATCATTACACTGGAAAACGGAATGACTCTCTCGGCGAAACTGAGCGGAACCCTGAAACGGTACAAGATCCGCGTCGTAAGGGGTGACGCCGTAACCGTGGGCGTCTCTCCGTACGACCCTACCCACGGTCTCATCCTTTACCGCCATAACAGGTAGCCGTACCAGCACTTCGAGCGTTTTCCAGCACCCCCACACTGTTCGTAACAGAGTAGGCGACCCGCTGTCGGACAGCGTGGTTCCACCCCTCGGAATCGCGCGGAAACCGTCCCCCCACTCCATTTCATCAGGCAAGGGAAAGGACCCTCTCGATTTCGTCGAGGGAGGGGATGCCCGCACGCCCCCCCACTTTCCGGCAGGAGAGAGCTGCGGCGGCGTTTCCGAAAGCAAGCATTTCGGGGAACGTCCTTCCGGCGAGAAGGGCGAAGAGGAACCCCGCGTGGAAGACGTCTCCCGCCCCCGTGGTGTCGGCCGCCCGTATCTCGATTCCCCGCGCCCGGCAGGTCTGCCTGCCGTCGAACCCCAAGGCACCTTCCGGCCCCAAGGTCACGGTCGCGGTGCGCGGCGAGAAGCGGCGGTGGATCTCGCGAACTCCTTCAAGGGCTTCCGCGCCCGGGAGAAGTTGCGCAACGAAGGAGGCCGCCCCCACGATGTGATCACACGCGAAAAGCAGGTCCTCCGTCCCCTCCTGCACCTTTTCGGCGTCGAGGACGACCGGCACACCCGCCTCCCTGGCCACCCGGGCAGCTGCGACGGATGCCGGGACGTCATGGCCGTCCAGAAGAACGGCACGAGACCGCCGGATCTCGTCACGGGGAATGTCT
This sequence comes from Candidatus Deferrimicrobiaceae bacterium, assembly GCA_041633075.1. GTDB lineage: Bacteria > Desulfobacterota > Deferrimicrobia > Deferrimicrobiales > Deferrimicrobiaceae > CSP1-8. Next base: position 2,172 of record JBFKGZ010000130.1, on the reverse strand, counting down.
TCGGGGCGGATCCGGATGCGGGCGTCTCTCTCCCACAGGATCGTGCGCTCGCCGGAATCTTCCTGGACGAGGATGATGGCGAACTGCGAGGCGGCCCCGGGAACGGTGCGCGCGAGGGCGACATCGATCCCCTCCTCCCGGAGAAGGGAGAGGGAGAGGATCCCGTGTTCGTCCTCCCCCACGTTCCCCACGTACATCGTCTGCAAACCCCACCGCGACAGCGCCACGAGCGCAGTGGCCACCTGCCCCCCACCCTGTTTCGAGAACCCGGACATCCGGAACTTTTCCCCCGGGACGGGAAAGCGCGGAATGGTGCAGAGGTAGTCGATCGCGTTCAGCCCGATTCCGACGACGTCGAACATGGCAGTTTATTGTATCCCGGGGAGGCGATGCCTACATTCCGCAATTCCCCGGGCCTCGAACCGCCGTTCCTGCTTGCCTTCCGGATATATCGCCACCTGTGATCCATGTATAATGACCCTTCGGTCTGCCCCGGAAGCGGGGAAACCAGGGACGGGAAAGGCGCTTCGGAATACGTGGCGCCGGATCGGAGACGATGATCTCCCTTGTGGTTGCAGCGGTTCCGGCTGCCGTGCTTGCGGCAACCGCCTTCCTGTACAACCGGCTGGTCCGGCTACGGAACACGGTTCGTTCCTCCTGGTCCGACATCGACGTCATGCTCAGGAAACGGCACGACCTCGTTCCCAACCTGGTCGAAGTCGTCAAGGGATACGCGGGCCACGAAAAGACCACCCTGATCGGCGTCACGCAAGCCCGGGCCGAAGCGATACGCGCCGAGGGTCCGGACGACAGGGCGAAAGCGGAAAACACCTTCACGGACAGCTTGAAAACCCTGTTCGCCCTTGCGGAAGGGTACCCCGACCTGAAAGCCGACACGAGCTTTCTCGAGCTGCAGAGACAGCTCGTGGAGGTCGAAAACGGAATCGAATATGCCCGGAGGTATTACAACGCGGTCGTCCGGGACTACAACACCATGACCGAGGTCTTTCCCTCGAACCTCGTCGCCTCCGGGTTCCGGTTCGAGCGCGAGAAGTTCTTCGAGTTGTCCTCCCGGGAAGAGAGGGACCGGGTCGATGTCTCCTTCCCTTGACGCGCAGCGGCCTTTCGGCGTTCGCGCGCGGCTTTTCCTGTGCTCCCTGTCCCTTTTTCTTCTGCTCGGGATCGGAGGGGCCCCCGCCCGGGCGGAATATTTCTCCATCGAGTCGTTCCACGCGGACATCGTCGTCCACCCGGATTCCTCCCTTTCCGTGACGGAAACGATCGAGACCTTCTTCACGCGCCGCCGCCACGGAATCTACCGCGAGATCCCCTTCCGGTATACCGACGAATCCGGGAAGAAGACCATGGCGCCGATCCGGGTCGTTTCGGTGGCGGACGCGTTCCGGAAGAAGAGACCGTACAAGGTCACGCGCGTCGGGGACGCGGTCCGGATCCGGATCGGCAGGAAACATGCATTCGTCGAGGGCCGGCAAGTGTACATCATCACCTACACCGTGCAAAACGCCATCCTGTTCCTCGACAGCCACGACGAACTCTACTGGAACGTAACGGGGAACGACTGGGACACCACCATCCGAAGCGCTTCCTCCACGGTGACCGTCGAAAGTGGACAGAAAAAGATTGCTTTTCGGGGGAGCTGCTATACGGGTTTGCGCGGTTCAAGGGAATCCTCCTGCAATTTCCTCCCCTCAGGCAAGGGGGGGCAGTTCCGGACGGGCGGCTCCCTCTCCCCCCGGCAGGGACTTACCATCGCCCTGGGCTGGGACAAGGAAATCGTACGGCCTCCTTCTTCCCTGAAAAAAACTTTCTGGAAACTCAATCTCTCCGAAAACGGGGTGCTCCTGCTTCCTTTCGTCACGCTCGGCTTCATGCTCGTCCACTGGTACAGGAGAGGGAAGGACCCCGACATCGGGGGCAGCATCCCCGTCATGTACACGCCCCCGGAGGAGGGCGGACAGCCCCTTCCCCCCGCGGAGGTCGGCGCCCTGTCCGACGAGCGGCTCGACCCGAAAGACATCACCGCCTCCATCGTCAACCTCGCCGTCCGGGGTTTCGTCACGATCCGGGAAATCAAGACCGCCGGGTTCCTGTTCGACCGGACCGATTACCGGTTGGAAAAGGGCAAGGAAGCGGACGACGATCTGCCCCCGT
>JBFKGZ010000129.1:0-5835 GCA_041633075.1 Candidatus Deferrimicrobiaceae bacterium | reverse complement strand
TCGACAACGCCGACACCTTTCTTCCCGGGCTGGGAGGGGCCCGGGGGATGACCGGGATCGCAAAGATGGCAACCGTCCCCTGGGTGGTCTTCTTCCTTCTCGCCTCGCTCCTGATCGTGCGGAACACGATCCATTCCAGTTACGGGCGGGCGATTCTCTCCATCCGGGAAGACGAGATCGCCGCCGAGATGATGGGGATCGACACCTTCCGGTACAAGATGGTCGGTTTCGTGATCGGTTGCGCCTTCGCCGGCGTGGCAGGGGGGCTCTATGCGCACCTCTACACCTTCCTCCACCCGAGCAACTTCGATTTTTTCAAGTCGATCGACATCCTGGTGATCGTGGTCCTCGGGGGATTGGGGAACATGAGCGGGACGCTGGTCGCCTCGTTCGGGTGGATCTTTATCCTGGAGGGGCTGCGGGTGGTTCTTCCCCCCGGGTACGTGGAGCTTCGGTGGGTGTTGATCCCGGTCCTGCTGATCGTCACGATGCTTCTTCGGCCGCAAGGGCTTTTCGGGACACGGGAGTTTCCGTATTTACGGGGGAGGCTGTACCGATGACGCTCGAGATCCGGGGGCTCACCAAGTATTTCGGCGGCATCCGGGCGGTGGACGGGGTAGACCTCCGGATCGCGGAAGGCGAACTCGTGGGCCTTATCGGCCCGAACGGATCGGGGAAGACCACGGTATTCAACCTGTTGACCGGTTTTTACCGGCCCGATGCGGGGTCCATAACGTTCGGGGGGAAGAGCCTTGCGGGAGTTTCACCGCACCGGATCAACCGGCTCGGAATCGCCAGAACTTTCCAGAATGTTCGTCTCTTCCGGAAGCTGACCGTCATGGATAACGTACGAATCGCCCACCACTTCTACCGGGAATACGGCCCCTTTTCGGCGCTGCTTCGGACAGGGCGGTATTACCGCGGGGAGAAAAAGCTTCAGGAAAAAGTGGAGAACTATCTGTCGATCTTCTCGCTGCAGCACAGGATAAACGAGGTGGCAGGCAACCTTCCCTACGGGGACCAGAGGAAGCTGGAAATCGCAAGGGCCCTTGCATCGGAGCCAAGGGTTCTCCTGCTTGACGAACCGGCCGCGGGGATGAATTCCTTCGAAGTGAGGAGACTGATGGAGTTCATCCTCGAAATCCGGGACCGGTTCCCAATCTCCATCCTTCTTATCGAGCACCAGATGCGATTGGTCATGGGGATATGCGAACGCCTGGCGGTCATGGATTTCGGACAGGTGATCGCGAGAGGCCGTCCCGAAGAGATCCGGGAGAACCGGAAGGTGATCGAGGCATATCTCGGGGAAGATGTTCCGTTTGAATGAGGAAATACAACGACTGATACAAAGGGTGAGATATCATTGTTAATTATTGAATCTATAAATGTATATTACGACAACATCCAGGCTCTGTACGATGTCTCCTTCGCCGTGGGGAAGGGGGAGATCGTGGCGCTGATCGGGGCCAACGGGGCAGGGAAGAGCACCATACTGAAGGCCGTTTCCGGTATCCAGAAACCCCGCTCCGGTCGAATTCTTTTTGAGGGGCAGGAACTGGTCGGCGCTCCACCGCACCGGATCGTACGGAGAGGAATTTCCCTTGTTCCGGAGGGAAGAGGGATTTTCGCCAATATGACCGTACGGGAGAACCTCGAGATGGGGGCGTTCGCCCGGACCTCGCGGGAGGAGATGGCGAAAAGCCTCGAGGAGGTGTTCGTCCTGTTCCCCCGGTTGAGGGAAAGGGTATCACAGCTGGCCGGAACGCTTTCGGGGGGGGAGCAGCAGATGCTCGCCATCGGCCGGGCGGTGGTGGCAAAGCCGTCTCTCATGCTGCTGGATGAGCCATCGATGGGGCTTTCCCCCCTTCTGGTGGCGGATATTTTCCGGCACATCCGGCAGATCAACAAGGCCGGAACGACGATACTCCTTGTCGAACAGAACGCTTTCATGGCCCTCAACGTTGCCCACCGCGCTTATGTCCTGGAGACGGGTGCGATCACCTTGTCGGGCGATTCTTCCGAGCTTCGCAATGCTTCGAAGGTTCGCGCCGCATATCTGGGCGATATCATGGAATAGAAGAGAAACGTGGTCCCAGGCATCTGAAAATATTGAATTTTGGGCAGACAGGAGAAAACCATGACGCGGCCTCCTGGGGAAGTGCTTCCGTCCTCCCGATCACCAGGAAACCGCCGGGAGACAGCACGGAGGCGATCGCCCCGGCGACCGTAACCCGCCGCGGCATGGCGAAATAGGTAAATGCCGCGTTTCGGCAGAGGACCAGTTGAAAGGCTCCCGACGGAGGGTTTCCCATCAGATCGTGGTCCCGAAACGTAACGGAACGGACCATGTCCTCACGAAGCCGGAACCGCCCCTCTTCCTCCCGGAAATGATTTTCCACGATTGGCCGGGGCACTTCACGGAGGCTGCTTTCCGTGTAGAGCCCCTCCCCCGCCCGTTGCAGACAGGCGGCGGAGACGTCCGTCGCAAGAATGGACATCGGAGGTTTCCGCCCGGGAAGCTCCTCCCAAAGGATCCGGAGGGTGAAGGCCTCCTCCCCCGACGCGCAGCCGGCGCTCCAGGCAAAAACCGGGTTTCCCTTCGTCGCCAAGGGAGCCAGCACATGGCGGGAGAGAGCATCGAAAACCCGGCGATTGCGAAAGAACCGTGAAATCGTCACGGTGAAGAGGGGGCGCAGGACATCCCATTCCGAAGGATTCCTGCGAAGAAACAGGAGGTAGGAGGAAAAATCGTGGACGCCCACCGACTCCATCCTTCGCATGACCCGGCGACGGATATTTCTTCTGATCAACGCGGCGGGGGCGAGACCGAGGGGGGGGAGGGCTTCGGCGAGGAACGTTTCGAAATCCGTCAAGGGGTCTCCCGGTAGCGGCCGGACAAAGCCTCCCTTTTGAAGATCCGCATCAGCAGAAAGATGGCCGGAAACAGGAAAACAGCACCTGCCGCGAGCAGCAGGAGCAGGAGGCGAAGCGTGGAGGGGGAGGACGCGGACGAGGAGAAGGTGATGACCGGCCGGGCGAGAAACGGGAACTGGGCCAGACCCCATCCGAGAAGGATCAGGACGACCTGGGCGGCGGCGCAGATCCGCGCGAGGGAGTCCGCGGAGAGAACCAGGGAGACGAAGGCCCCCAGGGAAGCGGTGGCGTAAAACATCACCACGCTGACAAACCAGTCGCTCTCCGTAAATGCTCCGTAGAAGTCGGGCGCTCCCGAAGCGGCGATCACCGGGACGAAAACGGACAGCAGGGCGACCGCCGCTGCCGCCCAGAGGGCGCGGCTGCGGAAGTCGCTCCGCAGGTCGGGGTCATCCGTTTCCATGATGAGGTAGACCGCGGCCAGGTAGGAGAAGGCGGAGAGCGTGAGGAGGCCCGCCGAAAAGGGGAAGGGGGCGAGCCAACTCGCCGTGTCCCCGGTGAAGGTCAGCGGATCCGCGGGAATCCGTCCGGAAGAGAGGGCTCCGATCGTGACGCCGAGCAGAACGGGGGTGACGAGGCTGGCGCCCGCGAAAAGCATACCCCAACGACCCGCTCCGTGTTCCTCGTGCAGGTGATACGCATGAAACGCAAAGGCGGCCCCCCGAAGGACGATCCCGACCAGGAGCAGGGTCATCGGCACGAAGAGCGCAGTGGAGATTGCGGCGAATGCCGAGGGAAAACCGGTGAAGAGAATGACGATCGCCACGATGAGCCAGATGTGGTTCGTCTCCCAGACCGGCCCGATGGCACGCGCGATCAGTCGCCTCTGGGCATCGGCGCGGGGCCCCCGTGCCAACAAGTCCCAGACCCCACCGCCGAAATCGGCGCCGCCCAGCAGGGCATAGAGCATAAGGGATCCGAGAATGCACCCTGCCAGCAGGGAAGGAAGGGAAGGCATCTCCTACCCGGCCTCGCTGCCGCCTCCCCCGTCGAGAGGGAAGGCGGGGCTTGCCGAGACCTCGCGCCTGAGCAGCCAGACGGCGGAGACCCCGAGGACGAGGTAGAGAAGGGAGAATAAGGCGAAGGGGATCGCGAGTCCTCCAACCGTGGTGACCGCGTCCGCCGTGCGCATCACTCCGTGAATGACCCACGGTTGCCGGCCGAGTTCGGTCACGACCCAGCCCGCCTCCACCGAGAGGATTCCGAGCGGTGCGCAAGCCGCCACGGCAAAAAGAAATCGGCGGTGATACAACCATTCCCTCCTCCCCCAGGCGAACAGGGCCGCGAGCAGGGCCAGGACGCTCATCGTCGCCCCGGAGGCCACCATGAACTGGAAGGCGAGATGGACCGGGACGGGATTCGGCCACTCGTCACGGGGAAAGGCAGACAACCCCTTTACTTCCGCTTCGGGGTCGTGAAAGGCGAGGAGGCTCAACGCCCGCGGGATCTCGATCGCGAATCTCGTCGTCTGGCTGTCCACGTCGGGGATCCCCCCGATCCGGAGAGGCGCCCCCCGTTGGGTGCGGAACTGTCCCTCCATGGCGGCGAGCTTCGCCGGCTGATGGCGGGCGACGAACCTCGCGTTGAAATCCCCGCTCACGGGGAGCAGGATCGCCGCCACGCCTCCCACCCAAAGGGCGATGGCGAGCGCCCGGCGGTGGAACAGGTTTTCCCTGTCCCGGAGGAGCATGAAGGCATGGATCCCCGCCACCGCGAACCCGGAAGCGGCGAAGGCGGCGAGGGTCATGTGCGCCGTTTCCGTCTTCCATGCCGGGTTGAACATCGCGGCAAGGGGGGAGATATCGACCGGTTTGCCATCCAGCAAGGCAAAGCCGGCGGGGCTGTTCATCCACGCGTTTGCCGTGACCACGAAGACCCCCGACAGGATTCCTCCGATGGCGACGGCTACCCCGGAAAGCAGGTGGAGACGGGGGGACACCTTGTCCCACCCGTACAGATAGATCCCGAGGAAGATCGCCTCGGCGAAAAAAGCGAACCCCTCGAGGGCGAAAGGAAGCCCGATGATCCCTCCGGAGAACTCCATGAAACGGGGCCACAGGAGGCCCAGCTCAAAGGAGAGGACCGTCCCGGAGACCGCACCGACGGCAAAGAGGACTCCCGTCCCCCGGGCCCATCGTTTCGCGAGTTCCTGATATACGGGTTTGCCGGTCCTCCGATAGGCGGCCTCCGCGGCGACCATCAGGACAGGCATCCCCATCCCGGCAACCGCGAAGATGATATGGAAGGCGAAAAGCATCGCCATCTGGCCACGGGCGAGGAGCAGCTCCGTCAACAGGGAATCCTCCCGATCGCTATTGTACCCGCAAAACCCTCCCGAAAAAGACAGCAGCCCCTTGTCTCTATTCCGGGATCAGGGAGATAATGGAAAGCATCCTACTATCTTTCTCAGACTCCAAGAAGAGGAGGCACCGAATTGGAAGCCACCATCCCGAAATCCATTGGTCATTTCGTCAACGGCAAGAGCATTCCCGGTTCCGGGGGTCTCTACGGAAACGTCTACAACCCGGCTACCGGAGAAGTGAGCGGCCGCGTTGCGTTTGCCGGCAAGGACGAAGTGGAGGAAGCGGTTTCCGCCGCCGCCGCCGCGTTTCCCGCCTGGGCAGCCACCCCTCCGCTTCGCCGGGCAAGGATCCTGTTCCGGTTCAAGGAATTGCTGGACCAGCATGCGGACGAACTTTCCGCCCTGATCACGGCCGAGCACGGTAAGGTGCTAAGCGACGCCCGCGGTTCCCTGATGCGGGGAGCGGAAGTGGTGGAGTTCGTCTGCGGGATTCCCCACCTGTTGAAGGGAAGCTATTCGGAAAACGTGGGGACCGGGGTCGACAGTTTCTCCTTCCGGCAGCCGCTCGGGGTATGCGTCGGGATCACCCCGTTCAACTT
>JBFKGZ010000128.1:0-5890 GCA_041633075.1 Candidatus Deferrimicrobiaceae bacterium | reverse complement strand
GTGGATCCGGACAGTTTACAGTTCTTAGGGAAAAGGGGATGTGCACGGGACCTTTGTGTGGATCGGCGGAAAGGGAAGAGAAGAAGTGATTCTGCGTAAATGGCGGGGAACGACGGCGGGATTACGCCAACGACCCGCTCACCGCCTTTCGAGGAGGTCGAGGAGGCGGGCCGCGACGGCCTCCGGTGCCATGTCGCCCCGCATCTTCGCCCAGCGGCCGTTCGTTACGTCCCCAACGAGGAACAGCATCGTGTGGTCCTCGAAATCCTCCGTGTACTGCCCCAGCTTGTAGACGACCCAGTCGATGTTCTCCTTCTTCCCGGTGAGAAACGTCCACCCCGGCTTGGCGCCGTACTTCTTGCCGTACTCTTTCAACTCTTCCGGCGAGTCGTCCACCGGGTCCACGCTGATGGAGATAAGGGAGACGTCCCGCCCGGACCGGTCCCCGAGCAGCTCCTGGATCCGGACCAGGTTGGGCATCAGGATCGGGCAGATGTCGGTGCAGTTGGTGTAGATGAAGCTGATCAGGACGACCTTGCCCCGGAGCATGTCGGTGTAGAACCGGACCGGTTTCCCGTCCTGGGTGAAAAGCGGCAGGTCGGTGAAATATTCCCGCTGGTAGTTCTCGTCCGTCCGCAGCACCGGTTTGGTCGCCTTGCTCTGTTGCTCGCCCTGCGCCCCCGGCGGAGGGGTCGATGCGGGATGCTTGTGCTTCTCGTGGGCCGCGGCGTTGCGGGTTCCTCCCCAAAGACAGACGGATACCAGGATGCCCGCCAGGACGAACCGGGCAAGGCGAGCACGAGCCGCGGTCTTTCCCCCGCTCGCCGGCATGGCGCTTCTCAAATCCCACCTCCCAGGAACGCGAAACTCTCAAGGATCTTCCGCACCCGTTTCACGAGGTCCTGCGGTTCGAACGGCTTGTCCAGGAATTCGGTGCACCCTTTCCTCCTCATCTCCGCCCGTAGGGCATCGTCGCAATGCCCGGTCATGGCGATCACGGGGATGTCGATCCCGAGTTCCCCCATTGCCTCGAGAAGGTCAAGACCGCTCATGTGAGGCATCCACAGGTCGGTAAGGAGGAGGTCGAATCTCTTCCCGGCGCGACGAGATTCCTGGAATCTCGAAATCGCCTCTTTCCCGTCCGTCGCCTCGATCACCTCGCATCCCGCCTTCCGCAGGGCAACCGAGGCGGAAAAGCAGAGGTCCTTCTCGTCGTCGACAAAAAGGATGCGCGGTTTCGCATCCATCGGTTCCCTCCTCCCCCGTGAACGCCGCTCCTCCGAATGAGATTCATTTACAAACAAAAAGGATGCCGACGGCAGAGGAAATAGTTTCTTTTTATATTCAAAGGGTTGGTCGATCCCGGCCCGTGGACGAACAGCCGGCTTTCTGCGACATATCTTGCGGGGGTTCGGTAAGAAAAAGAGGTAAGATCAAGGAAACCGGCCGGTTACCGCCGGGAGAGGCAACGGGGGGGGGCGAAAGAGATGTCGCACCCCTTTACGGGGCCAATCCCGGCTTCTTCCGGGCCCTTACCAGGCGCTTGTTCAACGCCTGCCGCGTGATGCCGAGAAGCGTTGCGGCGACTCCCTGATTGTCCTTCGAACGTTTCAACGCCTCGGTCACGAGAAACTGCTCGGCCTCCTTCAGCGTGGGGAAACGTTCCGTGAGATACAGCGGTGCTGCGTTGCCGTCTGCGGCGGGCCCGGGAACGGCGCGGGAGAGGCGAACCGGGCCGATCGCCTCCCGGAAACTTTCCATCGACAGCACTCCCGACCGGTGGCGGGCCACCGCGTCGTGGATCAGCATCTTCAGTTCCCGGACGTTTCCCGGGAAGTCGTAGGCGGACAGGAGGGTGTACAGCTCGGTCGCGGGAGTCGGTTTTTTCTTTCCCAGCGACCGGGCCGCCTCCTCCAGCAAATACGCGGCGAGAAGCGGAATATCCTCGGGCCGCTCCCGCAGGGCGGGGACGTGCACGTGGTGCCCGGTGAGCCGGTAATAGAGGTCCTTGCGCAGGATCCCCGCCGAGAGCAGTTCCGCCGGGTGCTGGTGGGTGGCGCAGATGACGCGGGCGTCGGTCCGGCGGGAAATGTCCGACCCGAGCGGGTAATACTCCCTCTCCTCGAGGAGGCGAAGCAGCTTCACCTGCGACGAGTCCTTCAAGTCTCCGATCTCGTCGAGGAACAGCGTGCCGCCGGCCGCCTGCGCGATCAGGCCGTCCCGTGCCTGCTCGGCGCCCGTGAAGGCACCTTTCTTGTGGCCGAACAGGGTGTCCGAAAACATGTTGTCGTCGAGGCCGGCGACGTTGACGGCGACGAAGTGCCCCCGGGGCACGCTGATCCCGTGAACCGCTTGGGCGATCAGCTCCTTGCCCACGCCGGTCTCCCCGGTGATAAGGACGGGCTGGGAGGAACGGGCGATCGCCTCCAGGTAGTGAAAGATCCCGAACATCTTCCGGCTTTTCGTGACGATCCCCGAGAAGGCCTCGGGCTGCTCCATCCTTCCGGAAAGGAGATGCCGCTTCAGCGATGACACTTCCTCCTGTAATTCCCGCATCTCTCTCGCCCGGTTTACGCTGGTCACGAACCGGCTTCTCTCCACCGGCTTGACCAGGTAGTCGAACGCCCCCTCCCGCATGCAGGAGACCGCCGTCTCCACCTCGTCCACGCCGGTCATCACGATCACGGGTACGTGCGGGTACTCCTTCCGGATCGCCTTCAGCAGTTCCCCTCCCTCGAGATGGGGCATCGTCAGATCCAGGACGAGGACCGACACGTCCTGTTTGGTCAGAAGCGGCAGTACCTGCCGGCTGTCCTCGATGGTCTCGACGGAATCGATCCCGGACGACCGCAGCGTCGCCGCGGTGGAAAACAGGAATTGCGGATCGTCGTCCACGAGGAGAACCGGAAGGGGCATGACGGGTGAGACCTCGGGCCGAACGGTCATCGGGCGTACTTGGGAACGGACACTTTCGGGGAGCCCTCCCTGGCAGGGTCGACCGGGGGAAGGATGATCCGGGCCGTGGTCCCCCTGCCGACCTCGGACGTGAAGTTAAGAATACCATCGTGCTCCTGGACGATGGAAGCGGAGATGGACAGGCCTAGCCCCAAGCCCCCGGAGTCGAGCTTGGTGGAGAAGAACGGCTCGGAGAGGCGTCTCAACACCTCGGGGGTCATCCCTGCTCCCTCGTCACGGACCAGCACTTCCACCCTGCCCGTCTCCCGGTTCACCCGCGTGGAGACCCGGATCCCCTTCGACCTGTCCGGGAGGGCCTGCAGGGAGTTCAGAAGCAGGTTGATCACGACCTGCTCGAGCTGCTGCGCGCATCCCTTGACCATCGGGAGGCTCTCCGCGAGATCAAGGTGGAAGTTCCGGCACCCCTTGACGATCTCGTGGTTCAGGATCGTAACGGCAGCCCGGATCACCTCGTTGAGGTTGATCTCGCAATCCAGGTCCTCCTTGTCGCGGCGGGCGAAACTCTTCAGCTTCTCCACGATGGCCTGGATTCTCACGGACGACTCGGACATCCCGGCAATGAGCTTCGGGACGACCTTGCGCATCTCGGAATAGGGAAGTCCCCCCAGGGAGAAGTCCCCGTTCTCCCGTCGATACGCCTCGAGGACCCTGTCCGCGTCCGTCCACGCGGCCTGGACCAGCGGGGCGTTGAACATGATGAGGTTGTTGGGGTTGTTGATCTCGTGGGCGACCCCGGAAACCATGGTGCCCAGGGAGGTCATCCGGTTCGCGTGGATCAGCTGCGCCTGACGGTTTCTGGCCTCCTCTTCCGCGCGGACCCTCGCCGTGATGTCCCGGAAGGTGCAGTAGGAGACCCGCCCATCCGCCAGCTCGATCGATTTCCCCCGGACGGAGACGATGATCGGCGACCCGTCCTTCTTGACGTGCCGGGCCTCCTCGACGGAGAGAATCGTCTCCGGCACGATGCTTCGGATCTCCTGCTCGAACCGGAACTGCTCCCCCGGTGGGACGAACAGGGAGGGGCCGCCGGACTTCATCTCCTCGATGCTGTACCCGTAGAGAGCGAGGGCCGCCGGGTTCGCGTCGACAACTTCGGTGGTCCCGGACCGGAAGAGGAACACCGGCTCCTCGTTCTGCTCGAAGATCTGCCGGAAGCGCTCCTCGCTCCGGCGCAACGCTTCCTTGTCCCTCTTCAGCCGGGTGATTTCCCGCGATACTCCCCTCCAGCCGCGGAACGACCCGTCGGCCCCGTGAACCGGAGCCCCGCTCGTGGTGAATACCATGTGCGCGCCGTTCCTGTGGCGGAAGATGTTCTCGATGTGCTCGAACGCAAGGCCCTCGGTCATGATCGTGTCGACCAGCTCCCGCACCCGCCTGGCCTCGACTTCCGGCATCAGGTCGAAGGCGCTCTTCCCCACGACCTCCCCGGGGTCGTACCCCAACAGGTCACGTATCCTCGGGCTGACGTAGGTGAAGACGGCGTCCCGGTCGGCTTCCCACACCAGGTCGTGGATGTTTTCCACCAGGTTCTGGTACCGTTCCCGGCTCTCCCTGACCTCCGATTCGGACCGTTTCCGCTCCGTGATGTCTTCCCGGTTCCACAGGTAATTGGTGATCGCCCCGGACCGGTCACGGATCGGGGTGATGTGGATGATCTCCTGGTACGGTTCGCCGCTCTTTTTCGTTCCCTGCCTCTCTGCCTTCCATTTTTCCTCCGACATCATGATCCCGCATTCGGTATCGCAATTCCCGCAGGGATGGTCGCATTCCCAAGAAGCCGTTTTCCCCAGCATCTCCTCCGGGGCATACCCCGTCATCCGGGTGAATCCCTGATTGACGTACTCGATCCGGTTGTTTCGGTCGGTGATCATGATCGCGCTCGGGCTCTGCTCGATCGCGAGGGAAAGCTTCCAGAGGTTGTACTCCTCCGCTTCCTTTCTCGCCGTGATGTCGAAGAAGGAGGCGATCATCCCCGCCGGATTCCCGCCGGCATCGCGCAACGGCGCCGTATTGGCCGAGAGGATGACACGGGAGCCGTCCGCGCGCCGAAGCGCCAGCTCCACGCTGTACACCGCCTCCCCCGTCCTGACCACCCGGGTAAAGGGCAGATCTTCTGCGGGGTAGGGCTTGCCATCCACCGTGGTGATCTCCCAGGGGCGCTTCGTGTAGTGCATCCCGACAAGATCGCTGCGGCGTATGCCCAGGAGGGCGGCAGCATCGAGGTTGGCGTACGTGATGATCCCTTCCCGGTCCACCACGAGGATCCCCGAGGTGCTGGTCTCCAGGATGCGCGTCAGGCGGTCCTCGCTTTCCCTGAGGGCCGCCTCGGATTTCCCGATTATCGACAAGCCGTACCGGAGGAGGAAGTAGAGGACCCCCGTGCCCAGAATTGCCCAGAAGAAATCCTTGGCAATGGGGGACCAGGGCAGGAACGCATGCTCGAAGAAAATCCACCCGGCCGTGGTGAGGAAAAAGACCAGGGAAATCGTTACGGGAAGAATGTCCCGCTCCCTCAACCGCGACAGGTTCTCCATGCTGGATTTTCCGGGCTTGGGTTCGGGCAAGCTCACGATCCGGGCCTCGTCATCGACGTGCATTCCTCTCTTGGTTATATGAACCCGGGGGGGAAAAGTTTCATCCACGGATACGGGGAAACGTTTCCGCGGAAGGATCCCACCCGGGATTCTCCGCCACCTTCCCGCTGCCGTTCTTTCCCAACAATCAGTTAAAAAAAACAGCGTACCACACGCTGTTGCCCGCAACTATCATTACGCAAAATCCATGCCTGCCCCAACGAAGATAAAACCACAATGAAATCAGCCCTTTCGGGAAGAAAGGCTTCGCCGCGGCAGGCTTTTACCGGTTTTTACCGGCAACTATCGGTAAATATCTTTCTTTATCGGGCACTTTTTTT
>JBFKGZ010000127.1:0-5901 GCA_041633075.1 Candidatus Deferrimicrobiaceae bacterium | reverse complement strand
GGTACCTGGCAGCAGATCGTCTTCCTCGATTTCGACAATCGGAAAAGAAGACGGGAAATCATCGTCCAGGTGGTCGGGGAATAGTCCGGCTGCGCGAGGCCGGGCGGCGGGCGGAAATGGCAATCGTGCCGGACAAGGCGGACGTGCTCATCGTGGGGGCGGGGATCATCGGGCTCACGCTCGCCCGCCGGCTGGTCCAGGCCGGATGCGACAACGTGGTTCTCGTCGAAAAAGAGGCCGCCCCCGGGATGCACGCTTCGGGGCGCAACAGCGGCGTACTGCACGCCGGGATCTACTACGCACCCGACAGCATGAAGGCGAAGTCGTGCCTGAACGGGAACTTCCTGATGCGCGACTACTGCCGGGAAAAAGGGCTTCCGCTCCGGGAGACCGGCAAGGTGATCGTCGCGCGCGATGAGGGGGAGATTCCTGTCCTGCGCGAGCTGGAGCGGCGCGCCACAGCGAACGGAGCAAGGGTGGAGATGATCGACGAGGCGCAGCTGGCCGGGATCGAGCCGAACGCGCGAACCACCGGGAAGGCCCTCTTCTCTCACGACACCGCCTGCGTCGATCCGCTGGCGGTGATCGACAGCCTCCGGACCGACTTGGAGGCGTGCGGCAAGGCCACCCTTCTCACCGGATGCCTGTTCACGGGGGTCAGGGGGTCCCGTACGGCGGTCACCAGCCGGGGCGAAATCTCGTTCCGGAAGTTCGTGAACGCCTCCGGCGCCTACTGTGACCGGATCGCGCACCAGTTCGGGGTCGGAAAGCAGTACCGTCTGATCCCGTTCAAGGGGATCTACCGGAAACTCCGTAAGGGGTTGTCCCACACCGTGCGGGGAAACATCTACCCGGTTCCGGACATCCGCAACCCGTTCCTCGGGATTCACGCAAGCTGCGACGTCTACGGGGAGGTGGTCCTTGGCCCGACCGCCATTCCCGCCTTCGGTCGGGAGAACTACGGCATCCTTTCGGGGATCGATCGGGAGGGGGTGTCCATCGCGCTTTCCGACCTGATCCTCTTCCTCCGGAACCCGCAATTCAGGGAGGTCGCTCTTACGGAGCCCCGAAAGTTCCTCGCCGGACGATTCTTTCGGGATGCCGCGCGGCTGATGAAGGTACTGTCTCCCTCCGACATCGAGCCCTCGGAGAAGGTGGGGATCCGGGCGCAACTGGTGGACTGGCGGACCAAGGACCTGGTCATGGACTTCCAGGTGATCGCCGACGGCGACGCGATCCACGTCCTCAACCCGATTTCGCCGGCCTTCACTTCCTCCATGGACATCGCCGAGACCCTTGTGCGGGAGCACTTTACAGGGGGGGAGGCGGATCGCGGGAAGAAGCCGGGATGAGCGATCGCAGGGGAAACTTCCCCATCAAGGGGATCATCTTCGATTTCGGGGGCGTCATCCACTCGTTCGACTACGGGATGTTCTTCCGGAGTCTCGACGGGTGGACCGACAGAACGTTCGCGGAGATGAGCTCCCTCGTCGCCGGATCGGGACTTCCGCAAAGATACGAATCGGGGGAGATCTCGTCGGGGGAGTTTTATCACGATATCGCGAACCTGTGCGGGCTGCGGGTAACCGAGGAGGAGTTCGTCCGGGCATTCGTTGCCATCTTCACCCCCATCGAGCCCACCATCTGCCTGATCCGGTCCCTCTCGCGGTCGCATCGGCTCGGTCTTCTTTCCAACACGAACGAGTGGCACTTCGAGCGCCACATCCGGTCCTTGGAAATATTTTCCCTGTTCGATGCGGTAACGCTATCGTTCCAGGTTAGGGCCATGAAGCCCGCGGAGGCGATCTACCGGGATATGCTGCAGAAAATCGGCTTCCCGCCGGAGAAGTGCGTTTTCATCGACGACCTCGAGGAAAACGTCGCGGGTGCCAGGCGGATGAACCTTCACGCAATCCGCTACACGGACCACGAGCGTCTAATCTCTTCCCTGGGGGAGCTGGGCGTCGTCGCATGACGGGAAAGGGGCGAACGGGAAGACGGGAACGGAGGGGCGTGGCATGAAGGCGGTGCGGATGTCGGGTTTCGGCGGAGTGGATGTCCTGCAGATCGTTGACCATCCCGACCCCACTCCGAAGGATGATGAGCTTCTGGTACGCGTCCATGCGACGGCGCTCAATCGCGCGGACCTGCTGCAGCGCAGGGGGAAATACCCCCCCCCGCCGGGGGCCTCCGAGATTCTCGGACTGGAGATGGCGGGCGAGATTTTGCAGACCGGCTCCGCTTGCGGAGAGTGGCGTTTGGGCGACCGGGTCTGCGCGCTCCTGACGGGGGGAGGATACGCGCAGAAAGCGGCCGTCCCCTGCGGGATGGCGATGCGGATTCCGGACAATCTGTCGTACGAGGAGGCGGCTGCGATCCCCGAGGCATTTCTCACTGCCTACCACAACCTGTTCTCCCTCGGGGGTCTGCAACCGGGGATGACGGTCCTGGTCCACGCCGGAGGAAGCGGAGTGGGCACGGCGGCGATCCAGTTGATCCGGGAGGCGGGGGCCGTATCCCTGGTCACGGCGGGGTCTCCGCCGAAGATCTCCCGTTGCCTGGATCTTGGGGCGCGGGCGGGGTGGAACTACCGGGAAGGGCCCTTCACTCCGTGGGTCGCCGCCCGGACGGAGAGGAGGGGAGTGGACCTGATACTCGATTTCGTCGGGGCCCCGTACTTCGCGCAGAACCTCGAATCCCTCGCGCAGGACGGCAAGCTGATCCTCATCGGTACGATGGGGGGGGCGGTGGCGGAGCGGGTGAACCTCCTCGATCTTCTCTTTCGGCGGCTCCAGATCCTTGGCACCTCGCTTCGGTCCCTGGACACGGCGAGGAAGGTCGGCCTTACGCAACGGTTCTCCGGCTTTTCGCTTCCCCGATTTGCGGACGGGCGGCTACGTCCGGTGATCGACTCGGTACGCGACTGGACGGAAGTTGCAAGTGCCCACCTCCGGATGGAGTCGAACGAGAACGTGGGAAAGATCGTTCTTCGAATAGACGGGGCCTGACCCCGCTTTTTTTATCCCCTGTCGGAAATTTGACACCCCGACGCCGTTTCCTTTCGGAACTGTCAGAAACTGTCACTCCAGCAGAATTGGTTTTTCTGTCTTTCCAGGGGTTTGGAAGATATCCGCGGCCGGAACAATACTTGCTTTGAGTATCCGGTATTCGGGGGATTTCCCTTCACTCCCGGAAGAGGCAAAACGCCGGGGGGCCCCATGGAGGTCGGGATGCGCAACATCAGATCGTTATTCAAGATGGTGCTCACTCCCATCACGATCATGCTGGTTCCCCATTCCCGGACCAAACCGGTGAGCATCCGGGTCCCCCTTGCGGGAATTCTCTTCTCCACCGTCTCGTTCTTCGTCGGGGTTATCTATCTGTTCACGATCGCCGTGCACACCGTCGAATATTACCAGATGAAGGAACGGCTCTCGTACGTTACGGACCAGTTCCTCGAGCTGAAATCGACGATGGTTTCCCTGAAACAGGCGGAGCAGGAGTTCAAGAGGCTGTTCTCCCTGAAATCGAAAACGGACGTCCTCGAAAATGCGGAGTTCCTCGATACGGGATCGCTCGACATGAAGGTGCTGCGCTCCCAGATCGACGAAGCGACGCGCTCCGTTACGGACATCAAGAAATACATTGCCGAGCAGAAGGACATCTACCGGGCGACACCCAGGGGCTGGCCGGTACCGGGATACATCTCCTCGCGGTACGGCTATCGCAACCATCCGAAATCGGGGGCAAGACAGTTGCATACCGGCCTCGACATTTCCATTTCCTCCGGGACGGAGGTTCTGTCGACTGCGGACGGGATCGTCACCTTTTCGGGAAAGACGGGGAAAAGCGGCAACGTCGTGGTGATCGAGCACGGCCACGGGTACTCTACCGCCTACGCGCACAACAGCAAGAACTTCGTCACGGTCGGACAGCGCGTGACAAGGGGCGAAACCATCGGGTTGGCCGGGTCCACGGGGCGTTCGACGGGCCCCCACGTCCACTACGAGATATGGAAGGACGGGCGCCACGTGAACCCGTCCCAGTTCCTAACCAGGAGGTGATCATGTTCGGAAAGTCTTCCGCCAAGCTCGAAACGGTCATCGGAGCCGACTCCACGATCAAAGGGGAATTGGCAATCAAGGGAACGTTGAGGATCGACGGAGTCGTGGAAGGGGACATCCGGGCCGACTGGGTCATCGTCGGAGAGACCGGGAGGGTCCAGGGAAACGTGCAGGCCCGTACGATGGTCGTCGGGGGGAGGGTGGAGGGCAACCTCGAAGCGTCCGAGATCATCGAGATGAAGGACAAGGCGCAGGTATTCGGCGAGATCTGCACGGCGAAGCTCGCGATGTCGGAGGGCGCCCTGTTCGACGGGCAGTCGTCCATGAAAAAGAAGAAGGAGACGTCGGAGGACCAGGAGGGGAAAGTCAAGTCGCTGGCGGCATCCCGGACAGCCTCGTCATTGGCGTGACGATATAGCCGTTCTTCGCAGGGAACGGTTACGCGCAGGAATTTTTTACCGGAGGCTCAGGGGGCAGCGCCGGTCGTCTGCTCCGTGAGTCCCGTGATCTCCGCCCGGAACCGCCACAGCATCCAGAGCCCCGGCAGGGCGGTAACCGCCGTGAAGAGGAAGAAGACCGCCCACCCCACCGATTCCACCACGTAGCCGGAGGTCGGCGCTACGAAGATCCTCCCCAGGGCGGCGAGGGAAGACAGAAGGGCGTACTGGGTGGCCGTGTACCGGTGGTCGCACATGGCCATCAGGAGCGCCACGAACGCCGACGTCCCCATCCCCCCGCATACGTTCTCGAAGGCGACGGTTGCGACCAGCATCGCGTAGCTCTTCCCCACCCAGGAGAGGACCATGAACGAGAGGTTCGACACCGCCTGCAATATTCCGAAGATCAACAGCGAGCGGTAGAGCCCAAGCCGCACCATCAGGGTGCCGCCGAACATCGCGCCCGCAATCAGGGAAAGAAGCCCGAAGCCCTTGTTGATCGTTCCCACCTCCGAGGGAGAGAAGCCGACGCCCCGGATCAGAAAGGCCGTCGTCAGGGTCCCCGCGTAGGCGTCCCCGAGTTTGTAGAGGACGATAAGCAGGAGAAGCGCTCCTGCCGCCCGGCGGGAGAAGAAATCCTTGAGGGGGCCTATCACCGCCTCCTGCAGGTTCTTCGGAGGGGTCACGCGGATCTCCGGTTCGGGGCAGAATATCGTGGTGACGATTCCGACGGCCATCAGCGAGGCCATCAGGAGGTACGTGTTCCTCCAGCCGATCTGCTCCGAGAGGATGAGGGCGAGGGCCCCCGAAGCGAGCATCGCGATCCGGTACCCCGTCACGAAAACGGCCGCTCCCAGGCCCCGTTCCGGCTCGCGCAAAACGTCCGTCCGGTACGCGTCGATCACGATGTCCTGGGAGGCGGACAGGAAGGCGACCAGCAGGGCGGCGACCCCAAGCGCCCAGGGGGCCGCCCCCGGGTTCCCGAAAGCCATCGCGGCGATGCCCAGCAGAAGGGAGGCCTGTGTAAGGAACATCCACCCCCTGCGCCTTCCCATCCAGGGGGGAACAAAACGGTCCATCAGGGGCGACCAGAAAAATTTCAGCGTGTAGGGAAGGCCCACCAGGGCGAATACCCCGATGGTGCGCAGGTCCACCCCCGCTACGGTCATCCATGCCTGCAGCGTGCCCCCGGTCAGGGCCAGGGGGAGGCCGGAGGAGAATCCGGCGAACACCATCACGGCGATGCGGCGGCTGCGGAAGACCTGGAGGTAATCGGAGAGATTGCGTCCCATGGCGTTGTAGGAGATATTCCCGGCCACGCCTTCGTTTGTCAAATGATATGCGGAAGGCGTGCCGAAACCGATCGGTCGGGACGTCATCGGACAGAAGAAGGCCGCATC
>JBFKGZ010000126.1:0-5920 GCA_041633075.1 Candidatus Deferrimicrobiaceae bacterium | reverse complement strand
GTGTTCCCCCGAAGGGGAGAACAGGTGGGTCTTCCGGTAGGCGCGTTCGTTTCGGTCCTGCGCGCATGGAATCCTCCTCCTGGCGTCTTCGATCCTCGACGGGTCGATCGTCGCGATCACGATATCCTCGTCTTCCCCTCCCTGGGCCAGCCGTTCCCCCCACGGGGAGACGATGACCGATCCCCCCGAATACCGGAACTCGCCCGATTTTCCGACCGCGTTGGCCGCCACCACGAAGAGCTGATTTTCCACGGCCCGGGCGACGGTGAGCAGGTCCCAGTGGGCCTTCCGGGCGGCGGGCCATTGCGCGGGCACGCAGAACAGGGTGGCCCCCTCGGCATAATATTTCCGGGACAGCTCGGGAAACCGTATGTCGTAGCAGATCTGCGGCCCGATCGTTCCCACGGAGGTGTGAGCCACCGAGGCGGCCGTCCCCCTCCGGAAGTGGAGGTGTTCCCCCGAAGGGGAGAACAGGTGGGTCTTCCGGTACTCGCCCGTTATCGTCCCCGTCGAGTTGATGACATAAAGCGTGTTGTACACGGACCTCCCGGACCGTTCAGGAAGCGAGCCGGCGATGACGACGCGTCTGTCGGCCGCGAAGCGGCGGAGATCGTACAGGATTCCGGGAGTGGTTCCGCCAAGCGTCTTCAGGTTGTCGTAGGAAAAGCCCGTGCTCCACATCTCCGGGAGGACGCACAGAGCCGCCCCTCCCTCTGCGGCGTCCCGAAGGAGCGCGAAGGCCCGGGAGGCGTTGGCCTTCACGTCGCCCATCCGGATGGGAAATTGCAGGGCGGCTGCCTGGAACGCAGAAATCATGCGGTCTCCCTGGTAAATGCCTGGTACGGGATGGGCATCGGGCGACTCATAGAATGGCGCGCGCCACCGTCAGGACCACTATATGCTCCGCCCCGGCCGTTTTCAACGTTCGCGCGCACTCCGCGACGGTCGCCCCCGAGGTGTACACGTCGTCGATGAGAACCACCTGCCGGGGAACCGGCGCCCCGGTCCGGACGGTGAACGCTCCCCGGACGTTTTCATCACGGGCGGAAAGCGGCAATCCCGCCTGGGGCCGGCGTTCCCCGGTCCTCCGCAGGAGGAGCGGGTCGCAGGGCCATCCGGCGAGGCGGCCCAGGGGGAGAGCCACAAGCGCGGGAAAGTTGTACCCTCGCCGAAAATATTTCACCGGCCGGATCGGAACGGGGACGACCGTCGGCCGGAATCCGGCCGGGAACCGGTCCGCCCAACCTCCCCGGATCGCCTCGAAGAAGCGCCTGGCAAGGGTGCGCGCCACGTCGCTTCTTCCCGCATACTTGGCGGCCTGGATCCCCTCCCGGACAATCTCCTCGTAGGCGAAAAGGGAAAGGGCGAGTTCGAACGGACGATGGTGGGGGCAGGGCGGGGAGGCGACCGGCAAGGGCTCGCCCGTTCCGACGGTGGGCCAGACTCCTACCGCGTCGTAGGAAAGGTCAGGCGTTGCGGGCGGAAGCAGCGATCTCAGCAGGGCAATTTCTTCGGCAACCGTCCGGTACCCGCTCTTCCAGGCCGCGCGCACCCGACTTCGCACGCCGCGGGAATCACCGGACGGTGGCGGGGATGGCGTGTTCCTGTTGCCCGTGAAAGATGGCGTAACCGTTCCAGATTCCGCAGGAAGAGCAGCGGGCGGCCCATTTGATCGTCGTCTGGCCGCATCCGGTGCAGCGGAACGGGATGAGATACCGGCGTTTGTACCCGAAGGCGCGCTGGTAGTGCTGGCAGGCCGACTCATACCGACCCCTCCGCCGGAGCGCCTCGGCAAGCAGTACGTTTACGGACTCGCGCTCCGGGTCCAGCGTTTCCGCCTTCAACAACTGTTCCAGAGCCTCGTCGTTCATCTCCAGGCGGAGGTAGAACTTCCCCAGGAACAGATTGAGGTCGAACGAGGACGGGTGCTCCCGGAGAAGGTCGAGGAACAGGACGATCATCGCCTCCGGCCTTTCCGTCTCCACCCCCAGGTCCTCGAGCCGGATCAGGAAGACGGCGTTGCGTGTCGCCCGGAATCCCGAAAGGAGGGTATCCGTCGCCTCCTCCAGACGTTCCCGCTCCCGGAGTTGCTCGGAGAGGACGAGGTAGGCCGCCGTGAAGAGAGGCTGGTCCTTGATGAGCTCCCGGAGGCGCCTTTCCGCGTCGTCGGTCTTCCCTTCCGCCCTGCGGCAAACCGCTTTCTCGTACCGGAGAGCGTCGAACAGGGTTTTGTCCCCGGCGGACGCGGTTTTCCCCTTGAGCTTTACGATCTTCTTCTGCATCGCGTACGCGGAAACCATCTCCTCCCGCTCGATGTGAATGTTCCGAATTCCTTCCCAGGCGCGCAGGTTCTCGCCGTCGGAGTGTTCGATCCTCCGGAGCAGCGACAGCGCGTTCTCGAGGTCGTTCATCTCGCGATACAGTGTTGCGAGACGGAAGTAGACCGTGATGTCCGACGGGTCGATCTGCTTGATCCGCGTCAGTGCCTTGACGGCCTCCAGGAGATTTTTCCGCTCGATTTCCACGTCGGCCACGAGGGCGAGCGCCTCCCGGTCGTCGGGGTTGACAGACAGGCTCTTTTGCAGTTCCGCGGCGGCGTCATCGAGCAGTCCCCTCTCGTACTGTCCCGTCGCCTTGGCGACACGGGCCCGGGCGGCGTCCCGGCGCTGCTTTTCCCGCCTCTCCTTCCAGTTTTTGGAGGCCAGGGTCACATCCTTGACCATCGTGCCGAGAATCACCATGGCGGCTCCGAGCGAAAAGGCCAGGATGGCGAGCTCGCTGACCGTCACCTCCACGTGGCGGGTGGAGGCGTAGAAGAACTGGATGTGCTGGCCGTTCAGGAGGGAGATGTACGAAAAGGCGACCAGGATGACAACGAACAGGAGGAAGAGCAGTCGGATCGCCATGCGTGGGGTTCCTCCGCTTTGTCTATCGGTTCTCGGGGATGGGGATTTCCGGTGCGGATCCCCACAACCGGTCAAACCGGTAAAAGTCCCGGACGCTGTCCAGGAAGACGTGGACCACGAAATCGTCGTAGTCGATCAGGACCCACCGTCCCTCGCGCATGCCCTCTATGCCCAGCGGGCGTACTCCTTCTTTCTTGAGCGATTCCTCGATGTGGCTGGCGACGGCGGTAACCTGCCGGTCGGATGTTCCCGAGCAAAGGAGAAAGTAATCGGTGAAGGTGGCACTCTTCCGGACGTCCAGCGCGCGGATCCCGGCGGCTTTTTTCTCCTGCGCAAGCCGCGCGCACTGGATCACCGTATCTCTTGTCGTTATGGCCGTCCTTCCTCCCCGGTTCCGAGGTACAGACCGTTCTCGGCGATGTATTTTTCCACCTCCGGCGGCACAAGACCCCGGAGGCAACGTCCGCTCCGAACCTTCTCCCGAATGGAGCGGGAAGAGATATCCAGGGCCGGCAGGGCAGGGCAGTACAGCATGCGCCCTCCCGGGAGGCGGTAGCTTTCTCCCGTCCAACTATAGCAATGCGGATCCTCTTTTTCAATACGCATCCCCTCGGGAGGAACGGGCTTCCGGGGTATCCCGTGCCGGGGAAGGAGGACGAAGTCGCAAGCGGTGAGAAGTTCCTCGTACCGGTGCCAGGTCGAGATCTCCCCGAAGGAATCGGCTCCCATTACGAAGGTCCAGTCGACCCCGGGCTCGGCACGGCAAAATTCTCGAACCGTGTTCAGCGAGTAGGAAGGTCCCTCGTGGCGGATCTCCCGGTCGGAAACCTCGAATCCCGCCAGGCCGGCGATCGCGGCGGACACCATGGCGAGCCGGTGGTCCGCACCGGAGACGGGCTGCCGGGGCTTGTGGGGCGGATGATGGGCGGGAAGGAGCACGACACGGGGAATGTCGAGCGCTTCCTTGGCCTCGATCGCCATGCGCAGGTGACCGTTGTGGAACGGATCGAAGGTCCCGCCGAACAGCGCAGAGGATGGTCGCTTCGCGTCCAATTACGTCCGGACCTGGCCGTCCCCGAAGGCGATGAACTTGGTGGTCGTGAGTTCGACGAGGCCCATCGGACCGAAGGCGTGGATCTTGGTGGTGCTGATCCCGATTTCCGCCCCGAGCCCCAGCTCGAACCCGTCGTTGAACCGGGTGGACGCGTTCACCAGAACGAGGGAGGAGTCCACGTCGCGCAGGAAATGCATGGCCCGTCCGTGGTCCCTTGTGAGAATCGCTTCCGTATGCAGCGACCCGTACCGGCGGATGTGCGCGATCGCCTCGTCCATCGAGGGGACCACCCGCACGGCGAGGAGCAGGTCGAGGTACTCGGTTCCCCAGTCCTCCTCGGAGACCGGAACCGCCCAGGGCACGAGGGAAAGGGTCTGCGGGCAGCCGCGGATCTCCACTCCCTGTTTCCGGAGTTCGGCCGAGACGGCGGGAAGAAATTCCCCGGCGGCTTTTTCGTGCACCAGCAGCGTTTCCATCGCGTTGCATACCCCGGGCCTCTGCACCTTGGCGTTGACGCAGATCGCGACCGCCTGTCCGAGGTCCGCTCCCTCGTCCACGTAGATGTGGCAGACCCCCTTGTAATGCTTGATGACCGGGATGCGGGATTTCTCCGCCACGCTCCGGATCAGCCCTTCTCCCCCGCGGGGGATGATGAGGTCGATGTACTCCTCGGCCGCGAGAATGTGGTCGATGGCCTCACGGTCCGTCCGTTCGATGACCGACACGGCGTCCGCGGGAAGATCCGCACGGGTCATCGCCTCGCGCAGGATGTGTGCGATCGCGGTGTTGGAAAAGATCGCCTCGGAGCCGCCCCTCAGGATGACGGCGTTTCCCGACTTGATGCAGAGCGCGGCCGCATCCGCGGTGACGTTCGGCCTGGATTCGTAGATGATCCCGATGACGCCGAGCGGAATGCGCATCTTCCCCACCGAAAGGCCGTTGGGACGCCGCCACATCCTCTCGATCTCCCCTACAGGATCGGGAAGGGCGATCACCTCCTCGATCCCTGCGGCCATCTGCTCGATCCGGGCGTCGGTAAGGGCAAGCCTGTCGATCATCGCGCCGGAGAGTCCCTTGCCCGACGCTGCCTCGAGGTCTTTCCGGTTCTCCTCCTTGAGCCATTTCGCGCGGTCGCGCAATCCCTTCGCCATGGCGGCAAGGGCCGTGTTCTTCTGCGCCGTGCCCGCCCGCCCCAGGAGCGCCGAAGCCTCCCGGGCCGCGCGGCAGACCGCGCCGACGATATCTTTGGTCGTGGTCTTCCTGGCCGTGGTCTTCCGGGTCTTGGCCATCTACGATACGGCTCCTTTTCTCCCCTCGGGAATTTTGGGGGGACTGATGATCAAGAGGTCGTCCCGGTGCACCACCTCGGCGGGGACCCCCTCGCCGAGCAGGGTCCGGACCTCCGGGCTTTTCTTTCCCTTGCACCGCTCCACCTGTTTGCTTGTCCACGCCGAGATACCCCGGGCGAACTCCTGCCCCGCTTGGTCGCTGATGGAGACCGCGTCCCCCCGGCGGAATCTTCCCAGCACGGACACTACCCCGGCAGGCAACAGGCTTTTTCCCCCTTCCCGCAGGACCCGGACGGCTCCGTCGTCGACGACGATGGTGCCGTGCGGATGTCTCGCATAGGCGATCCACATCTTCCGGCTGCTCCGCCGGTTTCGTTCGACGGGAATGACGAGCGTCCCCACCTCTTTTCCTGCGAGAATGTCGTCGATGGACCGGCGCTTGAGCCCCGATCCGATCACCACGGGCGTGCCCGACTCGCTGACGACGCGCGCCGCCAGGAGTTTCGACGCCATGCCGCCGGTTCCCATGGCCTGCGTCCGCAGCGTGCTCGCCACCCGCAGCAGTTCCTCGTCGATCGTCCCGATGATCGGGATCAGCCGCGCGTCCGGGTAGCGGCGGGGATCCCGGGTGAAGACCCCGTCATTGTCGGTAAGCAGGATCAGGAGGTCCG
>JBFKGZ010000125.1:0-6114 GCA_041633075.1 Candidatus Deferrimicrobiaceae bacterium | reverse complement strand
GATCACGAAGAACTCGATCTACGGGAACACCGGGATCGGGATCGACCTGGTCGCAGACAACAGCAACACCGGAGACGGCGTGACGATCAACGACCTGAACGACGCGGATTCGGGGGGAAACGGGAGGCTCAACTTCCCGATCCTGCAAACCGCCTCCGTTTCCGGGACGACCCTGACGCTGACCGGGTTCGCCCGCCCCGGCTCGGCGATCGAACTGTTTATCTCCGACCCCGATCCGACCGGGTTCGGGGAGGGGAAGACCTATCTCGTCACCCTGACCGAGGGGTCGGGTGCCGACCTGGATGCCACGACCGGGACCTACACGAATCCCGTGAACGGCCTGAACCAGGGGACCGACACGACGAACCGGTTCCGGTTCGATATCATCCCCCTCCCCCCGGGGGCTGGCGTGGGAACACGGCTTACCGCCACGGCAACGCTTTCCGGGGCCACCTCGGAGTTCAGCGGGATGGTGACGATCAGCGGAACGGCATTGCAGCAGGTCGATTCTATGATCAAGCTCGTTTCCGAGGCGGCGGGAGGGTATCTGACCGTCGATCTCTACGTACCCGTCGCCACGATCCAGTCCCAGTCCTTGGGAGTATTGAGCGGCCAGTCGGCCACCTACCACGTCCTGTTCCAGAACGACGGGAACATCGCGGATAACGTCGTAATCCTCGGAACGGGCAACGGTTCCGGGTTCACGGTCCAGTACCTGGACAACACGGCGACGGACCGCACCGCCGCGGTCACGGGCGCGGGGTACACGATTGCCGATCTGGCCCCCGGGTTGAGCAAGATCTGGACGCTTCACGTCACCCCCTCCGGGAATCCGACGCCGGTAAATGGCGGAACTTCGTACACCGTTTTCGTGACCGCCACTTCTGCCGCCGACAATTCCAAGAAAGACCAGGTCAAGGCGGTCACAACGTCTACCTCGGCCAACCTCACGTTGCTAAAAAGCGCCGACAAGGCGAATGCGGCCCCCGGGGAAGACATCACCTACACGGTCAACGCCACTAACGGTTCCGGCCTTTCGGCCGCAGACAATGTTGTCGTGACGGACCCGATCCCGGCGAACACCGGATTCAAGGTGGGGGGCGCCACATTTGCGCCGGGGACCTCGACCTTGACCCTGCAGAGCGTCACTTACTTCTTCACGGGCCCGGGATGGTCGTACACTCCCGTAAGCGGCGCCTGCTCGGCGCCTGCCGGATACGACTACTGTGTGGAGCAGGTGCGGTGGACGATGACCGGCAGCATGCCCACCGCGACCGGTTTCAGCGTGGGGCTGGTGGTGCGGGTGAAGTAGCGCTGCCGGAATGTATATCGAAAAAATAATCGTTTTCATCAGTTAACTCATTTCCAACCCACTTTTCCTGACATTTCTCGTCACATCTCCGGTTGCCATAAAGATATTTAATCCTCCTGGCCGTTATCAGCGCCGACTATCATCACTCATCGTAAAAAGCCTATGTTTTACATGAACATACAAGCCAGCCCTCTTGGCGCGGTAATTGTTTCCGTAAATAGCATGTTTGCGTAATCCCGCAGAAAGCGAAAAGGAAAGGCGGGAAGAGGGAGGTTTCGAGGGGGCCATGGTCGTTGGGGGAAAAAGGTTTGTGGAAGGGGAACCGGGTTCTTTTTCCTTAAAGATAACGGGCCTGATTGGCGAAATAGCAAAGAGTGACAATCGGGAAAATCGCATGCCGGTGATTGTAAAGGATGTGGGAAAAATCAGCCCGACAAAAAAGACAAGGAGGAGGTGAAATCGCATGAAGCGAAGACGGTTGTTCGTTGTGATTGCGGTGCTGGCCCTGACGGCCACGGCCGCTCTTGCGCAGATCGGGGAGAAACCTGAACTGGTGCTCACGCTCATGGCGCAGAAAGAGGTGGTCACCATCGGTACGGACGGCACCCCGCAGACCGCGTATCAGGAGGCAAGGAACACGAAACCGGGGGACGTGCTCAAGTACACGATCCGATACCAAAACGCGGGAAAGGCCGAGGCCCGGGGCGCGAAAATCCTCGACCCCGTTCCGCAGAGCACCTCCTACGTTGGCGGGAGCGCGGAAGGTGAGAATGCCGATCTCTTATTCAGTCTCGACGGGAAGACGTTCCGGCACCCCGAGCAGCTTACGTACAAGGTCCGGCAAAGCGACGGGACCGAGGTCGAATACATCGCCACGCCCGACATGTACACCCACGTCCAGTGGATACTCCGCCAGCCCGTGCCGCCGGGAGGCGAGGGCATGGTGAGTTTCAAGGTCAAGGTCAACTAGGCTTCCAACACCGAACAAAAAAAACGGGAGGTAAGACGGAATGCAACGACAGAAACACAAAGGTTTCCAACCGGTCCACCTGCTCATTGTTGCCATTCTGGCAGCAGTGTTCTTCCCTGCCTCGATGGCCATGGCGCTGACCCCGCAGGGAACGGAGATCACCAACGAGGCATCGGCGGTCTGGCAGGACGCTAACGCCAACAACTATTCCGCCATTTCGAACACCACCACGGTGACGGTGACCTCCGTGTACACCGTTTCGGTGACCGCGCCGGCGGACCAGTCGGCCCCGTCCAATACCACGGCGTACTACCCGTACACCGTCACCAACACGGGGAACGACAACAACACCTTCACGCTGACCGCAGCCACCGGTGGCGGGTTCCCGGGATCCTGGAGCATCACACTGTACCAGGATGACAACAACGACGGTGTTCATCAGGCCGGCGAAACCACCGTCACGGGCTCGACGGGACTCCTCACGTCGGGTTCCACCTACCGGTTCTTCATGGGGGTGGCCGTTCCCGTGAACACGGTGAACGGCGTGCAGGACGACTCTGTCCTGAGCGTCGCCGGAACCGGTGCCGGATCGTCCGCGACCGCGACGGACAATGTGGTGACGACGGCCCAGGCGCCAAATCTCAGCATCGTGAAAGCCGTCAGGAACACGGCCGGGGGAGGTTTTGCCGCCACAGCAAATGCCAAGCCGGGCGAGACCCTTGAATACCGGCTCACCGTGACCAACAACGGTCCCATCCAGGCGACGCAGGTGGAGCTGACGGACAACGACGGAACCTATACCACCTACGTCCCCGGGTCCATCTACGTGGGCTCGAACGGAACCACCGCGACCGGCGCGCCGAACCAGAACCGGGACGACAACGCCACGATGGATGGCGGGGAAGTTGCCTGCGCAATCGACGCCTGCGGGCACGCAAACGCCAGCGCGGGTGGGAACATCACCGCCTATCTCGGCAACACGGCAAACGAGACGACGGGGGGCAGCCTCGCCAATGGCTCCACGGTTTATGTCTATTTCCAGGTGACGGTGGACTGATGCCCTGACGGACGTCGCGGAGGAGCAGGGGATGAAGTGAAGCAAGGATAACGGGATGACCGGTGGGAGGAGGAGCAGCAGATGCCCTTTAACGTGGTGGGGGTTCCCTGCAGTCTTTCTGGGACTGTTTGTGGGAACCCTCGCCTTTTTTTTCCCCGGAAGTCCCCTCCTGGCCGCCACGGCGCCCGGAACGCAGATCCCCAACATCGCAGCGTTCCAATACAGCATAAGCGGTACCGATACCACGATCGAGTCCAACCGGACGAACGTCATGGTAGAAAACTTGAACGCGGTTTTCATCGGACCCCCTTGGTCGGGGACGGTATACCCCGGCACCTCCGTTACCTACCGCCACACGGTAACCAACACCGGGAACATGAGCGACACGATCGACCTGGAGGGGGCAAGCTCCCTGGGCCTTCCCTTCACGTTTCTGGCGGCGGACGGACAGACCCCCCTGGGGGACAGTAACGGAAACGGGAAACCGGATGTCGGTCCGCTTCCGCCCGGGGGAAGCATCGACATCGCGCTTCGGTTCACGGTGCCCGGGGACATCGTGACCGGGCAGGTCGACAACACGGTCATCACGGCCGTTTCGGCCACCTCGCCCTCGGTTTCCAGCACCGTGAGCAACCAGGTCACTATCCCCAACTTCTGGGACCCCCTGGTGAAAACCGTGGACCCGGTCGGGCAGGTGTCCCCGGGAGTCACCGTCACCTATACGAATACCTTCGGCAACTCGGGAGGTGCTCCCGCCACCAACGCGGTGATCACCGACGTTCTGGACGCAAACCTGGTGTACATCGACGGGAGCGCAACCGAGCCACCCGGGATCCAGGGGACCGTGATCTCCTACGACCCGGCGTTACGAACCATCACCTGGACGATCCCGACGGTTCCCGCGGGATACACCGGCCAGGTCGGGTTCCGGGCGATGATCGCCCCGAACGTCGTCCCGGACTCCACGGTGGCCAACCAGATCTCCATCGTGAGCGACCAATCCCCCGCACCCCAGGGTTCCAACTCCGTAACAACGGTTGTGGTGGAACAACCGTTGCGCATCACGAAATCCGCCGACCGGGATGTGGCGGAGATCGGCGATCACGTCGTCTACACCGTGCGGGTGGAGAATACGAGCGCGACCCTGGCGGCCGACAACGTGGCCGTCTCGGACGACCTGCCCCAGGGGTTCCGGTACGTGAAGGGAAGCAGCAGGCTCGACGGGACCGGTATTTTGGACCCGCCCGGCGGCACCCGTCCGCAATGGCCGCTCGGAGCGATTGCCCCCGGGGAGAGTCGGTCTCTCGTCTACCGGGCCATGGTGTCCATCGACGCGATGCTCGGGGACGGGACGAACACCGCGCGCGCCATCGGTGTCAGCCCCGGCGGAAACCTTCTTCAGGCTGGTCCGGCAAGGGTCCGCGTGAAGGTGGAGGAGGGGCTCCTGAACAGCAAGGCGATCATCCTGGGCCGCGTGTTTCTCGACCGGAACGGCGACAGGATGCCCGGGGAGGACGAGCCGGGCGTAAAGGACATCCGGCTGTACCTCGAGGACGGGACCTACGTGATCACCGACGAGGAAGGGAAGTTTTCCCTCTACGGCGTCCGGGCGGGGGAGCACGTCCTGAAGCTCGACCGGAACAGCCTCCCTCCGGGAACCGTTCCGGTGCCGTTGAACAACACCTTTGCCGGCGACGGGGGCTCGCAGTTCATCTCCGTGCCCTTCGGGGGACCGGCGAGGGGGGATTTCGGACTCGTTCTGGTGAACGGGCAGGACTCTCTTCCCGCGGGAAACAAGGAGAAGGGTGCGGAAAAGGTGTACACTTTCGGCACGACGACCCATGCTCCCCCGCCTCCGCTGGAAGTGCAGGTCCAGTATATGGATCCGACGCCGGAGATCCTGTCCCCCCTTGCGGGTGCCGCCCTGGGGAACCCGTTTACCAACATCGCCGTCCGCGTCCCCGAGGAGGCGGCCCATTTCCTCAGGCTCAACGGGGCCGTGGTGCCGAAGAAGAGCATCGGAAAAACGATCAACGAATCGGAGAGAAAGTTGACGGTCTACGAGTACATCGGCGTCAGGCTCTCCCCGGGCCCCAATACGATCGTCCTGGAATCGATCATTCCCGGAGAAGTGGGGGTGGCCAGGGAGATCGAGGTGACCGCCCCGGGCCCGCCGGCAAAGATCGTCCTTGATCCCCCGAAGGCCACCGGCACGGCCGACGGGAAATCGACGATCCCCTTCACGGCGGCGCTTAGGGATTCGTGGAACCGGCCGTCGGCGGAGGAGGCGATCATCACGGTCGTCGTTGCCAAGGGCACGATCGTGGAGAGCGACCTCGATCCGGCGTCCGCCGGCCACCAGGTCAAGGTCAGCGGCGGCCGGGCGAATTTCACCCTGCGCTCCTCCTTCGAGACGGGAAGCGACAAAATCAAGGTTCTCTTCGGAAACGAGCTGGAAGCGGAGGCGGAAGTCTACTTCACGCCGGAACTTCGGGACTGGGTCGTGGCGGGCATCGGTGCGGTGACGGTCGGGACGAACAGCGTGAGCGGGGATACGGCCAAGATCGAAGACGATGACAAATACCAGGAAGGCTTCTTCCATGATGAGAGGCTCGCGGTGTTCGCCAAGGGGAAAGTCCTCGACAAGTACCTGCTCACGGGGGCGTACGACACCGGCAAGCCGGAAGAGGAGGGTTTGTTCCAGAGGTCCGCTCCCGAGCGGTTCTACCCCATATACGGTGACGCCAGCACGATCGGCTACGACGCCGAATCGCG
>JBFKGZ010000124.1:0-6119 GCA_041633075.1 Candidatus Deferrimicrobiaceae bacterium | reverse complement strand
CGCCACCCCCCCGGCCAGCATCCCGATCGTCTCCAGCTTCTGGCTTTCAAACAGGCGGGTTTCCATCATCTTCCGCTCCGTGATGTCCCTCGAAATCCGGAGAATCTGGGATGGAGAGATGCCCCCTCCCCGCACGGCGGAGCAGACCGTCTCCACCTCCGTGAACCCCCCGTTCTTCCTCCGGAGGCGATGATGGATCGTCAACGCGGGCACTTCCCCCGCGGCGAGACGGCGATTCGCCTCCCGCATCGTCTCCTGTTCCTCCGGCGGGAGAAAGACCTCTCCGCCGCAGCCGATCATCTCCTCCGGGCGGAATCCGAGCATCCGGTTTGCCGCCGGGCTCGCGTAGAGATACCTCCCGGAGATGTCATGCAAGGAGATGAAGTCGAGGGCGTTGTCAGCGAGGAAACGGTAGCGCGCCTCGGAAACCTTACGCCTCTCCTCCATCCTCCGGCGCTCGAACGCCGCGGAGAGGATGGCTACCACAGCCCCCGCGATGCGCAACCCCTCCCGTTCCCACTTCCTGGGGGAGACGTACCCGTGCAGGGCGAGCAAACCGATCAGGTTGGTGCCGAACTTCAGCGGGGCAAGGAGCAGGGAACGCACGGAGTGCGGTTCATGGAGGGCCCGGACCGGGTCGTCCGGCGGCAGTGCAAGGAGGTCGTCCACCGCCAGGATCCCATGGTCGCGCAGATGCTCGAGAGCGGCGTTCCATCGGGGTTCCGGTTCGTACACCTTCCGGAGGTCGGGCATTTCCCCGGACCGGGTGAAATGGCGGACCTCCGCGCCTCCGTCCCGTTCCCGGAAGGACACGAGATAGCAGGCGTCGACATTGCACAGGGCCACGATTTCCCGGCAGATCTCCCCGAGAAGTTCGTCAAGACCAAGCCCCATCGAGCAGACTCGCGCGATTTTGGGCACCGCCGCCGCGGGAATCTCGAACAGCGACAATCCGGCGTCGTCCCGAATCCTCCCCCGAAACGGGATCGGCTCCCTCAAAGACATCCCTCCGCTATGGGTATTCCCCCTTGATTTTCCTATTATGTATGAAAGAGGGGGGATTGTTGTCAATAAACCGCCCCATATTTCTCCGCACGGGAAATATTCATGGTTCGGCTACGGAAACGGGGAAGGGACTGCGCCCCGGACGGCGGTTTCTTTTTCGTTGCCGAGGGATAAGTACCTGCTTCAATATAAGATTGGGATGAAACTCTCTCACCATCGCGACCCTCTCGGGACACTTCTGTCCGGCGTACCGGTGTTCGTGTTCACCTTCCGCCGCAAGGGGTTCGGGCTCCTTTCCATAACAGACGGGGTGAAGTCCCTCACGGGGTTCGACCGCAGGGACCTTCTTGCCAATCCGGGCCTTTTCGCCTCCCGCCTGTCCCGCGAGGGAATCAAGGCACTGCAACTCCTCTGCGCGGGCCTCGGGGAAGACGAAAGGCCGGTGTGGGAATTCCCGTTCCGGTGCGCCGATGGAGGATTGCGTTGGTTCCGGGCCCACCTCACGAAGGGGCGAGGCCTCCCCGGAGACCCGGATGCCGTCACGGGAATCGCCCTCGCCACCGAGGAGGAACGGAGCGCCCGGAGGAGAGCGCACGAGGGGATTTCCATCCTGCAGACAGCCAGTGCCGTGGTCTTCTCCACCGACCTCAAGGGAATCATCCGGCTGTGGAACGACGCCTCCGAACTCTTCTTCGGCTGGACCCGGCACGAGATGGTCGGGTCCACCATCCACCGGCTCTTCCCCGTCCCCCCGGAAGTCGTCGACGGCATGGTACGCACGGTGCGAACCGGAAAGACGGTTTCGCAGGAAAGTCGGCTGAGCACAAAATCGTGGGGGGAGGTCGACTGCCGGGTGACGGTCTCCCGGGTTTCCGGAGAAGGAGGCGTCCCAACCGGGATGGTCGTCACCGTTCTGGGGACGGCGGAACAGAAGGGCCTGGAAAATCAGCTCCAGCGGCTGATCACCCGGCTTCGGACGATCGAACGGGTGAACCGGGTCATCGCCTCGGACTGGAATATCGGGAAGATCCACGCGCGGATCGCGAAGAAACTGGACACGCTGATCGACTTCGACCGGACGTCCGTGGCCGTCTTCGAGGAGGGGGAGGACCCCATCCTCATCCATACCTATTCGAAGGGACGCACCGACCTCGGGACCGGAACCCGCATCCCTCTCGACCGGTCGGCCCCCGGCTGGGTCCTCACCCACCGCATGACGCGCGTGGACGAAGACCTGGCTGCCTCGCCGGACCGGTTCGTGGAAAACGAGATTTTGCAGAGGGAAGGGATGAGGTCACGGCTCATGATCCCGCTGTTCGCCGGGGAGAGAATCGTGGGGACGCTCAACTTCAACAGCCGCCGGAAGGGAGCGTATTCCCTGATGACCGTGGAGAGGCTGGGGAGCATCCCGGACCAGATGGCGATGGCGACCGAAAAGTACCGGATGATGACGCGCCTTCGCGCTTCCGAGGAGAAATACCGCCTCCTGTTCGAGCAGGGCCCTCCCGCCGCCACGGTGGGTAAGGACGGACGCTTCCTTGACGTGAACGAGGGCTGCCTGCGGCTCTACGGGTACGGAAGAGAGGAGTTCCTGCACCTTGCCTTGTCCGATACCTTCGACGCCCCGGAAAAAAGCTCCCGGTGCGAAACCGTTCTTCGCACCGGCATGCCGGTCGAGGCGGAAGTGCTGCAGAAGAGAAAGAACGGGACGCATTTCTGGGGAAGGCTTCACGTGTTTCCGGTCTCGGGGGACCTCGTCCTGGGACAGATCACCGACATCACCCAGCGGAAGGACGCCGAGGAGGCCCTTCAGAGGGAGAAGGACTTCTCTTCCCGGATCCTGTCGGTCGCGAATGTCCTGATCGTCGTACTGGACCGGGAGGGCAGGATCCTGCTCTTCAACCGGAAGTGCGAGGAGGTGACCGGGTGGCAGGAACACGAGGTCCGGGGAAAACATATCTGGGACCTCCTTCTTCCCGAACGAACGGCCGCACAGATCCGGGAGGCCTATTCCCGACTGGATGAAACGGACATCTTCCCGTTCCACGAAAACCCCTGGTGCACGCGGAACGGAGACGAGCGGAACATCCGGTGGAACAATTCGGTCACGAGGGACGAGCGGGGCCAGGTGGTCTGGGTGATCGGAACCGGCATCGACATCACCGAGCAGAGACAGCTCGAGGAACAGCTGCGGCACATCCAGAAAATGGACGCGGTGGGGACCCTGGCGGGCGGTATCGCCCACGACTTCAACAACATCATCCAGGCGATCATGGGGTACACCTCGGTGCTCAAGGCCCGGATCGGGCATGCCGGGGCCGGGATGGAGGCAATCGAATCCATCGAACAGGCCGGTCTCCGCGCATCCGAGCTCACCACCCAGCTGCTCGGATTCGCACGGGGCGGCAAGTACGAGGTTCGGCCGGTCAACATAAACCAGGTCGTGGAGAAAGTCGTTTCCATGATCCGGCACACCTTCGACCGGTCGATCGAGATCCGGACGGATCTTTCCGACGGGCTTCCGGCCGTCGAGGGGGACGCCGGCCAACTGGAGCAGACGGTCCTCAACCTGTGCATCAACGCACGTGACGCCATGCCGACCGGCGGAACCCTTACGCTCGGAACCCGACTCGAGGAAATCTCGGGAGGAGAAGAGGGAATCCCCGAGGACCTGGCGCGCGGGAAGTATATTTCCCTCTTTCTCTCCGACACCGGCGTGGGGATCCCCTCCGAAAACCTCCCGCGCATCTTCGAACCGTTCTTCTCCACGAAGGACCCCGGGAAAGGGAGCGGAATGGGACTGGCGATGGCGTACGGCATCGTGAAGAACCACGCGGGGTATCTGGATGTCCGCAGCGCTCCCGGGGAAGGGTCGACCTTCCGGGTGCTACTGCCCGCCTCTTCGAAAGAATTCTTGCTTTCCCCTGCCGCCGTCCCGGAAGAACCCCCGTCCGGCGGAACGGAGACGGTTCTCTTCGTCGACGACGAGGAATCGCTTCGCCTGCTGGCGGACGAGATGCTCGGCAGGCTCGGCTACCGGGTCCTCACGGCCGGGAACGGTCTCGAGGCCCTGAAGACTTACGAGGAGAGACGGGGGGAGATCGCAATCGTCATCCTCGACATGATCATGCCCGGGATGGGCGGGGAGGAAACGTTCCACCGGCTGAAGGAGATCGATCCGTCCGTCCGAATCCTGATCTCCTCGGGATACACCGTGGAAGGCAGACCCCAGAGCCTTCTCTCTGCCGGAGCCGCAGGATTCCTCCAGAAGCCGTACCGGGTCGGAGCCCTCGCGGCAGTCTTGCGCAGAATCATCGGGAGCGGCGAACCATAGCGAACCCTGAACGGGGAAATGCCCTCTCCTTCACTCCGTCCAATGGGCCTTCTCGAAGCGCCGGATTTTCTCCACCCGCCGCCGATGGCGCCCTCCCTCGAAGGGGGTCGTAAGCCACGTCCTCACGATGCTTCGCGCCCTGCGGACCGAGACCTCGTTCGCCCCCAGCACGAGTACGTTGGCGTCGTTGTGGCGCCGGGCAAGTTCGGCGTCCGGCACGGTCGATACCAGCGCCGCCCGCACCCCCCTTGCCTTGTTCGCCGCGATCGCCATCCCGATTCCGGACTTGCAGATGAGGATTGCCCGGTCGGCTTCCCCCCTCTGTATCGCCGCAGCAGCGGCAAACCCGTAATCGGGGTAATCCACCGGATCGGGGGTATCGGTTCCCAGATCCCGCACCGCATAGCCCTTTCCGGTCAGGAACAGGACAAGATCCGCCTTCAGGGCCACTCCCCCGTGGTCGGCAGCCAGGATGATCCTCGGATTTCTGCGGGCCGAAGTCAACCGGCCACACCCTCTCCCGCAAGGGCATAATGCGCTGCGCCGAGCAGCGCGGCCTTGTCGTCTCGGATCACCTTGACCGGCACCCGCGACAGGAACTCCCGGAACCGGCCCTTGGCAAGAAACGACCCGAGAAAGGTCTCGCCCGAGAGCATCGGCAGGATCGAGGGGGCGATCCCCCCTCCCAGGATCACACCTCCCGTTGCCATCACCTGGAGGGCAAGGTTTCCCGCCTGTGCCCCGTAAAGAGACGCGAAGATCCGGAGGGCCTCGCCGCAGGCCTCCGAATGCCCGGCAAGTCCCTCCCGCGTGATGACGCGCGGCGGGTCTTCCTCGACCAGCCGGGCTTCGATCTCTTTGGATTCCGGCATCCCTTCGGACTCGCGAAGGAACCGGTAGATCGCATGCAGTCCCGGTCCCGATACCACCCGCTCCACGCTGACATGCCCGTAGCGCCTTTGCAGGGAAACAAACAGCCGGACCTCCCGCTCGTCCCGGGGAGCAAAATCGGCGTGTCCCCCTTCCGAAGCGACCGGCACATACCCCGTGCCGGTCCACACGAGGAACGAAGCCCCGAGACCGGTACCCGCAGCGAGGACCGCAATATTTCCCCGCGGTTCGGCCTCCCCCCGCTGGAGGACGGCCAGGCTCTCCTCGGGGAGAAACGGGACGGCGAAGGCGGTCGCCTGCAGGTCGTTGACGAGGAAGACGCGATCCGCCCCAAGGATGTTCCGTATCGACTGCCCGTCCACGATCCACGGCAGATTGGTCACCCGGCTTCGCCCGGACACCACGGGTCCCGCAACCCCGAGACACGCCGCTGTGACCCCGGATTTGCCGACGAGGAACTCCGCGAGAATCGATTCCAGGTCGGCGTACCGGCCGCTTGGAAACGTGCGAAGCTCCGACCGACGCAAAGCGGTCCCTTCCCGGGAAAAGAGCGCGAGGTTGGTCTTCGTTCCCCCTACGTCTCCCGCCAGGATTCTCATGCGGCACCGTCCTTCCTGACGTCGCCCGCCCCGGGGGCCGGGGCGGATTTTCCCCCGATGCGTGAGGCCGCGTCCGCGTCCGCGAGGAAGGTGACTTTTCCCCTCCGGGGAGCAACCCGGGAGGCAGGCAACCCTGATCCCTTTCCCGTCAGAATCGTTTCCAGAACGAGGGCCTTCTCCTTTCCGCTCACCAGGAAGATGACTTGGGAGGAAGCGTTCAGCAAGGGAAGTGTCAGGGTGATGCGGGGGACGGGCGGGTACCCTCCCTCGGTCTTCGCCACCCAGGCGGT
>JBFKGZ010000123.1:0-6392 GCA_041633075.1 Candidatus Deferrimicrobiaceae bacterium | reverse complement strand
GCATGCGCTGATCGTGATATTTCCTGAGCGAGGATTCCCCGGTCCGGAGGGGGCCGCCCGGGAGCGGCTTGCGCTTCCGGGGACCACCCGTTTCCCCGCAACCCCGAGGGAGTAGAAGAAGCTGGCAGGATCATCGTACCCACCGTCGACCTGGTACCAGAGAGCGGGGATCTTTCGGGCCTCGATATAGGTACTGACCAGTGTCGTTTTCCCGCACCCCGGAGGACCGCAGATCCACAACAATGGAACCCTCTTGCCACGTTGGTCGATAAGGCGAAAGAGCCGTGTTCTGGGAAGGTTTCCGCCCGGAACCGGACGGGTGATCTTGGAAAATGGCGGGGGCAAGGCGGCCATGGCTCCCCCCTCTGGAGGACCGGAGCACCGAGGCACGTTAACGAAAACTTACCGTCCCGCAACCACGATACATCATGCTGAAGATTCTGGAAAGGCGGGGAAACGACCGAAGTGCGAAGACCATCCTACGTTTACCCCGCAAAGGGGAACAACCATTGAGGGAGGATGACCATGGCGCGAAAATACATTGATTGTCGGGACTATCCGGGTGACCACAAATGCACGGTGGCCCTGGCGGCCGACACGGAGGAAGAGCTCCTGCAAGCCGTGGTACAACACGGAACTACCATTCACGGGTACGACGACACACCCGAGTTTCGGGAGAAGATTCGCAAAGGGATGAAAGAAGGGACCCCGCCCGCCTAAAACCCGTGAAAATCGCTCTACCGGGCCTCCCCCCCCGGGGGGGAGGACAATGCGGTAACCCGTCCAGATCTAAGATGGGGGGCCCCGGGCCCCCTCCCCGTTTCCTGTCCGATACCGGGCGACAATAACAGGCCCCGGTAGTATACTTTTCTCATCCCCGTCTGCGGCATCCGTCAACCTGTTTGGTCCAATTTCAGCCAGGTGAAAGGAGGAGTCATGCCGCTTTACATCCTGCTCAGCTCGCTCACCGACGAGGGAAGGAAAACCGTGAATACCAAACCGGACCGGATCAAGGAAGTGAACAAGGAGATCGAGGGAATGGGGGCGAAGGTGCTCGGCCAGTACGCCGTCCTGGGGCCCTACGATTTCGTGAACATCGTCGAGGCCCCGAGCAACGAGACGATGGCCAAGATCTCGGTGACGCTGGGGTCGCGGGGGACCATCCAGATCATGACCCTCCCCGCGATGACGATCGACCAGTTCGTGAAGACGCTAAAGTAGGTACCGTGCGCCGGTGACTCCCGCGGGAAACAGGGTGCCGCCAGGCCCAAGGGAAGATCCGGGGGCCATCCCCGGCAGGCGCGACGGAACGAGAAGGACCGGTTCACGGCTTCTGCTCGCCGTCGCGCTGGCCGGCGGGGTCATGGCAGCGTTTTTCGCCGGGGCGCATATCTCGGATTTCCTCTGCGACGTCACCGGGGTCACCTCCAACTCCGTGCGCCTGGGCGTGAAGGTGGCAAGCATCGCGATCGCGCTCCCCGCGGGGTTCTATCTTGTTGAACGGTTCTTTCTTTCCCGGTCTTCCCGCGGCGACCGGAATCCTTAAAAAGCTTCAGTCGGATGAGTATCAAGGGGGGTGAATTCGAGACGACCGGTGGCGATTTAGAGTGAACCCATTCAGTTGCGCGAGCCCAGTCGAAATGACACCCTTGACATAAACGAACGATCGTGCTATTCCTGTTTCATGACCAAAGGGATTGACAGAAAATTATCGATCCTGGAGAACGGACTGGATATTGCCAGCCGGCTAGGCCTGGAAGCCGTGACCATTGGTTCCCTTGCCAAGGCGGCCAACATGTCGAAGAGCGGCCTGTTTGCCCATTTCCAGTCCAAGGAAAACCTGCAGATCGAGTTGCTCAAATATGCGGGGGAGATATTTTCGAGGGACGTGGTCGTCCCGGCATTGGCGGTCCCGGCAGGCATACCGCGCATCCGGGCCCTTGTGGAAAACTGGAATCGTTATTCGGGCGCGATGACCGGGGGATGCATCTTCGTTACTGCCAGCACCGATTTCAAAGACCGCCCCGGAAAAGTGAAGGATTTCCTGCTGCAGCAACAGAATGCCTGGATCGACAGTCTGCGGCGCATTGCGCGTTCGGCCATCGAGGCGGGCGATTTCCGTAAGGACGCGGATTGCTACCAGTTTGCATTCGAGCTCTATTCGCTGCTGCTGGGTTTTCATCTTTACTATACGTTGCTGGACAGCTCTGACACGCAGAAGCGCCAACAGGCGGCGCTCGAAAAACTGCTACGTGCATACCAGGGAATCCCCGCCCCGGCTGACATCTCACCAGGCGCAGGCGGATAGGGCCGCTCACCGCATAGAATCCATTTATTAAGGAGAGAGAAAATGGCCAATCATTCATCAGTTTCACAAAGGTTCAGCACGAACGTTCGTGTTTATTCGTTACACCTATGGGTTGCGCGACTGGTGTTCAAAGTCCTATGGGTAACCTCACCACGCCTCGCGGAGCGTCTTGTCGTGAAGCTCTTTTTTTCTCCCTGGAATTACCCCCTTTCGGAGGAAAAAAAGCGATGGCTGAACGAAGGAGAGCCATTTTCCATCCGTGTCCATGACAAAAAAATCCAGGCCTGGCGATGGGGGAACGGTCCGGGAATACTTTTCGTCCATGGCTGGAGCGGACGAGGCATCCAGTTTCACCGGTTCATAGACCCGCTGGTCCAGGCAGGTTTCACGGCCATCGCCTTCGACGGCCCGGCCCACGGTGCATCCGATGGGCGAAACACCAGCTATTTCGAATTCACCGACGTCGTACGCGCCTTTTTCGACCCTGGGCTGGGCCTCGATATCCGAGGTGTCGTTGCCCACTCGTTCGGTGCAGCAGCCGTGATCAACGGCCTTGCCCGGCAAACGGATTCCTTGGGAACCGTGCTGATTGCGCCGGCGCTTATGCTCCGGGATATGGTTACTCACACCTTCGAGCGACACGGCGTCCCTCCGGCTCTCTACGAAAACCTTCTTTCCGTCTATGAACAACGCTTCGGATACAGCCTGCGACGCGACGATCCGCATCTGCGCTTGAAAGACCTGCGACGGTCCGCTCTCGTGATTCATGATCAGGATGACCCGGTCGTCGCGTACCGGGACTCACAGGCGTTGAGTCAACACCCCGGAATTCTTGCGCTGCAGACGACGGTCGGCCTGGGCCACAGGAAGATCCTTGGCGATCCGGACGTTGTGGAGACAACCGTTTCCCACCTTGCAAAGGAGGCATCCGCATGGACCCTGTCGAACGCATTTTGAAGGATTATCGAAATGCCGGAGAGGAACAACGTCTGGACCTGTTCCTGGCGTATCGCGATCTGCGGGATCGATTCCGGGAGATCGAGAGAGAGGAACCGTCAATTCCTATAGGGATCTGAGCCGTTTTCACCCGGTTTGGGTCCGATGCGGTCAGACTGTCCCGCGGGACCTCGCGAGAAACCAGGGCGAATCGACGAAAGTTCTAATGAACGTCCCTGTTCTTGGGGGGTGAGACTGAGGGTGGACTCGGCGTTCTCCTGTATCTGCTGTCTGTCGGTCCAGGCAGGGTGGGACGTGCCGGCAAGCCACAGTGGGCTCTGGTCGCTGTAGTGCCGTTCGAAAAAATGTCCCGACGCGCCCGTCGTGATGACGGACCGGGCCATCGAACGGAATCCCAGCGGGACGACCTGGCGCATGGAAGGCCCCACCACGACCGAGAAGTCCGTGCCGTGCCGGAACTCCCCCTTGAAGACGGTCCGCCCGTCGCCGGGCACGGGGTGCGGCCCGATGTTGAACCACCGCCGGAGGTACCGTTTCTTTCCGAAGGGATGCTCGAAGGTCACCTGGTGGAGGCGATCCCACTTCCACGTCGAGGAAACATTCCCGAGCCGGTACTTCAGGAACGCCATGGCGTCCAGCAGGGAACGGGCGGCGAGGTCGTCAAGCGATTCCTTGACCCCGGTCTCCGCGTTCTCCAGGAACGGGGAGTCCCCTCGGTCGATTGCCCGGTCCATCGCGTTCCACAGTAAACGCGAGGTGCGGGAGGCCTCGTCGAACAGTTCCGGACCCAGATCGTCCCGAAATGCGTTCTCGATCATTTTTCCATAGAAGAGCTCGTACAGCGTCGCCCCGGGACTGTCCCCGGATACGCGCAGGTCCCAACCGGAGAGGATCCTGGCCGCATCCCCGAAGTCCAAGGTCTCCCGCTCCCGCTGGCGCGCAACACGGACCGCAAGGGAGACCGCCCTGCCCGCATCCGGCCGCAGGATGTCCTGCTGCATCCGCTCGAACTCCTCCACGGAGAACTTCTCTTTTTCGGAGAGCATCCGTAGGATCCGGTTCCTCCGATCCGGCGGTTCGTAGAGGCGGGAGAGGTAGTGTCGATAGGTATTTCCCGCGGGGGGGAAGTTGGCCGCCACGACGACGCGTTCCGGCGGATTCCACACCCGCGGGTTCTCGGAGAACGGAATGGTCCCCGTCCATTCCCATTCGCCCGTGTCGCCGGGAACCGGAAGCAGGCTGCTCCCCCCCTTGCGCACCGGGATCCGTCCTGCCGTCACTACGCCGATGTTCCCCTCCCGGTCCGCATACACGATGTTCTGGGCCGGGTGGGGAAACCCCGAGAGGGCCGCGAGGAACTCCTTCCGGTTGCGGGCGCGATTCAGGGCGTGGAGCGCTCCCAGCGCGTCGCCCCCGTCGAATCCTACCCACCGCAGCGCCAGCACGGAGGACGACTCGGGCAGGACCGGGGAGAGGACGGGGCCGTGCGGCGTTTCCCACACCGTGAGCGTCTCCTCTTTCTTCCCCCGGACCCGGATCTTCTCGACACGTTTCGTCATCGGGACCCATTCCCCGCGGAACATCACCCGATCCCCGTCCACCTTCTCGACGAAGAAGTCCGCGTCGTCCAGCATCACGTTGGTGAACCCCCAGGCGATATGGGTGTTGTGCCCGATAACCACGGAGGGAGCGCCGGGGAAGGAGACACCGTAAACATCCACCCCGGGGGCAACGAGGTGATTCTCATACCAGAGGGAAGGGCAGGGGAGCAGAATGTGGGGGTCGTTCGCCAGAATGGGCAGCCCCGTCGCGCTCCTTTCCCCGGAGACGGCCCAGGCATTGGAGCCTCCGGACCGGGGAAGATCCCCCACCGACCGCCGCAGTGAGGCAAGCCCGTCAAAGAGGATCGAGGGGAAGAGCTCCACGGGCGTCGAAGCGGCGAACGCCGGAGCGACAACGGGGGAACCGGCGGGCACGCGGGGCATAAGCTCCTCCGCCTTTTCCGGGGAAAGCTCCCTCCAGGCCCGGAAGAGCGTCACTTCCTCCTGCCACTGGGCCAGCCCGAACGACTTCAGCAGGCCGATGGCGGCGACGTCCTCGGGGACGAATTCCCGTGGCGGAGCCCGAAGGAGGCGAAACTCCACCGGCCAGGCGCGCAGCACCGCCATTGCCGCGTTCACGCCCTCGCAGTACGCCTGAACAATTTCCTTCGACTTCTCCGGCAGGGAGGCGAGGATGCCGGGGGCGCGGGCCGCGAATCCCAGATGCCGGAAGAGCCGGTCGGCGATTAACGCTTTTTCGCCGTAGACCTCCGACAGTTCCCCCCGGGCCAGCCTCCTTTCCATGTCCATCTGGAAGAGACGGTCCTGGGCGTGCACATACCCTTGCGCGAAATAGAGATCGTGGTCGTTCGACGCCGTGATATGGGGGATGCCGTAGGTGTCCCGCACGATTTCGACGGGGGCCGACAGGCCGGCGACGGCAAGCTGGCCTTCCCGCTGCGGTACGCTCGTCCGGAAGAAGGAGGAACAGGAGGCAAGAAGGAGGAATATCGCCGCGAGGAGGCGCAAGGCCATGCGGCGGGAACCCCCGGGGGAAAGGTGCCCCCCCCTCATCGCTTCCCGAACACCCGGGCCTTTATGTTTCCCAGAACCTTCTCGAAGACCTCTCCCGTGTAGGTGCGGACATGCCGGCGCATCTGGATGAGGTATCGCTCGATCTCCCCCCATTCCCGGGCGATGATCCGCATCTGGTCCCGGTACGCCTCGTCGTACTCGGTCCGCATCCTTTCCTGAAGAACATCCCGCTTGCTCCGGTCGTCGGGGAAAACCTTCCGGGGAAGAAATTCGTAGATCGGCTCGAAGATACGGACGTCGGTTTCATCAAGGTGGAACAGCTCGATATTGTCGATCATGATCACCTTTTTTCCGGGAATCGCCACGTAGTGGCCATAGCGCAGGGCGGTCCCGAGACAGTCCCCCAGGGCATCCTGTCGCGCCGCCCCGTT
The DNA here is from genome assembly GCA_041633075.1 of Candidatus Deferrimicrobiaceae bacterium. Classification (GTDB taxonomy): domain Bacteria; phylum Desulfobacterota; class Deferrimicrobia; order Deferrimicrobiales; family Deferrimicrobiaceae; genus CSP1-8. Next base: position 120 of record JBFKGZ010000123.1, on the reverse strand, counting down.
TACCCACCAGGTCCATTCCCGGTGAACCCGGGAAGCGGTTACTTCTTCGTCCAGGTAGATGTTCACCCCTTCCTCCTTCGGTTTCAGGAGAATCTCTTCGCCCTGGGGGGTCAGGTGATG
>JBFKGZ010000122.1:0-6577 GCA_041633075.1 Candidatus Deferrimicrobiaceae bacterium | reverse complement strand
TCACCGCCCCGGCCATTATCGTCTGACTTCCGATGATGGGTCTTTTTCCACTGCCCGTACGGGACATGTTTTGCCTTTACGTACCGGACCCGGTAATCACGCGGGACCCGGACCACCTCCACCGGGACGATGCGGCGCTTCACCACCACCCACGGGCCGTTGTAGCCCCGGGATCGGTACCATCGATCGCCCCGCGGCGACCACCAGAACCCCGCGTAGAAAAAGAGATCCACATCCCCATCGGGGACGAAATAGACTCCGATACTGGGGATCAGGACAACCGCGGCGGGTTCCGCCACGACCACCGGCGGCGGACCGATGTTGACGTTGACGTTGAAGTCCGCCGAGGCGGAATCCGGCAGGACGGAAAGGATGAGAACTGCGAGCACTGCGAAAACAATCGCCGAGGGGGATCGCCTTTTCATACGCACCTCCATGCTGCTCTTCGTTCGCACGTAACCATCAACCATTGCAGATGGGTCGACATATCTATTCTTATCGGCGTGGCAAGGCGACGACTTTACCGCCTGGCCGGGCAGAGGAAAAAGGTCACCGACGGCAACTTCATCGTGCCGCGGCGTTCCTGCTTCGACGCAATTGCCGATTCCCTTAAGGGTCCCTGCGGTATTATGCCGGGAGGATGAAAGGAGGAGCGCACATGGCCATCCAGGTGAACAGCCCGGCGCCGGCGTTCGAGTTGTCGGGGGTCGTGGGAAAGGAGTTCCGGAAGATCAGGCTGTCCGACTACCAGGGGAAGTGGGTCGTCCTGTTTTTCTACCCGCTGGACTTCACCCCCGTCTGACGCACGGAGATCCTCGAGTTCTCCCGGCGGGAGAGCGAATTCGCTTTGCTGGGCGCGCAGGTCCTCGGCGTCAGCACGGACAGCAAGTTTTCCCACCTGGCGTGGGTCAACCAGGAACTGGGGGAGTTGACATACCCTCTCCTTGCCGATTTCACGAAGCGGGTTTCAAAGGAGTACGGGGTCCTGTTGGAGAGGCTCGGGGCCGCGTTGCGGGGGACGTTCCTCATCGGTCCGGACGGGCTCGTCCGGGCCTACACCGTGCAGGATTTGACCGTGGGAAGGAGCGTCGACGAGATTCTGCGGCTTGTTTCCGCGCTCAAAACCGGAAAGCTGTGCCCCGCCGGCTGGCGCCCCGGGGAACCATTCGTACCGCCCATCCCGAAAAGCACCGGGAAATGAACGATGCAGAACAATTTTATTGCTTTGAATGCTCGCAAAGCGGCGTTAAGCGGTGGAAGAATCCGTATCGGGACCTCCGGAATCCTATGGCCAAGGAAAACAGATCCGGAAGGGGAGGCAAGGATGACGCGCATGGACGGTACGTTGAAATTCACATTCCTGCTGGCTCTGCCCGCCCTGTTGTTTCTCCTGGCGGTGATCGGTGCCCCCCGGGCGTGGGGCGATGAAAGCCGAAACGTGGAGCCGGGAGATGCGCAGGCGCTGATCCGGGAGAACGCGGGGAACCGGGATTTCGTTGTCCTGGATGTCCGCACGCCGGGCGAGTTCGCCCAAGGGCACCTCGAAGGCGCCGTACTGGTCGATTACCGTTCCCCCAGGTTCCGGGAGGAGATGGCGGGCCTCGACAGGTCCAAGACCTACCTCGTCTATTGCCGTACAGGGAACCGGAGCACCCGCGCCCTGGGAATCATGGAGGAACTCGGGTTTCGCAGGTACTACCACTTGGGGGGGGGGATCAAACGGTGGACCGAGGAGGGGTATTCCACGGTCCGGTGATAACCATCCCTTCCTGAGAATTGCCTTTCGGTACATCGGTTCCGGGAGTCCGGCCGTCTCATCGAGATGACGGTGTACCTGCCTCTTGCCACCGACACCGGAATCAAAGGGCGAAAACGTTGCCGCAGGACACGCATATGCCGGACAGGGAGAAGGACAGGCTGCTCGCTACGGGAGTCAACTGCTGGCGTGTGGCCAGGGCGAATCGCTGCGCTCTTCTCGTCGACGGCGAGGCGTACTTCAAGGCGGTGCGCGACGCCATCGGCAAGGCGCGTCGTGCTGTCTGGATTCTGGGGTGGGACATCGACAGCAGGGTCCGGCTGGTTAGGGGAGAAGGAAAGGACGACCGGCCCGAGACCCTAATCGACTTCCTTCACCACACGCTCCAGCGGCGACGCGGACTCCGGGTCCACGTGCTGGTCTGGGACTTCTCCATGGTCTTCGCGCTGGACCGGGAGTGGCCCCCCATCTACAGCCCGCACTGGCGGATCCATCGGCGCCTTCACTTTCGCATGGACGGCGAGCATCCGCCGGGCGCCTCCCACCACCAGAAGGTGGTCGTGGTGGACGACAAGGTCGCCTTTGTCGGCGGCATCGACCTGAGCAAGCAGCGTTGGGACACGACGGAGCACGCCGCCGATCATCCCGGGCGCCTTGACCCGGATGGCCACCGCTATTCCCCGTTTCATGACTTCCAGCTCGCCGTCGACGGGGAAGTCGCCAGGGCATTGGGGGAGCTCGCCCGGGAACGTTGGCGCACCGCCGGTGGGAAAACGGAGAACCTCCCGGAGAGCGATACGGCTGACGACCCGTGGCCGGACGGCGTGGCCCCGGATTTCCAAAACATTGATGTGGGAATTGCGCGGACCATGGGGCCGCATCGCGAACGGGCCGAGGTGCGGGAAATCGAGCGACTCTATTGCGACACCATCGCGGCTGCGCGCCGATACATCTACATCGAGAACCAGTATCTTACCAGCGCTGCGGTGGGAGACGCGCTTGCCTCGCGTCTGAAGGAGGAGGAGGCCCCCGAGGTCGTCATCGTCCAGCCGAAGAGCAAGACGGGCTGGCTGGAAAAGTACACGATGGAGGTGCTTCGGTCACGACTGCTGGGCACGCTGCGGGCGAACGACGTCCACAACCGGCTGGGCGTCTTCTATCCCCACGTCCCGGGGCTTGGCGAGGACGACTGCGTCGATGTGCACGCCAAGCTCATGATCGCCGACGACCGTCTTCTCCGTGTCGGATCGTCCAACATCAGCAACCGCTCCATGCGGCTTGATACCGAATGCGATCTGGTGATCGACGCGGCCGGTGATGAGGAAGCGGAGCGTGCCGTCCGGGCCTGCCTTTTCCGTCTCCTGGCCGAGCACTCCGGGAAGAGCGAGAAGGAGGTCCAGGAGGCCGTGGATCGGACGGGTGGCCTGTTGCCTGCCATCGAAGGTTTCCGGAGCGGAGAACGTGCACTGCGGCCTCTGGAGGGGACTGTGCCGGAATCGATCGATCAGATGGTGCCGGACGCGGCCATCGTCGATCCGGAGAAACCCGTTGATCCCGACACGCTGCTCGAGATGGTCCTGGGGAGCGAGCCCAAGAAAAGCGTCGGGAAGCGTCTTGCCGCCGCCGCCGCCATGCTCCTTGGACTTCTTGCCCTTGCCGCTGCGTGGAGGTGGACGCCGCTGGAGGATCTGCTGACCGTAGAGCGAATCGAAACGCTCGCCGGGGACGCCGCCGGCAGCCCTTGGAGTTTTCCGATCGCCATGGGGGGCTTCGTCGCAGGAAGTCTTGTCGCCGTTCCGGTGACGCTGATGATCGCCGCATCGGCCCTGATTTTCGGGCCCTGGCTGGGATTTTTCTATTCCCTCGCCGGCAGTGTGCTGAGCGCCGTGGTGAACTTCGGGATCGGGAACACCTTGGGCAGGGATGCCGTTCGCCGCCTTGCGGGAAAACGGATCAACCGCTTGAGCAAAAAGCTGTCCCGGCGGGGCCTGCTCACGGTGATCACATTGCGTATTGTGCCCGTTGCCCCGTTCGTGGTGATCAACCTGGTGGCCGGCGCATCGCACATACGCTTCCGCGACTTCTGGCTGGGCACGCTGCTGGGCATTGCCCCGGGGGCCCTGGCGCTTTCCTTCTTCGCCGACGGGATCGTCGGGGCTCTGCGCGCGCCGACTACCGGCACGATCGCCTGGGTCGGAGTCCTCGCCGCGATCCTTGCGGGGGGCGGCATCCTGTCGAGCCGGTGGATCAGTCGGCGGGAAGAACAGGGAACAGGCAGGGAAGGAGGATGAGGCCCCGACTGGAGGTGCGGGTTGCGACCTACAATGTGCGGCGATGCATCGGCCGGGACGGAAGACAGGACGCGGGCCGGGTTTTCCGGGTGATCGAGGAACTCGATGCATCCGTCGTCGGCCTCCAGGAAGTGGATGGCAATCCCATGACCGGAGCGGGGCAGGCGCTCCTCGGGTTGGCGGCGGAGGCCGGATATGCCGTCCACCACGGCATCACCCTCCGGCGGACGGACGCGGACTACGGCAACGCACTCCTGTCCCGGGTCCGGATCCTGCGCGTCGATCTCCACGACATCAGCGTGCCGGACGCCGAGCCGCGCGGATTGATTGCGGCGTCCCTGCTGACAGAAGGCCATCCGATCCGGGTACTGGTCACCCATTTCGGACTTCGGTTCGGGGAGCGCCGCCTCCAGGCCCGACGCGTGGCGTCTCTGGCTGCGGAGAATCAAGGGGCGGTTACTGTGGTCCTGGGGGATTTCAACGAGTGGCGGCCCATGGCCGTAAGCCTTCGCCCCCTTCGGGCCGTCCTCGGACGCGCCCCCGCCCCCCGGAGCTATCCCGCGCACCGTGCGCTGCTGAGGCTGGACCGGGTCTGGGTGCGCCCGCGGGAGCGGCTGCTGTGTGTCGAGGCGCACCGAAGCACGTCGGCGCGCCTCGCATCGGATCACCTTCCCGTCCTGGCGCAAATCGATCTCGGCCGGTGACCCGGCGTCCCGGACCTGATCCGCTCTTTTCTGGTTTCCCCGAGCAGGTGTCGTAGGAATACGGGGTCCTTCTGAAGAGGATCGTGGCCGCGCATGTGGATCGTCTGGCGGTCCCGGCCGCGGGTTCAGCCTTTGGCAGCCTCCCACATCGTGTCCCAGTACAGCAACTCGAACCCTTGCAGCAGGCGCGCCGCACGCCGGATGCGTACGGGATCCGCTCCTTGCGCCAGCCCTTCCTCCACTACGGCCAGGCCCTGTTCCTCGAATCCGGGCGGTGTGCTGGCAAACAGATCGAAGAAGGCGACGTCCTGTCCGGAGAGACCGTAGCCCGCCTGGAGCGCCCGGCTGATCCGTCCGCAGTTTGCGCCCCAGGCCGCAAGGTTTACCAGAAAGGCCCCCACGAATTCCGCGGCCGTCCCGTAAGTGGCGAGCCAGTTCACGTACGCGCTGTAGGCAAACGCGCCGGGGAGCGGCTCCGCCGCATGCAGCTTTTCCGGCGACAGGCCCAACGCTTTCCCGAAGGCGCCCAGGGCCGTAAACGCCGCGCGCTCCCCCTGCAGCATTCCGGTGAGAAAGTCCCGCGCGCCCTGCGTCTCCGCCCGGGACACGATCAGCGCCACGCTGCGGAGGTCGCTCTCGATGATGTGGCACTGCTGCCCCGCGAACAGCGCCAGCGTTTTCTTCTCCACCCTCCGTGCCTCCAGGGCCTCCAGGTACGGGTGACGGCGAATCCGCTTTTCGGTGGATGCGATGGCCTTGCGCGCATCGTCCAGGAGCCGTCGTGCCCTATGAGCCATGGCCTGCCCTCCCTGCTTCCCGCTGATTCCCCCGCCGCCTCGGCGGCGGCCAGTTCCATTCTAGCCCCTCATTCCGGAAATCCGCATCCCAAATCGGCGGGAAGATCACGGACGCCCTGTTTTTCGTTGCGGCCCCCCGCGAAAGCCCTGGCGTTCCCTGTTCGCCTTTGGAGAAGGCCGATCCATGGGCCGGAAAAGGGAGTTTGACACTCCTTCCCGTGTCGAAGGATACTGGGATTATCCGGTCGTAAAACGTCATGTATCTCGACTCGATGGCGCATGAAAAGCGCCGAAAGGAGGAGGGCGATGGCTACCTATATCGGCCTGATGCGATTCACAGACCAGGGGATCCGGAAAGTGAAGGAGACGACCAAACGAGCCAAAGATTTCAAGGAGCTTGCAGCGAAGATGAATGTCAAGATCAGGGAGATATATTGGACCCTGGGGCGCTATGACGTCGTGGTGGTAGGGGAGGCACCTGACGATGAAACCATCACCCGCCTGTCGCTGGGACTGGCGATGATGGGAAATGTCAAGAGTGAAACCCTCAGGGGTTTCTCCGCTCAGGAGATGGACAAGATTCTTACGGGGCTTCCTTAAGGAAAGGAAGGAATACCTCATCCCGGATGTGGTTCCTGCCGGGAACGGCACGAAATTATTCCTTGAGTAGTGAACCAAATAAGCGCATAGTAATCCAGGGGCTTAGGTTATGCCCCGTAATTGCGCTGTTTGGGCCCCACCGCCCGGATTGAGCAATAATTCATTTTTTTGGAGGTAGATGTGGCAACAGGAAATGTGAAGTGGTTCAACGACGCGAAGGGGTTCGGATTCATCAGCCAGGAGGAAGGGCCGGATGTATTCGTCCACTTCAGCGCAATCCAGGCGGAGGGCTTCAAATCTCTCCAGGAGGGGGACCGGGTCGAATTCGAGATCACGCAGGGTCCCAAGGGACCCCAGGCTTCAAACGTGGTCAAGGCCGAGTAACACCTGAACCATTTCGGGGTGGAAACCCCGAGCAAGGAATCGCCC
>JBFKGZ010000121.1:0-6611 GCA_041633075.1 Candidatus Deferrimicrobiaceae bacterium | reverse complement strand
GATCTCCTGGGCGTTCGCAGACGATGCGTCGACCGTCGCGGTGACGTTTACGACCCGCTTGCGATTCGTCCGGTTGATGCTGGCATATCCCCACCCCTCGGACACGCGGGCGGCGGCAGCCAGCGCAATCTCTCCCTCGTCCGGGGTACGGATCCGCATCGATTCCAGGTTCCACAGGTTCCTTCGGTCCTCCTCCGGGTAGCGGACCATGACTTTCACTTCGTTGCGACCCCTCTGCAGCCGGAGCGCCTCCGCCCCGTAAAAGGCAGACCGGATCTGTCTTCCGAGCTCCTCCTCGGTGACCCCGAGGGTTCGCGCCTCGGGCCGGAGCTGGATTTTCAATTCCCGTTTTCCCCGGGACAGGCTGTCGTCGATGTTTCCCGCGCCGGGGTACCCGGCGAGGCTCCGCTTGATGGCCCCGGCGACGCGGGCCAGGACGTCGAAGTCCGCGTGCGCGGCACGGACATCGATGTCGGACCCGACCTCGAAAAGACTCGAAGTGAAGGTTACGGAATCCACGCCCGGAAGGTCGCCTGCCGCCTCCCGCCACCTGCTCGCCACCTCTGCGGCCGGAACCCCCCGGTCCTTGCTTTCGGCAAGGAGCATGGCGATTTCGGAGACGTGGGAGGCCGAAGCGGTTTGCCCTCCCCCCGGGCCGCGCCGGACAAGGGTGGTTCCCACGAGGGAGAAGATGTTGCGCATGATCGAGTTTCCCTCGCCCTGGTCCCGATCGAGCTCTTGGACAACCTTTTTCCCAGCCTCCACGACGAATTGCGCCACCTTCCCCGTTTCCTTCGCGGGAGTTCCCGGGGGCATCTTGATGGACGCGATGACCATGTCCCCTTCCACCTCGGGCATGAACGTAAATTTCAGGATCCCCCCCCGGACGACCCCGAGGGTGAGAAAGAGGGCCGCGATGCCCGCCGCCACCGTCGTGTAACGGTATCGCAGGCAGCGCTCCAGGAACGGCCGGTACCTCCCCGCGATGAACCGCTCCAGGTGCTTCCCGAAACCGAGCCGGACCCTCTCCAGAGCCCCGAGGAACCCTTTCCCGACATGGTTGTTCGGTCTCCCCCCGGAGAGGTGGGCGGGGAGGACGAAGAGCGATTCGATCAGCGACATGAGGAGGAGCGCGATCACCACGAGGGGAATCACCTTGATGAACTTGCCCATTACGCCGGTGACAAACACAAGCGGCAGGAAAGCGACCACGGTCGTGAGAACGGCATAGACCACCGGGATCCCCACCTCGACGGTGCCGTCGATGGCCGCCTCGACAAACGGTTTCCCCCTCTGCCTCTGCTCGAAGATGTTCTCCCCCACCACGATGGCGTCGTCCACGAGGATCCCCAGCGCCAGGATGAACGCGAACAGGGAGAGCATGTTGATGGAGACGTCCAGGGTCGGCATGAGCAGCATCGCACCGAAAAAGGAGATCGGTATGCCGAGCATGACCCACAGCGCCAGCCGGATCTCCAGGAACAGGCCCAGGATGATGAGCACAAGGGTCAAGCCCAGGGCGGCGTTTTTCAGGAGGAGATTGATCCGGCTCTGGTAAATCTCCGAGGTGTCGAACCAGACGGCGATATTCACCGACGTGGGAATTCGGGGTGCTTTCCCCTTTACGTACTCCTTCACGCGCTTCGAGATCTCGATCGGTTTCTGGTCGCCGACCCGGAAGACCTTCACCATGGCGGCCGGGACGCCGTCAAACCGCGCGAACACGTCCGTCTCTTCGAAATCGTCCTTGATCCGGGCGATGTCGGCGAGCTTCACCTGGACGCCATCGGGGTTCGTGACCACGGTGATATCGGCATATTCCGGGCCGAAGTACCTGCGCTCCTTCGTGCGCAGCAGGATCTCCCCGCCCTCGGTCTTGATCGTCCCCCCGGGCAGATCGAGGGAGGCACGTCGTATCCGCCGGGCCACCTCTTCCAGGGTGAGGCCGTATCCCCGCAGGTTTTCCTCGGGGATCTCGATGGAAATCTCGTAGGGGCGGACCCCGCCGAGGTCGACCTGGGTGATGCCTTCCAGGACCAGAAGTTCGTCCCGGATTTCCTCGGCCTGCTCCCGTAGGACGCGGTCCGAGACTTCCCCGTAGACCACGACGGAGATGACCTCGGCCCGGTTCACCATCTTCGCGATGACCGGTTTTTCCGCATCTTCGGGAAAGGTGACGATCCGGTCCACTTCGCTCTTGATGTCCTGCAGCACGAGGTCCGGGTCCTCGCCGGATGCGACCTCGGCGGTCACCATGCCGATCCCTTCCGAAGCCGACGACGTGATCTCCTTGATCCCGTCGATCCCGGTCAGATTTTCCTCGATCTGGCGAAGGATTCCCTCCTCGACCTCCTCGGGCCCGGCGCCCGGGTACGCAACCGATACCTGGATCCTGTCCAGGTCGACTTCGGGGAACACCTCCTGCTTGATGGAGTACCCCTTGATGAGACCGCCGACGATCAGCACGAACATGAGAATGTTGGCGGCGACGTGATTGCGGGCCATCCATCGGATCGCGGCCTTCACTGTGGGTTGTCCCCTCCTGCCAGGCGGAGTTTCATCCCTTCCGCCGCCCCCGAGATGTTGGTGAGAACCACCCTGGCGCCCTCCGGGAAACCGTCGCGCAAGACGACCGTGTCGCGCTCGCGGCGCACGACGGTCACCGGTGTCACCCGGAGCCTTTCCTCATCGTCCATCGTCCACACGGTGTCCCCATCCCGCAGGGCGGAGCGGGGCACCGCATAAACACCCGAAAGGGTTTTGCCGAGGATCTCCACGTCGACGAAGGTGCCGATCTCGAGGTCCCGCTCCTTTTTTTCGCCCCCGCCCTTTGCGAGATTGTAGGGATCGGCGACGGCCACGACGACCCGCGCCATTCGCCCCCGGGGGTCCACCTCCCCCAGCGACCGGACAATCCGCCCTTTCCAGGTGAAAACCTGGTCGCCCACGGCTAATTTCACCAGCGCGTTCGACCCGGATCCGTTGGAGCCCTTCCGGGGGATCGTTATCCACTGCAACTCTTCCAGCGGGAGGGGAACGACGATCTCCGCCGCACCGGTGCCTGCCACCGTCGCCACCCGATTCCCCACCGTCACGTACTGGCCCAAATCGATCTCCTCCGACCGGACCAGGCAGGTAAAGGGCGCGTATACGGATGTCCGCGCAAGATTCAGCTCCGCCTGGGACAGGGCCGCCTTGGCGGAATCGACGTTGGCCCGTGCGTTTTTCATCTGCGGCTCGTAGAGGACCAGGGGACTCGGCTCCTTCGTTTCCGCGAGGTGCAAACGTTCCCACTCGATGCGGGCGACCTGGGCCTGTCCCTCGACGGTTGCGAGATCGAACTCGGCTTTGGCAAGGGCAGCTTTCGCCCCGTCGATCGCCAGCCGGTAATCGGTATCCTCGATCCGGAAAAGAAGGTCCCCCTTCCGGAAAAGACCGCCGACGGCGAAATGGGGGGCAAGATAGGTGACCCGTCCGTTGACCTGCGGGGTGATGCTTGCTTCCTGCCTCGGCCCTACCGTACCGGTCCCCATGACGACCACCGGCAGGTTCTCCCGGGTTACGCGTTTGACCTCCACCAGGACGCCCCTGCTCTCCTTCACCTCTTTCTTCGGTGCGGCACGGGAGTGGACCATGATCTGCATCCCGGCAAATCCCGCAAGAATGACAACGATGGGAAGGGCAATCTTCAGCAATATGGTTTTTTTGCTCATTTTTTCTTTCCTTCCCTGGCAGACGCTTCCCGGCGGATTTCCATTTCTTCCTCCATCCAGTCTCCCCCAAGGGCCCGGGCGAGGCTGATCCGGTCCGACAGGAGCTGGCGTCTCGCAGCGAGAAGCTGGCTCCTTGCGGTAAAGTCCGCGTTCTGGGCTGTCAAGACCGGGAGGTAATCGGATAGGCCGAGCAGGTACCGGTCCAGGGAGAGGCGCAATGCTCCGCCGGTGGCGGTAACCTGCTGCTCGAGTTGACGGATGCGCTCCTCGGTCGTGCGGTTGTTGACCAGGGCGTTTTCCACTTCCCGGAAGGAGGACAGAACCACCTTCCGATACCGGGACAGGCTTTCCCGGAAAGCCGCTTCGGTCCTGTCCACTTCGGCCTTTCGCCTTCCCCCGTCGATTACCGGCAGCGCCGCTCCTGCCAGCAGGTTCCAGAAGACCCCGGTGACATCCCCGGTGATGAAGGAGGTGCGGGACCTGCCGTAATTTCCGAGCAGATTGAACGACGGGAAACGATCGGCAATGGCCTCCGCCACCCGGGCATCACCGGCTTTCACGCGGAGGAACTCGGCCTGCACGTCGGGTCTCCGCGCAAGAAGCTGCGACGGCAGCCCCGCGGGAAATGCCTCGGGAGTCTCCGGGAGCTCGGCCATCTTCCCGGCTACATTCCGATCCGGGTACCGGCCCAGGAGAACCGAGATCGCATGTTCGGCTTCCGCCAGGTTCGCCTCGAAGACGGGACGGCTGGCTTTCGCGAACGACAGGTTCTGGCGGGCCTGGTATACGTCAATGGCCGAGACGAGACCCTGGACGTACCTCCGCGTCACGAGATCGAGGGTATTCTCGAAGGAAGCGATGGTCCCGTCGGTGAGTCGGATCTGCGCTCTCTGCTCCACCGCAAGGTAGTGGAGATCGGCAAGCTCGGCAGAGAGCGTAATAAATAAAGAGCGGATGTCTTCCCGGGATGCCCTCTCCTCCAGCGCCGCCGCCATGGCGCCCGATCGGTTCCTGTTCCAGAGATCGATTTCGTACCCGGCGGCAAGAGACATACTGTAGCGGTTTCCGGTATTCGCGCCGAAAATCCCCGGTTGTCTGGACCTGCCGCCTTCTGCCTCGGCGGTAAGCGAAGGGTACAGGACGGATTCTGCCTGGCGTGTTACCGCCCGGAGCTGCGAAAGCCTGGCGAAGGACTGGGCCAGGTCCGGGTTGTTTGCAAACGCCTCCTTCATGAGGTGGTTCAAATCCTCATCCTCGAAGGTCTCCCACCATCTGCCGACCGGGAGCGACTCAACGGGCGGTCCTTCCTGCCGGACGAACGAATCCGGAACGGGAGACGGCAAGGTTATGACCTGTTTGCGGTGGATGGTGCACCCGGAGAAAAACGTAGCGAGGAGAACAGGCAATATGACAAACGCCCATGCGCGGCTCATTGTTTCTCCATCCCCGCGGTGACGAAGGATACGATCATATCCGTCATGGAATCCCCATCGTAGACAGGCACGACTCCTTCCGGAAACAACTTGAACTGATCCAGCATGTGCAGAGTGTGGCTCATCGCCCCGATGGAAAATTGCAGGCGCCAGAAAAGAACCCCCTTCGGGGCATGGGGCAGGGCTTCGCAGAGGATATCCAGACAGAGGAAAAAGGTCGGACGAAAGTATCCCATGAGGATTTCCCGCAGCCTGTCATCGTGTTCGCTCAGCGTGCGGATGACAAGGGCGATAAATGACGCCGCTCCGGGCTCCGTTTCCCGGAAACGAAGGACGGGATCGATGAACGCTTGAAGAACCTCACGGACGGCAGGCCTTCCGTTCTTCCGTTTTGCGTCGGCTCGTATCGTTTCCAGCTTGTCCCGCCGAATCCGGTTGATGGGGAGGAACCGCCGCTTGAACACTTCCTCGAAGAGGGCATCCTTGGAACCGAAGTGATAGTTGACCGCCGCCAGGTTCACTTCTGCATCCTGCGTGATGTCACGAAGCGACGTGCTGTGGAACCCTTTCCCGGCAAAGAGCTTTTCAGCTGTATCCAGGATCCTGGTTTTGGTATCCCGCTGGATCGTCTTCATTTGAGATTCCTGGTCGAAATCGGGTTTTGAACGGCGGAACAATGAGGCATCACTCGAACGTTTGATTTAAACATATGTATGAAGTGGTTGTCAAAGGGGAAACTATTTTATTGGCGCTCACCCGGATAGAATGAAAGGAAAAAAATTTGTGGACCGGAGTACACGCGGCGGGATCGGACAGAGTCTTTCCCCGCGATCACCCAAGCTTGTTCTACCGATAGTGAATCTTCTTGACCCCTTCTAACTGTTCGATTTCCCTGGTTAATTCCCTGCCGATGGTGTCCTGCCGCTGTTTTATCACCATCCTGAGGTAGATTTCATTTTTTTCCAGATCCACCTGGGAGCTGACCTCCGAAATCTTTAGCCCCCGCTTATCGACCAATTGCCGGAGATCGTCGTAGAGGGAATCGCGCCGCATGGCGGTAACGGCCAAATAGAGGTAACGGTCCTTTTTGATAGTCAAATCAAACTGTTTCAGAAAAAGAAGACCCACCAGGACGGTGATCGTCGAGAGGGCCCCAAGGGAGAAGAATCCCATACCGAAGGCCATTCCGAGACCCGCGACCACCCAGAGGGTTGCGGCTGTGGTCAGCCCCCTCACGGTGGCCCCCTCCTTGAGGATCACGCCCGCGCCAAGAAAACCGATACCGGTTACGATCTGAGCCGCCGTACGGGAAGGATCAAGGCGCAGGAGGGACTGCGCATTTTGTGCGCCGTATTTTAGGACAAAGGTCTCGGAGATGATCATCACGGTACAAGCGCCGACCGAAACGAGCAGATTCGTGCGCAATCCCGCAGGACGCCCTCGTGTCTCCCTTTCCCACCCGACG
>JBFKGZ010000120.1:0-6646 GCA_041633075.1 Candidatus Deferrimicrobiaceae bacterium | reverse complement strand
TTTCATTGGTGTTGGGCATGTCCATGAACCACCCGTTCTTGGTTTTTCCCATCGTGGCAAATTTGGCCTGGTCGATGTCCGAGAGCAGGCTGCTGAAATTCGTAAGGTTGCTGTCGCTGTAAGGGCTCGGCGAAGGGTCCCCGTCCAGGATGGCGTAGAGTCTGCCGGTCCCGGTCCCCAACGGATCCTCCCGGTCCCCCGATCCGAAATAGATCCATCGGTTCAATGCAGCGTCGACAGCGACATCCAGATCGTTGAAGAACGGTTCTGCCGGCGGGGAGGACGGCGCAAAGATCCGTTTCCCGCTCCAGCCGTAGGTCACCGTTTGGGAAATGGTGTCGTAGATCCCTTTCGCCCGGAAATCGAAACGCCACAACTGTCCTCCCGTATCGACGTTGTAGACGTAATCCACGTAGCCGTTGGCATCGGTATCCACACCGACTGAATTGGAGGGGAAGGGGTATTGCATGGCGGAATTGGAAACCGGCTCCAGGCGCCAGAGCACCTTTCCGAGCTTGATGTCGATGACGTAGAATCCCCTGCCGAGCGGGGACAAGACCGACTCCCCTGCCGAGTGTGCTTCGAGGACAGCATCCTTACTCCCGCTTGTGGGAATTCCGGTGAAGGACGTCGCGGTCTTTCCCCCGTAAACGGCGATGTCGTTTCCGATCACGAGCGTTCCGGAACTGGGAAATCCTTCCGTGGAGGTGACGAAGATACTTGATGCTTTTGCCGCAGCGTTCGCCGTAAGGGTAGGCGAAGTCGCATATCCCCCTCCGACGAAGGCGACCCAACGGGTTTTTGTCACCCCGCTGTCGTCGAGCAGGACCTTGCCGACGACCGGTTTCGACCATGTATATCCGAGAGCCGGAATATCGGCATCGGTGATTTCCCAAAGCGGATTCGTGTAGTTGTTCGCGATGACCTGCGACGATGTGGGATTGGAACGGTTGGGGGGGTTGGTGACATCGAGGGCAAACAGGCCCCGACCCCCTTTTCGCAGGCCGGAAATGAGGACCGTCTTCCACTCCGAGGACAAAACGGCGTTGTCGTTGTTTGCATCCAGCCACACGTCTGCCACGGTGGGAGAGCCGTCCACCAAGTAGGGATGGCTGGAGGTCGAGGTGACTTTCATCTTCTTCAGGTCGCCGAGGAGGACGTTCGGAATGTAGCCGAAAAGCTCCTCTCCGGTGCCGTTGTTGTAACTATTCGTCGACGCTTGCCATATCCCCGCGTCGTACGCATGGAGCATCCCGTCGTTTCCCCCTGCGTAAATCACGCGTTGGCGATGCTTGTGCTCTTTCAGGAAACTGTTGCAGGTTCCGGAAGGACACAATGCGGTAGAAAATCCCGCATCCGAATAGAATGCGTTCGGCGCCCCCACTACGACGGGATTGGAATGGAAGATATCTCCCATCCGCATGGTCTTGTTTTCCCGAAGGACGATGTCGCTGATCAGCCCGTCCCGTTCCGATGCCGGGACGCCAAGGACGACGGGGTCCAGCCAGCTGTTGGCCGTGGAGAAGTCCTGTTGGGTCCAGGTTCCGTAAGACAGGCTTGCCGTGTACACATTCCGGGGGTTGGACCCGTAGTTCCGGTTGCTGCTCGTCAGTCGATTCCCGGCGTCCCAATCCACCACAAGGGGCGACGGCAACGCGCCGTTGTCCAGGAGGGGAATCGACTGCAGATGCCCCTCCCAGAAGGTCTCGGGAGGATTTTCCGGGAAAAACGAAGCCTGGTAGAGACGGTTGTTGTCGGTGGTGCGCACCGCGGGAACCACCGGGGAGGTAAACGAGCGGGACTGGACGATAATGGTGGCAAAGGCGTTTTGCATCGCCGCGAGCAGATCGTCCGCATTATCGGCGAAGAACACCTTGCCGGCCCCGAGGGCGGTATTGTCGCCGGCCGCCGCCACGCTGTTGTACTCCGCTGTGGAAAGATCGGTTCCCTGCTGCTCGGCCGTTCGCCGCATCACCTGCCGCAGCACTCTCTGGTGCGGGAGGTCCCCCAGCATCCCCACGCCCACTACGAAAATGCCGATATCGTTGTCCGCCAGGAGTTTTGCCTGACGAATGGTCTCGGTGTTTCTTGCGATTTGCCCCTCGTTGCTGGATCCCACGATGCCGTTCGGGTTAAATTCCGCGAGGTCCCCGTAAAAACCGTTTGAATAATACTTCGGGACGCCCCCCGTGCCCCCGTTGGCGATCGTATCTTCTCCGTCCGTGATCACCACGACGAAACTCTTCCGGCAACTTGCGCCGTCCCCGGTGGCTGCGGTCGGGAAATAATGGGTCCGCGCGGCCTGAATCGATCGGGCCAACGGCGTCGGGTTGCCTGTGTAAGGGATGTAATTCGCCTTGATTGACGACCAGAACGCACGGTAGCTCGTGGTAAAGGGCGGGAGGTTGCTGTCGGTTCCGTTGATCTGGACCGGGACACTGATTCGGTCATACCCGTTCCATGCGCCGGTCCTCCCGTAAATCATCAAGCCGAGACGGAATCGCAAGGCATTCTCGTCTCCGGTCGAGGTGAGATTCTGGTTGAATTGGTACCCGTCGGTTCCCGAGGTATCCGGGAGGACATGGGACCGCTGCGTCGGATACTCGTAGTTGGATCCCCCGATCGTCACCTGGGTCTTGTCTGCGTTCAGGAGCTGATACAGAACCCGATACGCCACGTCGACGCGACTGCTGACTTCCGTGCCCCCGAAGGTTGTCCGGTCCTGCCCGTCGAGGTCCCCGACTTCGGACCCCCCGTAGTTGCGCGCCATCGACCCGGAATCGTCGAGAATCAGCAGCACGTTCGGCGTCGCCTGGATCTTGAAGATGTCGGAATCGTCCCCGAAGGCCGGGAAAGCCGCCAATCCCGCCATGGCCGCGGCGGCAAGAATGACAAACAGGAACCCTTTTTTCCTCCCTGTACATTTGGGACGCATCACTTTACCTCCTTTGCCCTCTCCAAGATCCGTTTATCTCTCCCCAATCCGTCTTAATACCCAGAGCCTGCCGGCATCGGTCCGAACGTGACAGCGGCATCCACGCGCACTCCCCCCGTGAAACCCGAAGGGGCGCTTCCGTTGGAAATTACCGAGTAGCTGGCAAACATGAAGTTCGTCCCGTAACCGGGCTCCATCTGCATCGGGCCCGAAAGGTCGGACCGAAACGTATAGGTGGCGGTCATGTTCTTTCCCGCCGTCATCGTCACCGTGCAATCGGAGCCCGCCGGATACGTGGTGGGGAGCTCCTCGATCCCCGTGTAGGCGCCGGATTCCGCCGTGTTGCGGGTGATCGTACCCACCTTGTAATGCAGGGCGATATCCATTTCCGTGGTGGATATGTCGATGACGTAGATCCCGATTACCGTCAGGATCACCAGAAGAAGCATGGTGATGACCAGGGCACTGCCCGTCCGTTCCGATATCCTATGCCCGATGGATCTTGCCTTCACGGCAGCCCTCCCTTTTCTCATGGGACTCATATCCCCGCATTGCGCACGTCCAGGGTGATGGCCAGCACTCTCCGGCGGTATCCGTCCGCCCCCGTTCCCGCAGGACGGTTCGCCAGGGCGGGCCGAACTTCCTGCCACCCTTTTTCCGGAAACCGCGTGCGGGCGCAAAGAAGGATCCGCACCTGGCGAATCTGCGTCAGGTCCCCCGGGTTGTCGCTCCAGGTATCCGGGACGCCGTCGAAGTTGGTATCCAGGAAATACTGGAACTGCATGTCCTCGATGTCGTCCGCCACGGGCTGCGGAGTTGCACCGCCCATCCGGTCCACCATGAGGGTCGGATGGGCCGGGTCGGTCGTGGTGTCGATGTAATACCTGAGGAAACGCGCTTTCGCTATCGTGGAGCCGGTATCGTATCCCCCGGGCGGGAAGGTGGTATGTCCCCCCGCGGCGTTGTAGTCGTTCGAGCCGCCGGGGTTGTGCTGGATTTTCAGGGATGCGCTTTGCACAGTGGTTACCTGGAACATGTCGGCGGCGGCCCCGTCGGAGATGAAACACAGGTCCCCGACCTGAAAACCGGTGACCTGCCCCACGTTGAATTCCGCCGATGGGTTGGGCATGGGGCTGGTGATCGTCGTGGGCGGCTGATTGGAATCCATGTCGTACAGGTACATGATGTACAGGGTGTCGGGACCGGTGGTGTTGTCCACCGGATACAGGGAGCGGATCGAGGTAACCCCTCCGGGGATTGCCGTGTTCGGGATGGTGACCGGCGCCGGGATCCCGTACCCCGCCAGCCGGATGTCCCGGTTCAGGGGAACCAGCGCGTCCCGGAAGTTCTCCTGCATCGATGCGACGCGGCTCTGCGTCGTGAACGACTGGTGTTGAAACGTGAAGGTGGCGTAGACGGCCGTCATGGCGATGGAGAAGATCGCCACCGCGGCCATGACCTCGATGAGGGTGAAGCCCGCTTCCCTGGTCGTTCGCATTTTCATACCCCCACGCTCGACCGTCGGGCAACCAGCATGACGTTGTGCCAACCCCCTCGCTCGTCCTGCCAGCAGCACCACACGGTGATCGTTTTGAGCGTCGCCGTTGCGACATTGGGGTCCACGCGCCAGATACGGTAATAGGTAGTACCCCGGACGGTTGTGTTGTCTCCGGCTGCGCCGGGAAGGGAACTGTAGATCGGGGTCGGGGTGGTGTCGAAGGCGGTCGTGTTGGGCTGCGACAGCACGTTTGCCCAGGCGACCCTTCGGAACTGCTCGAGGGAGTCCTGCGCAAGTTCGGTGGCTACCGTGGATTTGTTCGCCATTTCATTCCCCTTGATGGCCGTGGTCTGCAGAAGCGCCAACCCCAACAGACCCACCGCGAGAATGGTCAGCGAGACAAGCACCTCGATCAGGGAAAAGCCGTCGTTTTTCACGCAGAGCCTATGTCGTGCCATTTTCCACCCTCACTCTCGATGTCCAGCCGAAAAGGCGCACGGTCCAATCCTCGCCGAGGTCATTGGAGATATAGATCCGGACCAGATCCAGGGGAAACGTGTCACCCGCGGGGTTGACCGTTATGTTGACCGTCCCGGCAGACGTGTTCGTCGTCACGGCCCCCTGGGTGGTGAGAACGTTGTCTATCGAAGTTCTGTCTGGTGCGGTAATCGTGGCAAGCACCTGTGTCCATGTCGTCGACCCTGCCCCCTTATCCCCTCGCGCCAGGGAAACGGTTTCCGCGGCCGCATCGACGACGATCCGGTGCTGCCGCTGGGACGAGATGGCACGCGTCCTGGCCTCCTCCACCATCTGGGCTACTTCCCGATGAAACCCGACGGAATGGTTGTGGGTGATCCAATCGAGAATGTTGGAACCGGCTATGATGGCGCCGATCCCGATGATCGCCAGCACGATCGTGATTTCCACCAGTGTGAATCCCTTCTCGGATCGCATGGCCTTCCTCCCGCGGGTGATACGGGCAATACCCGTGCCAACGCCTTTTCCCTCCTAACATGCTGAAATATAACGGTTCAACTTCCTGGCGAGACGAGGGAGGGAGAAAATAAATTAATGAATATTAAAAATATTAATGGAAGGACGTCGTCAATGGGAAGGATCGGGAGAGCGGATCTCCCGTTCCAGCCGAGTCACGGCAATGCCTGCTTTCTCCCGCAGATGCAGGTCGGCGACCGACTTTGTCAGGGGGGTCTCTTCGGGATTGATCTCGATGATGACGGCCCCCGACCCCTTGGAGAGCAGGGGGATGTCGCAGGCGGGGGCCACCTGCGCGGAGGTGCCGATCACCAGCAGGACGGAACATCGCTTCGCCTGGTTTTCGGCCTCTTCCTGCGCGTCCCAGGGGATCGGTTCCCCGAACAGGACGAGGTTCGGCTTGAGAATCGTTCCGCAGGCACACCGCGGGGGGATCCCTTCCCGGATCTTCACCCGCGAAGGATACCGGTTCCAGCAGGACAGGCAGATCAGTTCCTCGACGTTTCCGTGGAACTCGATGACCCTTCGGGAGCCCGCCGCCTGGTGCAGCCCGTCCACGTTCTGCGTGACCACCGACCGGAGGACCCCCCTTCTCTCCATTTCCGCCAGACCGATATGGGCGGCGTTGGGGGCGGCGCGGGAGAACAGGTCGACCATCTCGGAGAGCATCCCCCAGACCTTTTCCGGGTCCTGCCGGAAGGCGCCGATGGTCGCGTACTCCATAGGGTCGTACTTTTCCCACATCCCCTGGGTGCCGCGGAACGCGGGGATCCCGCTTTCCACCGAGATGCCGGCCCCGGTGAGCGCAACCGCGTTTCCCCGGGCCCGGAGCGTTTCGGCCGCCTCCCGGAAGATCCTGTCCGTCGGGTGCGCCAACGTTTTTGGGTTCGTCAGGCCTTCAGGATGGACTCGAGCTTGAGCGCCAGCCCCATGTCCCCCGCCACCTTCAATTTCCCGGTCATGAAGGCCATCTGCCCGTTCAGGCGCCCCGTGATCATCTCGATAAAGTCGGTTTCCGCCATCGTGACGGTGCAGTTGGGTTCGGAAGCCGCAGCCGGCGCCACGGAGCTCTTTCCGTCCTTCATCGACACGGAGTAGGTCTTATCTCCCACCTGGAACTGGTAGACGGCGTTCATGCCGGCCAGCTTCGACGGCTCGGAGTTGAGTTTGGACTCGAGCGATTCGAAGAACTCCTTCACGGTCGGTTCGGCCATGGCGCT
>JBFKGZ010000119.1:0-6655 GCA_041633075.1 Candidatus Deferrimicrobiaceae bacterium | reverse complement strand
TGACTGTCGTCTACGCCTCGGCTTACGGAAACACCGCCGCCATGGCCGCCAGGGTGGCGGAGGGGGTGCGGTCGGCAGGAGTCAAGGCGACGCTGATCAACAGCGTCGAGGTTCCCATGAACGAGATCATCGACGAGATCGAGACGTCGTCGGGGTTCCTCATCGGGACGCCCACGCTCAACTCGAACGTCCCCCACCCGATCCTGCATGTGATCGCGAACCTCGTCGTGCTGAACGTCAAGGGCAAACCCGCGTCGGTGTTCGGGTCCTACGGATGGAGCGGTGAGGCGATCAAGACGGTGCAGGACATCCTGACCTCGATGCGTCTCAAGGTCGCCCCCGAACCGATCCGGTTCCAGATGACCCCTTCCGAGGCGGATCTCGTCAAGTGCGAGGAGTTCGGAAAGGAGTTCGCCGAGGCAGTCTAGGCCGGAAAGGGGATTTCCCCGTCACTTCTTCGGGGGGATCCCCTCCCGGCGGATCTCCTTTTCGGCCTCCTTCCGGATCTTCTTTCCCTTTTCCGAGGCCTCGCCGCGGATCATCGCCTTGCACTCCTCGCAGATCGTTCCCGTGAACGTTTTCTCCTTTGCACACACCATACAGCGTTGCTTCCGCTCGGTCATGCCGTCCTCCCTCGATCGCCCGACCGTGTTTCGCCCCGTTCGAGGGCGCACGAGACTGGTGCTGCCCCCGGGGTCTCCGGGCCCGGGGGGTGAAACGGGGCGAACCTTCGGTCATCATAACAGGGACCTGGCGAGGGGGGAACGATCGGGAGAAAGGGAGGGCGATGGCGAAAAGAAAGGTCGAACGGCTTCCGGACAAGCCGAGGAAGGGACTCGTGCTCGTCCTGACGGGGGAAGGAAAAGGGAAGACGACCTCGTGTCTCGGCATGGCGGTACGGGCCGTGGGATACGGGATGCGCGTCGCGATGATCCAGTTCATCAAGGGGTCGCTGCATTACGGGGAACTCGACGGCGCGAAACGGCTGGCCCCCGAGTTCGAGCTGACTCCCATGGGGAAGGGGTTTGTGGGGATCCGGGGGGATTCCCTTCCGTTCTCCGACCACGTTGCGGCGGCGGGAAAGGCCCTTGCGACCGCACGAAAGAAGATGCTGTCGGGCCGGTACGACGTCGTCATCCTCGACGAGGTAAACGTCGCCCTCCACCTCGGTCTCCTCGCCCTCTCCGATGTCGTCTCCCTCATCGGGGAAAAGCCGCCGGACGTCCACCTCATTCTGTCGGGCCGGCACGCCCACGAGGAGGTCATACAGCTTGCGCACCTTGTGACCGAGATGCGCAACGTCAAGCACCCCTATGAGCTCGGTATCGAGGCGGAGAAGGGGATCGACTATTGAGCCCGCGCTTCGTCGTCCATCGACACGATGCGTCCCGTCTCCACTGGGATCTCCGGCTTGAGCGGGAGGGGGTGCTCAAATGCTGGGCGGTCCCGAAGGAGCCTCCGGTCGAACCGGGTGTGAAAAGGCTTGCGGTCGAGGTGGAGGACCATGATCTGGTCCACATCGATTTCGAGGGGGAGATCCCGGAAGGGGAGTACGGCGCGGGGACCGTATCGATATGGGACGGCGGGACGTATCATCTTCTCTCCGAGCACGGCCGCAGGCTCAAACTCGCGCTCCGGGGAAGGCGGCTCCGGGGGGAATACGTCCTCCTTCCCCTTGAGGGGAAAAACTGGCTCTTCTTCCGGACGAAGGGGAAAGGGGAGTGATATGAGGAGAAAGGAAAAGATGCCCTCCCCGGAGATCGTCCGGGTGGAAGAAGAGCTTTCGTCATGCCCCCGGTGCGGGTACGGGGGCGGATTCCACGTTGCCTTCCGCCGGAGGGACCGCTTCCTGAACGTGTTCCTGATCTGCCCGTCCTGCTCCGACCGCTTCCGCGCGGGCGAGTGGGCGTTCCCCGCCGGCGAATCGGCGGGGCGGTGACACTCCTCTCCCGCATCCCGGAAATGGAACGGAAATTGTCCGCGAGCCAGGGTCCCAGGTCGCGGATCGCCCCGCTGCAAGGGCGGCGGGGCCTTTCCTCCCTCTATTTCGCCCTTTCCAGCAGCGACGATCCGTAGAGCAACCCGAAGTAATCCTCGGTGTTCTTTATGTAGAGCTTGCCCCCGCCGGCCATGTTCTCTCCGGCGAGCTGCCCCTGCTTCATCGCGCTGCGCCATCCGAAGTTGATACGGCTCTCGCGGCGGTTGATATCGAACACCTCGGCGCAGTCGCCCGCCGCGAAGATGTTGGATACGTTCGTCAGCAGGTACTCGTCGACCAGGATCCCCGTGCCGACCTTCACCCCGCTCCCCTCGAGGAAATGAACGACAGGGAGCCTCTCGGTGGCGACCACGATCATCTGGCAGCGGACCTCCTCTCCGCCCGCCGTGTATACGAGGTAGGTTCCCCCGTCGAGGTCGAGCACATCGGCGATGTCCGTCCCCTCCTTGATCGTTACGCCGCTGTTCCGGAGCGTTTCCGTGACCTTCGCCTCGAGCTCGCCGGATATCGGATTTCCGAACCGGGGGAGGCCCGGGTTGATCCAGATCACCTGCTGCCCAAGCTTCCGGAGCGCCCGCGACGCCTCGAGCCCAAGGTAGCCCGGCCCGTACACCACCGATACGTCGGAGCGGAGCGCGCGCGCCTTGATCCGGAGGGCGTCGCTCAGGGAATTGAGCGACAGGAACGCCCCGAAGCTTCCCATCAACGCCAGGGGAAGAATCGGCTTTCCTCCCGTGGCGACGCAAAGAAAATTGTACGTCTCCTCGCTTCCGTCCGAGAAGAAAATCCGGTTCTTGGCGGCGTCCACCCGTTTTGCCCGCTTGCCGGGCCTGACCTCGATCCCTTCGGCGGCAAGGTCCTTGGCCTGGGGGTCCGGGATCGCGGAGGCGTCGGTCTGGCCGGAGATGATGTCCGGGAGGTTGGGCCGCAAATAAGGGGCGGCGAAGTCTTCGGTGACGATGACGACTTCGGCGTCCTTCTCCATCTTCCGGGCGGCCTTCGCAGCCGCGATGCCTGCCGGGCCGCTTCCGAGAATCAAGTGGCGCATGAAGAAAATCCTCCATGGGTGGATTTCTACCGGGAAAGATACATCTTAATGCGAGGAAGGGGAAAAGGAAAATCGAAAATCACGTATTTCTCTATGCCGGGGTGTCGCCTCCGCGCTTCCCCGCGGGGTAGGAGGGCGGCACGATGATTCGGACGGGGACGTCCGTCATCTCGAAACGGACGGGGAGCGGTCCGAGATACTCCCCGTCCACCTGGGCGGCGGAGCGGATCGGGGAGCGAACGAAGACCGAGGTGGTCTCCCGGATCAGAATGTCCGGAGAACCGGTGTGTTTCCTCCGAAGGGCGTTCCACACGAACCGGAGGATCGGGATGCGTCCGATCCTCCGGAGGATAACCACCTGGAGCGTATTTTTTTCGAGGTTGCCGTACGGCGCCAGGACTACCCCTCCGCCGTAGGTTTTTCCCCGGCAGACGATGACGGCCTGTGCCTCCAGACGCTCCTGTCCCGCCAGTTCTACCCAGAGGCTTGGCTGCTCCCGGAAGAGATGCGCCGTACCCGCCAGGAGATATGCCCCGATGCCGAGATAATGCTTTCCCCGGGCACCCATCCGATCCAGAACCTCGGCGTCGAATCCCGCCGAAGCCAGGAGCAGGAAGTGCCTTTTCCCCGCTTTCGCAAGCTTCACCGTTATCGTCTTTCCCTCGGACAGGAGCGAAAGGCATCCTTCCACGGACTTCGGAAGCCCTACCTCCGCGGCGAAGACGTTTCCCGTGCCGTGGGGGACGACCAGGAGCCGCGTCGCCATTCCCGCAAGCCCGCTGGCCACTTCGTTCACCGTGCCATCCCCCCCGACGGCGATGACCGTCTCCCCCCCTGCATGGGCGGCCTCCCGGGCCAGGAGAACGGCGTCCCCGGGCCCGGTGGTCTCCCGGACCTCGAAGGGAACCCTGTCTGCAGCGAGCGCCCGCCGGACCCGCCCGATGTTGCGGACCATTTTCGGACCGGCCACGGGGTTGTAGATGACGCGGATCATGATGAGGGATTATAGATGGTTTTCCCTCCTTCCGGTGTGGGATATCTTACAGGCATGAGGATTCTTTCCCGGGGGGGGGATGCCCCTCCGATCGTCATCGCGCACCGGGGGGCCTCCCGCCGCGCCCTGGAGAATTCCCTCGAGGCCTTTTCGCTTTCTCTGGCCGACAGGGCGGACATGATCGAGTTCGACGTGAGGCTTTCCGCGGATGGGGAACCGGTGGTCATCCACGACGACCGGACAGGACGAACCGCGAGGGAAAACCTGTCGGTGGCCCGCTGTGACGCTGCCAGATTGCGAACCCTGCGGCTCAAGAACGGGGAGCCGGTTCCGTTTCTCGCCGATGTGCTGGCCCTGGTCCGGGGTGCCGTCCCTGTCAATATCGAGGTGAAGACGGCCGGCGGGGTCCACGCCTCCCTCCAGGTGATCGACGGGATGCGTTACGAGGGGAAGGTCGTGCTTTCTTCGGGGCTTAGGGAAGAGTGCCTGGCTGCAGCGGCAGCCCGCCCCGGATTCTCCTGCGGCCTGGTGACCCTTCGCCCCTCGGCATCCGACATCGCCTTCTGTCTTCGCCATGCCCTCTCGATCCACCCGGATTTCCGCAGGCTTTCGGTGCTCCGCATCCGGCAGGTGAAAAAGGCGGGGCTGATTCTTCTCCCGTACACCGTGGACGACGACGAGGATTTCTTCCGGCTCGTCGGGAGTGGCGCGGACGGCGTCTTCTCGAACCGTGCGGAGGAGCTGCGCCGCGCGTGGCGGGAGCGGTTCCGCGGGGAGGGGTGAGCGTCCGGTCGACCCCGCTACCTGCCGAGGGCTCCCGCGTCGATATATTCCTTGGCGGTGTTGACGGCGGTGGCGGCCTCCCCTGCGCCCGCCGAAATGAGCAGGATCTTTCCCGGGTAGGTGGCGATATCCCCGGCCGCGTACACGCCGGGCATGTTGGTGGACATATCCGTGGTAACCGCGATGCCGCTGCCCACGATGTTCAGCCCCCACTCGCGGAACGGATCGAGGTTGGCGAGCATCCCGATGGAGAGTACGATCGCGTCGACCTCGATCTGCTCCTCCTTTCCGCTCCGCTCGTTCCAGATGACGGCGCCGGTGATCTTCTCCTCCCCGATGACCTCCTTCAGGGCGAAGTAGGGAAACATCACCGTCACCTTCGATGCGAAGAGCTGGTCGACCATCGCCTCGTGGGCATCGAACCTGTACATCCGGTGGGCGAGCGTCACCTCCGCGGCGATCCCAAGAAGCGAAAGCGCCCAGTCGACCGCGCTGTTCCCTCCCCCCACGACAAGGACCTTCTTTCCCCTAAGCGGCTCGAAGGAGGGGAGGTAGTAGTAGATTCCGTGTCCTTCCAGGTCGGTGAGGTGCGGGATATCCAGCTTGCGGGGGACGAACGCGCCGTATCCCGCAGCGATGACCACGGTCTGGGAGTAATGACGCCCCTTCGGGGTCGAAAGCTCGATCACCCGTTCGCCGCGGATGCGCAGACCGGTCACTCGCTCGTCGAGGACGACCGTCGGGCGGTACTGCATCGCCTGCTTGGTGAGCTGGGTGACGAGGTCGCGGGCGAGAATATTCGTGTGGCCGGCGACGTCGAAGATCTCCTTTTCGGGGTACATGGAGGTCAGGCGGCCGCCGAGATGCGGGTACGTCTCGATGAGCTTCGTCCGGCAGTCCCGCAGGCCCGCGTAGTATGCCGCGTACAGCCCTACCGGGCCGGCGCCGATGATCGTGACGTCGTACATTTCGGACTGGAGGACCATCGCCGATTACTATAGCAAAGAACCCGCCCCCGACTTCCCTTTTCTTGGTCCTTTCCCGCCCCCCCGTGCTATAGTCCAGAGAATTGAGCGGAAGATCGCGCAGGAGAGACCGGATGGCATTGAAGTTCCTGCCGAAAGTATGGAAAAAGGGGACGGATTTTCTCGGTACGCGCCATGCGATCCTGTGCGGGGCGATGACCTGGGTGTCGGAGTCGAACCTCGTCTCCGCGATCTCGAACGCGGGGGGGTTCGGCGTCCTCGCCGGAGGAAACATGCCGCCGGACATGCTGGCGGAGGAGATCCGGAAAACCCGGGAGAAGACGAAGTATCCCTTCGGTGTCAACATGATCACGGTGGCGCCCAGCTTCCGGTCCCACATCGAGGTCGTGGTGCGGGAAAAAGTGCCCTTTGCCATCTTCGCCGGAAGCATCCCCTCGGGAAGGGACATCGAACAGGTCAAGGCCTCGGGGGCGAAAGTCCTGTGCTTTGCCCCGATCCTGCCCCTGGCGAAACGGCTGATCAAGCAGGGAGTGGACGCGATCATCATCGAGGGAAACGAAGCAGGGGGTCACATCGGGCCGGTTGCGACATCCATCCTGGCGCAGGAGTTCCTTCTTGCCAGCGCGGAGGTTCCCATTTTCGTGGCGGGCGGGATCGGCACCGGGGAGATGATTGCCCAGTATCTGTCGCTCGGGGCGTCCGGAGCCCAGCTGGGGACCCGGTTCGTGGTCGCCGAGGAGTGCATCGCGCACGTCCGGTTCAAGGAAGCCTTCATCCGGGCCCATGCGCGGGACGCCATGCCCACTTCGCAGTTCGACCCGGCCCTTCCCACCATTCCTGTGCGC
>JBFKGZ010000118.1:0-6688 GCA_041633075.1 Candidatus Deferrimicrobiaceae bacterium | reverse complement strand
GTTCGAGTATTTGATATTCTGCTATAACATCCATCCCTTTTCTTGGTGAAGAGCCCGGGGAGAAGATCATGGCATCGGAAAACTCCGGCGACAGGCACCTCAAGGACGCACTGTACGAGATCATTTTCAAGGCGGACACACCCGCCGGCAAGTGGTTCGATGTCCTCCTTATCGTCAGCATCGTGGCCAGTGTATTTGTGGTCATGGCGGACAGCATCGGAGCCATCAGGATCTCCACCGGATACTTCCTCATCGGTGCGGAATGGTTTTTCACCCTTCTGTTCAGCATCGAATATGCGCTCAGGCTATACTGCGTTCGTAACCGGAAAGAGTATGCTCTGAGCTTTTACGGCGTGGTGGATTTTATCGCCATCATTCCGACCTACCTGACCGTCATCTTCCCCTCGACGAAATACTTCATGGTCCTGAGAACTCTCAGGATCCTTCGTGTGTTCAGGGTCCTGAAACTGATCCAGTACCTGAAGGAGGCGAACCTGCTCATCAAGGCGCTCGTCTTGAGCAGGCGCAAAATAACGATTTTTCTCTCCACCGTCATGATACTCGTCACCATTTTCGGCTCCCTCATGTACGTCATCGAGGGTGAGGCCAACGGGTTTACAAGCATCCCCAGGAGTATCTACTGGGCCATCGTGACCATGACCACGGTCGGGTACGGGGACATCTCTCCCCAGACCGCCCTGGGGCAGGGCCTGGCTTCTATTATCATGATCCTCGGGTACGGCATCATCGCCGTCCCGACCGGGATATTTACCGTGGAATTCACCAAGGCTATCCAGCAGGAAACTACGGAAATAAACTGCCCCATGTGCGGGAAGGGCGGGCACGACCGGGACGCCCAGTACTGCAAATATTGCGGGGAGGAGCTGTAAAAACGGTATTCTCGTCCGTCAGGTTGAACTCAATGGGGATCCCGGAGGCGGCTCGAATTCTTTCGAGACGAAGGGACGTCCCCGCTTTCTGAATGGATACGTTTCAGGTCGAATCCGCGGGATCGATCTCTGCGGATACCTTCCGCGAATCGGGAATCCTGTCCTCGCACGGGACATTTGTCTGGCAGAGCCCGCAGAACCCCCAGCCTTCGACGTCGTACCGGTTTCCGGCCTCGGAAGGAATCGTCTCGTACACATACTGCCTGCATTTCTCCTTGTGATGTCCTGCCTTGGTGATAGCCTCCGCAGGGCACCGTCCGATGCACACCCCGCAACTTCCCTCACGGCAATAAAGGCAGTTCGCGGTGTGGCCTTGAACGGGAACCGGGCTTGGGGCAAGGAGCAAATCGGTGATCACGCTGCCGCACCGATGGGCGATCCCTCTTTCGGTGATCATTCCGTCGTTCAGGCTGAACGTTCCGAGTCCCGCCGCATAGGCTGCGTGCCGCTCCGACCAGGAGGAGGCGATTCCCACCGGAGTGGATTCGAGCCGTTTCCATACACGCGAGAGTATGGGCGCCACTGCCTTGTGCCCCCGGCTCGCGAGGAAAGCCACAAGGTGCTCCCGCAATTTGTCGTTGCATGCCTCTCCGTGGATCCGGGCTCGGGCCCATTCCGGCGACGGCCACTGTGCTTCGGCGCGGTTGCTTTCCCTCGCACGACGGGAGATGGGAAGTATCCAACAGATCACCGTGCCCCTTGTCAGTTCCACAGGGAATGTCTTCTCGAAGATTTCGGCAGGCGTGAGGTGGAAATCGCCGATGATCTTTTTATATAGTGTAAAAATCGGGTCGGAGGCGGAGGCAAATCCTACCAGAGGTTCGTCGAAATACGGTTCCTCCCATCCGGTAAGGGTGTTGTGAGGACTCTCCCTCACGAATCGACCGATTTCCTCGCGCACCCGACTATCCATGGTTTCCCATAATAAGAAGTATTCCTCCTGAACACAAACCAAACATTTCCACCCCACGTCCCCCCTACCGGCGAACCACCGTTGGACCGGGACTGCCGCGCGCTATCGTTCATGGTTTTCGCGCAGGAGCGGTATCGCTCCCCGGGCGGTCACGGACCCCAGGATGATAAGACCGCCCAAAAGGGACATCCGTCCCGGGACTTCCCCAAGGAACAGGAACGCCCACAGCGGGTTCAGGACTGGTTCGATCATGAGGATCAGCAACGACTCAACGGCGGAAACGTGCCGGATCGCGATGGCGTAGAGGATGTAGGGAAGGCCCAGCTGAACCACTCCCAGAAGCACGAGGCCGATCCAATCCGATGTCCCCGGGACCGAACCGAACATGAAGGGCAGACCTGCGAGAGCCGCGAGCACGTTTCCGAGGAATACCGATTCCACGGGAGAACCGGATTTCTGCCTGCGCAGGAAGAGGGCGAGCCATCCGTAGCTCAAGCCGCTTCCCAGGGCGACGATGTTCCCCCAGAATCCTTCGGTCGTCAGGCGGTCGAAGAAAAAGAGCGCCATGCCGACGAGGGCGAAAAGGATCGTTGTCCAGTCGAGGCGCGACGCCCGCTCCTTCAGGAACCATGCCCCGAAGAGGGCGGCGTGGATCGGTGCGGTGTACTGCAGCAGGATGACGTTGGCGGCGGTGGTCATCTTGTTGGCCACGACAAACGAGAGGACCGTGCACGCATACGCGACGGCTCCGCCCACCTGATCGAAAGACCACGTGAAGGACATCTGGCGGAAAACGACGCGGATCAGGACGGCCGCAATGGCGCTGCGCATGCCGGCGATGGCCATAGGGTGCCAATGCACCAACTTGATGAGGGTTCCCCCCAGGCTCCACAAGAACGCCGCGAGGAGGAGCAGGACCAGGGCGCGGGGGCGTTCCCGGTTCGGCTTACGGGTCGTCAGGGACGCAAATCCTTGCATGGTCTCCGCTCCCTGACCGGCGTCTTTCCGTTCCGAAATTCATTCTCCGGGGAAAACGTAACGCCGGTTCCACCCGCTGCCTTCGTCCCGTCGGATCGTCTCCCCGTGGCGCAGGGTCACGAACCGGTCCGGATCCTCCCCGGCCACGGCCAGGGCTTCGGACAGCCGGACCGGCGGCTCGTCGAGCGGCTCGTCGCTCAGGACGAACGTCCCCCACTGGATTGCGATGGTAAAGCGGGATTTCAGCTCCCGGTGGACCTTGACCGCCTCGGCCGGATCCAGATGGGCGGCCTTCATGAACCAGCGGGGTTCGTACGCCCCGATCGGAAGGGCAGCGAGGTCGAAGGAGCCGAACGCCCTGGCGATCTCACGGAAGTGGTCCGAGTACCCCGCATCACCGCAGAAGAAGAACCGGAATCCGGGACTCTCCACCACCCACGCTCCCCAGAGGGTTTCGTTCCGGTCGAAAGGAGACCGGGCGCTCCAGTGCTGGGTCGGAACGAAATGGACTGAAAGTCCAAGAATTTCTTTTGTTTCCCACCAGTCCATCTCCCCGACGTTGTCGATCCCCCGGGAGTGAAACCATTCCTTGATACCCAGCGGAACGAGGAACCGCGGGGACCCGCCGGGGGAGGAGGCGAGCCGCTTCACCGTCCTTTCATCGAGGTGGTCGTAATGGTTGTGGGAGATGAGCACGAGGTCGATCCGGGGAAGTTCGTCGAAGGTGAGCGAGGGGGGCACCACCCGTTTCGGCCCCGCGAAGGAGACCGGCGAGGCCCGCTCGCCCAGGTGGGGATCGGTGAGGATGTTGACGCCCCCTGCCTGTATCAGCAGGGTTGCGTGACCGATCCACGTGACGGTCGTCTCCCGGCTGTTCGCTTTGAGGAACGGCACGTCCGGCTCGAGAACCTCGAAACGATAGCCGCCGGGCGGGGTCTTCGGAAGCCCATTGCGCCACCGCTCCCACTGCCACTTCCAGAAACTCCCCCGGGGCCCGGTGGGGTGCACGTTCCGGAACCCGTTGCCGGTGTGGTGCGGTTTCGCATGGTCGGCGCGGGGGTTTCCCGCGCACGCAATCTGCGCTGCGGCAAGGAAGAGGAGCGCACCAAACGTCACGCGCATCGTCGTTCCGTTGCGGGTTGTTTCCACTTGTTCTCCGCGTAGGATTTCCCGGGTCGGCAAAAAGGATCGCGCCGATCGTACGAGGGGATTTCCGGTCGAAAGACGTCACCCCCGGGGAACGCCGGCCGGTTGCCCGGGAGCGCGCTCTTTCGCCTGGGCAACCCCCTCACGGTTTGGCCGCCTCGGCCGGTCGGAGACGGCCGGCAACCTCAAAGCTCCCGTTCCCCCCTGGCGTCAGGATGACCATTTCTCCCTGGGCGGGAAAGATCCCGGTCAGCGCCGTGATGTTCACCTGGTGAGTCACCAGGAAGATGTTCCCCGAGGGGGGGCGGTCGCCTGCGAGCACCCGGACCTGGCGCGTATGCTCCGGTTCCCGGCTGCGGTCGTCGAAGAAGGAATCCAGCGGGGCCCACGGCTCCGCACTCCCGAAGGCCAGTCGTGCCGTCTCGAGACATCGGCACCAGCGGCTGGAGAGAACCCGTTCCACCGGCACGCCGCGGGCGCGGAACGCCGCGCCGATCCGCCTGGCCTCATCCCGGCCCGCTTCAGAAAGGTTCCGCTGGGTGGCGCAATCGTCCAGCTGGAAACCCGGAGGGTCCCCGAATCCGGGCACGGTCGAGGCGTGGCGGATCAGCGCAACCTGACCGCCGGCCTCGAGAAGGCCCCACAGCGCCTCGTCCGCCAGGGAGGCACCAGGCGTTCCGAGCAGGACGAGGAGGATTGCCAGGAAAGGAATCATCGTCTACCTCCTCCAGAGGATGCCCGGGCGTCCGTTTTCGTCGCACGTTTCCCGCTCGACGGGGATCTCGAAGGCGGTTCGAACGCGTTCCGATGGAGCGCGCCGCTTTTATCGTTCCCGGGATCACCGATCGGAGTCTGCCGCGCGAATCTCCTTCAGCAGCGACCGGGTTCTTTCCTGAAGAGATTGGTCTGTTGCCTCCTCTGCTGCCCCCATCGCCTTCGTCGCCAGATCGCGTGCCTGCGGAACATCTCCCAGGGTAAAGATCGTTCGTGCAGCCCGGAACCAACGGTCGGCAGCCTCCCCCGCGAGGATTGCGCGGTGGTAGGCGTCGCCTGCTCTTTTCAGCGCGCCGGCCATCGTTCGGTAGTGCCCTGCTTCCCGCAGGAGTTGCGCTTCGCGGTCGAAATGTCGGGCCGCCTGGGCGAAGTTCCCTTGCAGCAGGGAGATGCATCCCGTCAGTTCGCTCCTGCCGGCGTCCACGGCAGGGTTTGCAGGATCCACGCCGATCGAATCGGCTGACTGCAACTCCGCGATGGCGCGTTCCTTATCCCCTTTGGCGCAGGCAATCTTTCCCCGAAGCAGCCGGGCCTGCGGTTGAAGGCTCTTCGTGGCTTCGGTCTGCGGACCGCCAAGCAGTTGTTCGGTCAAGGAAAGCGCCTCCTCGGGCTCCCCCAGAAGCCACACCACCTGGGCTTCGACCAAAAGAACATCGCCACCCGGTTCTTCGTGACTGCGTACCATTTCCGCCTTGGCCTCTTTCAGCAGGGCGCGCGCGGATTCATGCTCTCCCTGGGCTAACCGGCATGCGGCGAGGTTGTAGGCAGCATCGGCGATGGCCGATGCGTTGTCCCAAATCCGCCCCCGCGAAAGGGCGGCCCCATAGAACCGGGCGGCCAGATCGAGATCGCCTCGTTCAAAGGCGGTTTCCCCCGCCTTCATGGCCCGGGCCCATTCGGCATCCGCGGCAACGCCGGCGGGGTGCCGGGGAGCCGGGCCGGCACAAGAGCAAAGGATCAGGGCGGCGAGGATCAGGAAACCCGTAGGAGGAATCGTCCACCGGATGCTCATGGCCGTTTCCCTCCGGCCTCGATCTCCCCGGGTGGGATGCGGCCAGGCGGCGCCTCCGGCTCGATGTAGCCGCGGACCAGCCAGTGTCTTTGCAGGCCCAGCACCAGTCGTTCGATTTCCTCAAGCGTCGTCCTGGTCTGCAGGAGCAACCCCGGCAACGCTTCCTTTTCCCCGCCGAGGCCCTTGGAGATGTCGGGCAGCCGCGCCGTCACCTTGCGGAGATTCCCCATGACCGCCTTGGTGTCCTTGAGCACGTCTTCGGTCAAGGTCATGAGACGGGGCATCGATCCCAGCATCTGGTTCACGTTGTCGGTCATCACCGCCAGCTTGGAACTGGCCGATTCGGCGCTTTGCAATGTCCCCTGCAGATCCGTGAGGGTGGCATTGGTGCTTTCCAGGGTTTTCTCGAGTTCGGCCATGAGGGTCTTGTCGTTCAGGAGCCTGGGAATCGCCCCCTCGCCCCCCTCCAGGGTCTCTGCGATCCGGTTTATCCGCTTCAGAAGCGTCTGCAGGGGGCCCTCGGGGTCGCGCAGGTCGGCGGCGAGCCGTCCGTATTCCTGGAGGGAAGGAAGGGTCGACTTTTCCATCCGGGCCAAAACGTCGGTCACTGCTGCCATCAGGTCTTTTTCGGCGGTCGCTTCCATCAGGGCGTTTTTCCGCGGCAGGGGTTTGCCGGTGCCGCGCGTGAGTTCCAGATAGGCGTCCGACACCAGACCGATTTTTTTCCGGATGACGGCCCGGGAGTCTTCCCGCACGAACGGGAAGAAATCCGGCTCGAGAATGACCTGGGCGAACATGCGTCCGTTTTTGTCGATGAAGATTTCCTGCACCTTGCCTGCGACGGTGCCGAGGATCTCCACCTCGGCTTCTTCCCGCAGCCCGTGGGAACCGTCCTCGGGCAGCAGGACCCTCACC
>JBFKGZ010000117.1:0-6744 GCA_041633075.1 Candidatus Deferrimicrobiaceae bacterium | reverse complement strand
TTACGGTAAAGGTGATCGCAAGGTTTGACGGGAATAAGAAACGACGGCTTTACCACGTTATGCTGGACGAGGGGATCACCTCCCCCGACGGGTTCCGGAAGCAGATCGAGAATTTCCTCAAGGAGAAGAAGCCGAAGAGGTCCAGGAGGGGGGGGTAGATTATGAATAAAAAACAGACATCCATCGTATTGCTGGGACTTTTTATATTCGCACTGATGAGCCTTTTCCCTCCGTGGAATTTCCGTTTCGAAGAAGGAAGTGTCGTGGTAAACAGACCTGGGCCATATGCATTTATTTTTTCACCACCAACGTACAAACCCTTTGGCGTCGAAGGGGAACCCCGTATCGATACCTTTCGCCTATTGGTGCAATTGGGCGTCGTCGTAGCCGTTTGCTCTGGTTTGTTTTTTTTCCCCGAGGACAAGGAATGAACCCGGAAGATAACGGGGCTGCGACAGAAATAGCCGCAACCCCTTGGGAGCATTGATTAAAAATGGTCGGGGCGACTGGACTTGAACCAGCGACCCCTTGCACCCCATGCAAGTGCGCTACCAGGCTGCGCTACGCCCCGACCCGAATAGTAAATATTACCCGTTCCCGTTTTCATTGTCACGACAAATTCAAAAAAAAACGGAACCGTCAGGCACGTCCGAAATCGTCCTCGAGGCGTTCGATGTCGTCTTCCCCGAGGTACGTTCCCCTCTGGACCTCGATGACGATCACGTCCTCCCGCCCGACGTTTTCGATGCGGTGGACGGCTCCCTGCGGTATGTCGATGGAGTGTCCCTCCCGCAGCCGGATTTCCACCCCGTCCCGCGTGACGATCGCCTCGCCCCGAACGACATGCCAGTGCTCGACACGGTGCCGGTGCCTCTGCAGACTCAGACGCTTCCCCGGGCGCACGAGGAACTTCTTGACCTTGCACCCCTCCTCCTCGTAAAGGACGAGGTAATAGCCCCAGGGGCGCTCTCCCCGTTCCCCGGCCCATGCAGGTTTTTGATCGGGGGGTTTCAATCGCGGACAGGCGCGCGGGATGTTGCGGGCAAGAGGATTCGGCGGTCTCTCCGAATCACTTCCCCAGCATCTCCCGTATCTTCTCCAGATCTTTCTTCACTTTCAGAAGAGCGGACCGGTGCTTCTTTTCCTCCAAGCTCAAACCGAGCTGTTTGCTCTTATCCTTCATCCGTTCCTTTAACTTTCTCTGCGCACCCTCGATCGTGAAACGCTCGTCGTAGAGGAGCTTGCGGATCTCGAGAAGCGTCTCGACCTCGTGCCGTTTGTAGACGCGGTGCTTGGAACGGTTCTTCGCGGGTGTCAGGTCGAATTCCGTCTCCCAGAACCTGACCACGTAAGGCTTCACGCCCAGAAGAGAACTTACCTCTCCAATTTTGAAGTAGAACTTGTCCGGGATTGTGGGAACTGCCACTGCTGCCCCCGGAGACGGTCTACGGGTTTTCTTCGTTGATGTGCGCCTTCAGGATCTGGCTGGGCCGGAAGGTGAGTACGCGGCGCGCCGTGATCTGGATGTCGTCACCCGTCTGGGGGTTTCTTCCCTTGCGGGGACGCTTGTCGCGCAGGATAAAATTTCCGAATCCGGAAATCTTGATTTTTTCCCCGCTTTTCAGGATATCCTTCATCGTATCGAAGATCGTCTCGACGATATCCTGCGATTCTTTCTTCGAGAGGCCGCCTACTTTTTCGTAAACAATCTCCACCAGGTCAGCCTTCGTCATCGCCAGCCCCCCTTTTGTTGGTAATTACGACGTGCGAATCGTACCGCCGAACCGATTCTCCAATAGATTTACTACTTTGGTATGTATACTATGGACATCGGCGTCCGTCAAGGTTCTCTGTTCCGCCTGGATCCGAATGCGGAATGCGATGCTCTTTCTCCCGGCACCGATCTTCGCCCCTGTAAATACGTCGAAAACCTCCGCCTCCCGAATCTCGGGCGAAAGCTCCCGGACCATGGCCAGCACATCCCCCACCGGTACGCTCATGGGAAAGACGCAGGCAATGTCCCGGAATACCGGAGGAAACCGGGGTATCGCCCGGTACTGAACGGCAACGGGCGCGGACAGCGCCTTGTGAACCCGGATCTCCCCGTAGTAGGCAGCCCCCGCGATTTCCAGGGCGGATAACAGATCCCGACAAACGGCGCCTACCCACCCGATCGCTTCTCCATCCTTTACTATTTCCGAGGACTTCCCGGGTTCGAGAAAGGGACGCGAGGCCGCAGGCACGAAGTGAAACGGCTTGCCTCCCAGCAGGGCAAGAATCGCTTCGGCCACTCCCTTGGCATCGTAGAAGTCGACCGTTTCCCCGGCCCCGCTCCAGGTGCCGGGCATCCTGCGTCCATACATGACGAACGCGATACGGAGCTCCTCGAAATGACCTTCGGCCAACGATTTCCCGAACGCCTTTCCCACCTCGAACAGCCGGATGTCGTCGACGAAACGGCGAATGCTTCCCTCCACGTTGTGAAGCAGCCCCGTGAGCAGATGGGGTCGCATCAGCGTGGTGTCCTCGGAAATCGGGTTGGCCACCCGCATTGCGTCGGATGGATCAAACCCCAGAAGGGAGGCATGCTTTTCCCATTCTTTCCCGGAGACGAAGGAGAAGTTGATAGCCTGGGAAAAGCCCTCCGTGCGCAGGAACTCCGAGGCCCTCTCCACTTCCGCGGCCAATCGGTCGTCCGGGGAGAAGTCGGGCGCTTCCGATTCCGGGTACGTGGTCGGTATCGTGTCGTACCCGGAAAGCCGTGCGATCTCCTCGACGAGGTCGATCTCCCTTTCGATGTCGAACCGGTGCGCGGGGACGGTAACTTCCCACGCTCCCTTTCCCCCCTCCTTCACAGGGAACCCGAGGCGCGTCAGAACATCCGTGCATTCCCGGTCGGAATAGGTTCGTCCGATGACCCGCTCCGCGCGCGCGGGACGAAACGGCACCGTTCTCCGGTACTCCCGGTCACCCCCGATATCGAACGATCCCGCCGACACGCAAATATCGGCGAACCCGCTCAGTAGCGATAGGGCCCGGTCGGCGGCGTACATCGTGCCGGACGGGTCCACCCCCCGCTCGAAGCGGTAGGAGGACTCGGTGGACAACCCGAGCCGTCTTCCCGTGGACCGTATGGAGGCGGGCGCGAAATGCGCGCTCTCGAACAGGATCCTCCGGGTTTCCGGGAGCACCTCGGTGTTCTGCCCTCCCATCACACCGGCCACTGCCACCGGCCCCTCCGCGTCCCAGATGAGCAGCATCTCGGGCAGGATCTCCCTTGCCGTCCCGTCCAGCGTCGTGAACGTGCGCGGGGTTCCGGACTTGCGAACGTCGATGCGGTTCCCGGCGAGGCGGTCGAGGTCGAACGCGTGCATCGGCTGACCGAGTTCGAGAAGCAGGTAGTTGGTGATGTCCACGATGTTGTTTATCGGGCGGACGCCACACAGAGCAAGACGGCGCTGAATTCCGGGCGGCGAGGGGGCGATGGTCACGTCCGTGATGACGCGGGCGGAGTAGCGGGGGCAGAGGTCCCTGTCCGTCACCACGACGGAGGCGACCTCCGCGGCGGGGAGTGTATCCTCCGCAAAGGAGACCTCCGGGAGGACGACCGTTTCCCCTGTGATCGCGGCGACCTCCCGGGCCACGCCGAGCACGCTGAGGCAATCCCCGCGGTTGGGGGTGATCTCGACGGTGAGGAGCCAGTCGGCCATCCCGATCGCGGGGGCAAGCGGCATCCCCTCCTGCGAATCGCCGGGGAGAATCATGATCCCGGGGGATTCCTCCGCCAGCCCGAGCTCCTGTTCCGAGCAGAGCATCCCCTCCGAGACCTGGCCGCGGATCTTCGCTTTTCCGA
The DNA here is from genome assembly GCA_041633075.1 of Candidatus Deferrimicrobiaceae bacterium. GTDB lineage: Bacteria > Desulfobacterota > Deferrimicrobia > Deferrimicrobiales > Deferrimicrobiaceae > CSP1-8. The sequence goes on along the minus strand of JBFKGZ010000117.1, from coordinate 2,891 downwards.
TCTGCATGCCGGCGGGCAGCGTTGCGCCTGCCCGCGCGAGGGCCACCGCATCCCCGGTTTTCATGTTTTTTGCGCCGCAGACGACCCGGTACTCCGACTTGCCGTCCGTCACGCGGCAGAGGGAAAGCTTTTCCGCGTCCGGATGGGGACGCATCTCGAGAATCCGGGCGACCACCACGTCGTCCATCCCCTCCCCGAGGTACCGGCAGGAGGATACCTCCACGCCCGCCATGGTGAGAGCGTCCTGGACCTCCCGGGGGGAGAGACGCGTATCCACGAACTCCGTAAGCCAGGAATAGAGAACTTTCACCGTCGTCCGCTCACCGGTCCTTCGGTCATCTTCAGAACTGCGACAGGAATCGGGGGTCGTTTTCAAAAAAGAGGCGGATGTCGCTGATCCCGTGCCGAAGCATCGCGATGCGTTCCACGCCCATGCCGAATGCGAAGCCCGTGTACTCCTCCGGGTCGTACCCGACGAACCCGTAGACGGCCGGATCGATCATCCCGCATCCGAGAATCTCGAGCCAACCGGAGTCCTTGCATACGCGACATCCGGAACCGCTGCAATTGACGCAGCGGATATCGACTTCCGCCGACGGCTCGGTAAACGGGAAAAAACTCGGCCGGAAGCGGAGCGTCTTCCCCTCTCCGAACATCATCCGGCAGAATTCCGTCAGTAGCCCTTTGAGGTCCGCCATCGTGGTGCTCCTGTCGACGGCAAACCCTTCGACCTGGTGGAACATCGGACTGTGTGTAACATCGGAATCGCAGCGGTACACGGCGCCCGGGGCGATCACCCGCACAGGCGGCCGCATTGCCTCCATCGCGCGGATCTGGATCGGCGACGTATGCGTCCGGAGGACGAGGTCCCCGCCAGGCCAGTCGATGTAGAACGTGTCCTGCATGTCACGCGCCGGGTGGTCTTTCGGGATGTTGAGCGCCTCGAAGTTGTAATAGTCCTTCTCGATCTCCGGCCCGCCGCGGATCGAGAACCCCAGGCGCTGGAATATGGCGATGATTTCCGTCATGGTTTGGGAAATCGGGTGGCGGTGGCCGAAGGAGGGTACCCGGCCGGGCAGGGTAACATCGATCCGCTCGATCCCTTCGCGCGCCACTCTCCCCTTTTCCCGGATCTCTTCGAGCCTGCGGCGGAAGGAGGCTTCCAGGTTCGCCCTCGCCTCGTTTGCCGCTGCGCCGACCCTCTTTCGATCCTCCATGGGAAGGGCGGGAAGGCCCTTGAGGAATTCGGAAATGGCCCCTTTCTTGCCGAAATACCGCCCTTTGGCGTCGAGGAGATCGCTTTCCGTCCTGGCGACAGAGATCGCCTGCTGGCCTTTCTCGGCGAGGAGTGCGATCTGTTCGGTCGTATCGGGCAAGAAGGAATCGCCTTTCCTACCCGAGCCCGGCCCGGGCGGATTCGGCCAGGGAACGGAAACCCGCAGCATCGTCGACGGCGATGTCCGCGAGGACCTTCCGGTCGATCTCGATCCCCGCTTTCTTCAGCCCGAAGATGAACTGGCTGTACGAGAGGCCGTTCTCCCGGGCAGCGGCGTTCACCCGGGTAATCCAGAGCGCCCGGAATTCCCGTTTCTTCGTCCGCCGGTCCCGGTACGCATACTGTTGGGCGCGCGCGACGGCCTCCTTGGCGGAACGAAGCAGCCGCCCGTGACCTCCCCGGAACCCCTTTGCCGCCTTCAGCACTTTCCGGCGTTTCTTGTGCGAATGAACCGCTCGTTTTGCGCGTGGCATGGCTCTCTACCTCTTCTTCCCGCGGCCTACAGGTACGGCAATAGGCGCCGGATCGATTTTTCGTTGGTGTGGTGCACCAGCGGGGACTTCTTGAGCCTCCGTTTCCGCTTTCTCGACTTTCCGCTGAGGATGTGGCTCTTCCCCGCCTTGGCCCGGCGGATCCCGCCTCCGCCCGTGGCGGAGAAGCGCTTCTTCGCACCGCGGTTGCTCTTCATTTTCGGCATTACCCGTCCTCCTGTTTTCCCGTCGGAGCCTCCGTCTGCTTTTCCGTCGGAGTCTCCGTCTTCGTCTCCTTCCGCTTGGGGGCTCTCCCCACGGATTTTTCCGGCTTCGCCTGTTTTTCGGGTTTTCGCTTCGGCGCGATCGGGGCGACGATCGTCATCATCGTCCTCCCTTCCATCTTCGGAGGGCTTTCGACCTTGGAGAGTTCGGCGACCTCCGCCACGATATGCTTCAGCTTCTCGAACCCGCTCTGCGAAGCGTAGGACATTTCCCTCCCCCGGAAGCGTACCGTCACCTTCACCTTGTCCCCCTCCTCGAGGAACCTCCGGATGTTCCGGATCTTCACGTTCAGGTCGTGCTCGTCGGTCTTGGGCCTGACCTTGATCTCCTTGACCTGGATGACGGTCTGCTTCTTGCGCGCCTCCTGCTCCCGCTTGCTCTGCATGTACTTGAACTTGCCGTAATCCATGACCCGGCACACGGGCGGATCGGCGCCCGGCGCCACCTCCACGAGATCAAGGTCGAGATTTTTCGCCTTCTGCAACGCTTCCTCGGTGGAGACGATTCCCAACTGCTCCCCGTCGGCACCTACGAGGCGAACCTTGGGGACGCGGATCTGATCGTTGATTCTCGATTCCTTTACTATGGCTCCCTCCTTTATGGTTCCGAATTTTCCGTTTCCCCCCGCAGCGTCCCGAGGAACTCCTCGACGGACACCGGCGGGAGCTGTTCCCCTCCCCGTCTGCGCGGGGACACCTGACGGCTCGTAACTTCCCGGTCGCCGATCACGAGAGCGAACGGCACCTTCTTCAATTGCGATTCGCGGATCTTGTACCCGAGTTTCTCGTTGCGGAGATCCCCCTCCGCCCGGTACCCGGCAGCGCGGAGCGCGGAAACCACCTCCCGCGCGTAATCGAGGT
>JBFKGZ010000116.1:0-6790 GCA_041633075.1 Candidatus Deferrimicrobiaceae bacterium | reverse complement strand
GGAGATCCCGAAACCGACCACGACGGGAAGGCGGGTCTGCGCCTTCACCTCCCGCGTCCACCTCAGGAGTGGTGGAGGGAGTGATTTTCTTATACCTGTGATCCCGGTAACCGAAATCAGGTACAGGAAACCCGAACCGATCGCGGACGCGTTACGTATCCGCTTCTCGCCGCTGGTCGGAGAAACGAGCGGGATCCAGTCCAGTCCCGATCTTCTTGCCTGTGGCGCCATCTCCCGGGCTTCCTCCGGAGGAAGGTCCACCACCAGGATCCCGTCCGCTCCGGCGGCTCGGGCATCCCGGCAGAATTCCCGCACCCCGTACTGAAGGAAAGGGTTAAAGTACCCGAACATCACAACGGGCGTGTCATGTCTCTTCCGGAAGTCGGACAGCAGGGACAGTGCGCGCCCGGGAGTCATTCCTCCCGCGAGGGACCGCCGGGAGGCCGCCTGGATCGTCGGTCCGTCCGCCATCGGGTCGGAAAACGGGATCCCCAGTTCGAGTATGTCCGCTCCCCCTTCGGCCGCGCTGCACAGGTAGGCCAGAGAGGCACGCGGGGCCGGATCTCCGGCGGTAAGGAAGACTACCAGCCCCTTCTCCCCGGATTCTCCGAGGCGGGCGAACGCCTTCTCAATGCGGGACACGCCCGCCCCTCTTCCCTTCCGCAACGATGGTGATGTCCTTGTCTCCCCTTCCGGACAGGTTGATCACGACCGACTCGGTCCTTCGCATTTTCCTTGCGAGGCGGAATCCGTACGCGACCGCGTGGGAAGATTCGAGGGCCGGCAGGATCCCTTCCCATTGCGAGAGCAGGCCGAACCCCTCGAGCGCCTCCCGGTCCGTGACCGCAACGTAGACGGCTCGTCCGGTGCGTTTAAGAAACGCATGCTCCGGTCCGACCCCGGGGTAGTCGAGCCCTGCGGATATCGAGTGGGCCTCCCGGATCTGGCCGCTTGCATCCTGTAAGACGAACGATTTGCTCCCGTGCAGCACGCCCATGCGCCCCCGGCACAGGGGCGCCCCGTGCCTGCCCGATGCCAGTCCCAGCCCACCGGCTTCCACCCCGACGAGCTTCACTTTTTTCCGTCCCAGGAACGGGGCAAAAATTCCCATGGCGTTGCTTCCCCCTCCCACACAGGCCACGACCGCGGAGGGAAGACCGTTCTCGATCTTCTGAAACTGCCGGATGCACTCCTTCCCGATCACGGACTGGAAGTCGCGGACCATCATCGGGTAGGGGTGGGGCCCCGCGGTGGACCCGATCAGATAATGGGTGGACCGGACGTTCGTTACCCAGTCCCGCAGCGCCTCGTTCATGGCGTCTTTCAGGGTTTTGCTCCCGGAGCGGACCGGGACGATCTCCGCGCCGAGAAGCTGCATACGGAAAACATTCGTTTGCTGGCGGCGGATATCTTCCGACCCCATGTAGACCGCACAGGGAATTCCCATCTTCGCACACACCGTCGCGGTGGCCACGCCGTGCTGCCCCGCCCCCGTCTCCGCGATAATCCGGCTCTTTGCAAGCCTCCTGGCAAGAAGTCCCTGCCCGAGCGTGTTGTTGATCTTGTGCGAACCCGTGAAAGCGAGATCCTCCCGTTTCAGAAAGATTTTTGCCCCCTTCCCCTTCTCCGTGAGGCGGCGGGCGAAGTAGAGAGGGGTGGGACGTCCTGCGTATTCCCGGAGCATCCCGTTCCATTCCTCCCGGAATCGCCTGTCCCGAAGCGTCTCCCGGTACGCCTTTTCCAGCTCGATGAGCGCGGTCATCAGCGTTTCCGCAACGTACCGGCCCCCGAAGGGGCCGAAATGCCCGTTCCGGTCAGGCCAGCGATTACCCGCCGATTCCCGCAATCCCGAATCCTCCTCTCGCGTGATCCACGAATGCCTTCATTTTCCCCGGGTCCTTCTTCCCGGGTGCTGCCTCGACGCCGGAAGCCACGTCAACCCCATACGGCCGTGCCGCCCGGATGGCCCCTGCCACGTTCTCCGGAGTCAGTCCCCCGGCGAGTATCCATGGCCGGCCCGAACCGGACGGAACGCCTTCCCCGAACCGGACGAGGGGGCCTCCTGTCGTCCGCCCGAGGGCCTCCCAGTCGAGGGGTTTCCCGGTTCCCCCGTATTCCCCGGGTACGGAGGCGTCAAAGAGAAACGCCTGGCACGGGTAGTCCCGAAACGCGTCCAGACCGTACCCGTTTCCCATGTGCACCGCCTTGATCACCGGATACCGGATACGGGAAGCGCCCGCCGCAGGCTCGTGCCCCGACAACTGGACCACCCCGATTCCGAGATTCCTGCAGATCTTCGCGATCCTCTCCGGGCTCTCGTTGACAAACACGGCTACCGCTGTTGCTTTCCCCCGTATGGCCTCTACGATCGGGGCGGCCACCTCCGGGGCGATATACCGGACCGATGCCCGGAAGAAATTGATCCCTACCGCGTCCGCACCCGCCTCCGCGGCCAGAACCGCATCCCCGGGGGATGTCACCCCGCACATCTTGATCCGGAACATCTCCCTCCCTACGCTCCCGTCTTCGGCAGGTGAGAGAGCGCTTCCTGTATCTTGGTCTCCGGGTGCTCGTGATCGACGAGCTTTCCCGACAGGTAATCGTCGTACGCGGCGAGGTCGAAAAAGCCGTGTCCGCTCAGGTTGAACAGTATCGCTTTCTCTTGTCCTTCCTCGTCCGCCCGTTTCGCTTCGACGATCGCCGAATGGATGGCGTGCGACGACTCGGGCGCGGGAAGTATCCCTTCCGCTTGTGCAAAAGAAAGCGCGCTCTTGAACACCACCAGCTGCTGATAGGCCTGCGCCTCGATCAGCCCTTCATGGCAGAGCTGGCTGACCAGGGGAGAATCTCCGTGGTAGCGAAGACCTCCCGCGTGGATCCCCGCCGGGATGAAATCGTGGCCGAGCGTATACATCTTCACAAGCGGTGTCAGCCGGGCCGTGTCGCCGAAATCATAGGTGTACACTCCCTTGGTCAGGGTCGGGCAGGAGGCCGGTTCCACGGCAATCACGCGCGGGTTTTTGCTTCCCGCGATCTTGTCGCGGAGAAACGGGAAACTGATCCCGGCCATGTTGCTCCCTCCGCCGCAGCAGCCGATCACGACGTCCGGATAATCATTGGCGATCTTCATCTGCTCCACGCACTCCAGGCCGACCACGGTCTGGTGGAGCACAACGTGGTTCAGCACCGAGCCCAGCGAGTAGCTCGTGTCTTCACGGGTGGCGGCGTCCTCGACGGCCTCGCTGATCGCGATTCCGAGCGAACCCGGCGAGTCCGGATCGGTTGCCAGAATCTGCCTGCCGCACTGCGTGTCCTCGCTCGGGGAGGGAACGACTTTTGCTCCGAAGACCTCCATCAGCATCCGCCGATACGGCTTCTGATGGTAGCTGACCTTCACCATGTAGACCTTGGACTCGAGGCCGAAGAAACTCGCGCCAAGGGCAAGCGCGGACCCCCATTGTCCCGCGCCCGTTTCGGTGGCGATCCGTTTCCGTCCGGACATCTTGTTGTAATAGGCCTGCGGGATGGACGTGTTCGGCTTGTGGCTGCCGGCTGGGCTTACTCCCTCGTACTTGTAATAGATCCGGGACCGTGTTCCGATCGCCGTCTCGAGCCGCTTGGCCCGGTACATGGGCGAGGGCCTCCAGAGCGCGTAGATCTTGCGAATCTCGTCGGGGATCGGGATGAAGCGCTGCGTCGAGACCTCCTGTTCGATGAGAGCCATCGGGAAGAGGGGGGCGAGGTCGTCCGGGCCGATCGGTTTTCCGGTTCCCGGGTGGAGAACCGCGGCCGGGGGGTTGGGCATGTCGGCCATGATGTTGTACCAGGTCTTCGGAATTTCCGAGTCTTTCAGGACGATCTTCGTTTCCATTCGATACGCTCCTTTTCGGGTTCTTTATTGTACACTCCCGCCTTAAGCATCCGGATCGTCTCCGCGGCATCCGGGGATCGTACGATCGCTTCTCCCACGAGAAACGCATCCGCGCCCATATCGTAATATCTCTTCACCTCCGCATGGGAGGAAATGCCGCTTTCGACTACCTTGAGCACCCCGGGTGGCGACAGGGGGAGAAGCCGGGCCGCCGTATCCGGATCGACCCGAAGCGACGCGAGGTCCCGGTTGTTGATCCCTACGATCGTCGCGCCGCTTTCCGCGGCGACCCTCATCTCCTCTTCATCGTGAACTTCCACGAGGGACTCCAGGCCGTACTCCGCGGCCCGGCGGACCATCTCGGCCGTTTTTCTCCCCAGAACCGCGACGATCAGGAGCACGAGGTCGGCGCCGTTCACGCGCGATTCGGCCAGCATGTACTCGTCCAACACGAAATCCTTCCGGAGGACGGGCAGATCGCCGCACGCGGCCCTTGCTTCGGAGAGATCCCGCAACGTTCCGCCGAAGAAGCGATTTTCCGTCAGAACCGACACCGCACAGGCCCCTCCCGATACATAGGACCTTGCGATTCCCGCCGCATCGAGGTCTTTCCGGATCCATCCCCGGGATGGAGAGGCCCTTTTGATCTCCGCGATGATGCCTGGCCCCTCACCCAGGAAATTCCGGATATCCCGGCGGCGGAGGTCCGCTCGCGCCTTGTCTGCGATCTCCGGGAACGGCACGGCGGCTTTCCTCTCCGCCAGTTCCTCCCGGACGGCGGAAACGATCCGGGCGAGGTGTTGTGTCTTCGGGGTCATACCGCTTCTCCGGTTCCCAGGATGTCCAGGAACTTACGGAGTCGGTCCATCGCAGCGCCCGAGTCGATCGATCGCCTGGCCAGGGCAACCCCTTCCCGCACATCTTCCGCTTTCCCCCCCGCAACGATGGCGAATCCCGCGTTGAGGAGGACCGCGTCCCGGGCAAAGCCGGGCTTCCCGGACAACACCTCCTTGAGGATCCGTGCATTCGTGGCTGCATCGCCCCCCTTGATTTCCTGGGAGGAAGCGCATTCGAACCCTACCGACCGCGGGTCGAACAGATATCTTCTCATTTCTCCTTCCCTAACGTCCCACACGATCGTCGGAGCGGAAAGGGTCACCTCGTCCATGCCGTCGGTCCCGTGGACGACGAAGGACCGCCGTTGTCCGAGTTCCGCCAGCACCCGGGCATAGGGCTCCCCGAGGTCCTCGCTGTATACCCCGACGATCTGCCGGTTCGCCTCGGCGGGGTTGCTCAAGGGGCCCAGAATGTTGAAGATCGTCCGGATGCCGATCTCGCGGCGGGGGCCGATCGCGTACTTCATGGCTGCATGAAATTTCGGTGCGAACATGAACGTGACGCCGGCCTCGGCAAGCGCCCGCTGGACGTCCGCAAACGATGCCTGGAGGTTCATGCCGAGGCTCTCGAGAACATCGGCACTCCCGGAACGGCTGGTGACCGACCGGTTCCCGTGCTTGGCGACGAGAATTCCCGCGCCTGCAGCGACGAAGGCCACCGTCGTCGAGATGTTGAAGGTGCCGGACCGGTCCCCCCCCGTGCCACACGTGTCGAGAAGGGGGGTATTCGCCGGGGCCGAGATTTTCGCCGCTCTCTGCCGCATCACCAAGGCCGCCGCCGTGATTTCCTCCGTCGTCTCCCCTTTCATCGCCAGACAGGAAAGAAACGAGGAAATCTGCGCGGGGGTCGCCTCGCCTCCCATGATCATGTTCATTGCGTCCCGCATCTCGTCCGGGGTCAGATTCTTCCCCGACGCCACCTGCGAGATCGCTTCGCGCATGTTGCCGAAGCAAAGGCGAACCGCCTGACGCGGGTCGATGAGCGAGAGAAAATTCTCGAGAATCCTCATGCCGTACCGCGTAAGGATCGATTCCGGGTGGAACTGCACCCCGTAGATGGGCCGGGAGACGTGCCGGATTGCCATCACCTCGCCGTCTTCCGCCTCGGCGCAGACCTCGAGCACCGATGGCAGAGACTCCCGCTCCATGGCAAGGGAGTGGTACCGTGTCGCCGTCATCGGGTTTTCGACCATGGAGAAGATCCCCTTCCCGTTGTGCAGGATCTGCGAGGTCTTTCCGTGCATCAGCGTGCTGGCGTGCACAACCGTTCCCCCGAATGCCTTCCCGATGCACTGGTGCCCGAGGCACACGCCCAGTATGGGTATCCGGTCCGCGAACGCGCGAACCGCTTCGAGGGAAATGCCCGCGCTCTCGGGACCTCCCGGCCCGGGGGAGATGACGAGGCCGTCGGGTGAAAGACCGACCAGTTCCTTCACCGAAACGGCGTCGTTGCGGTACACCCTCACCTCCGCTCCGAGTTCGCACAGGTACTGGACGAGGTTGTAGGTGAAGGAATCGTAGTTGTCGATTACGGCGATCACCGGTTCTTCTCCGCCTGGTCGCTCGCCCCGGCTGCCCGGAAGAGAATCCGGGCCTTGCTGTGGATCTCCTCCCACTCCCTCTCCGGGTCCGAATCGGCGACGATTCCCGCCCCGGCCTGGATCAGCGCCTCGTCACCCCTCATAACGATCGTGCGGATGGTGATGCAGAAGTCCATGCTCCCCTGCAGGTCGAAATACCCTACCGACCCCGCATAGATCCCTCGCCGGAACGGCTCGAGCTCCTCGATGATCTCCATCGCGCGGACCTTCGGAGCCCCCGTGACCGTCCCCGCAGGAAAAGCCGCGCGGAGAACGTCGAATGCGGTCATTTCCTTGCGGAGCCTTCCGATGACGTTGGATACGATGTGCATCACGTGCGAATACCTCTCCACCACCATCTGCTCGTCCACCTTGACTGTCCCCCACTCCGCCACCCGGCCGACGTCGTTCCTCCCGAGGTCCACGAGCATCACGTGCTCGGC
>JBFKGZ010000115.1:0-6882 GCA_041633075.1 Candidatus Deferrimicrobiaceae bacterium | reverse complement strand
TGCTCTCCGTTTCGCCGCAACACCTCTGCCGCCTGTTCAAGAAATTGGAAAACGAAGGCATTCTCATGAGAAAAAAAGGTTGGGTGATCCTCCCCGAACCAAAAAGTCTTGTTCGTTCCGAGATGGCCTCGCACGAATGTTCGTAATCGAAACGGCACATTCCGTCTCCGTAACGGATTGTCTGCCAATCCGATGCATATATATTGGTTCATATCGATCTGAACCTGGTTGAATTACAGTCGTCCTCTTGATCCGTTAATCTCCTCTGCAAGGCGTACCAATCTCATTCGCGATGGACCCGGTGCCGGCCATCAACCCCATGAAAACCAGATCTCTTTCGAACGGGGGTACGTCATGGAAAGGAGAATCGGGCGTGTGGGCAGTCAGCTGCAAACCTTCCTTCGCTGCTGTTCCGAGGCCAACCGGCGTGCCCGGCAAAGCGAGAGCGATGTCCTTGCACGACGATCCTATCGGGATTTCCACGAGGCAGGCGCAAAAAAGACGGGATTTCATGACTCCGAGCTCGAAAGGGGGGAACGCAGCACAGGTGACCAAAAGGCGCCCCATCGGGGAGAATCCGGTCCGTTCTTCCATTTGGTCAGCTAACCGGATGGTTCCACGGAAACGATTCGAAGAATAATTTCCGGGGGGCCGTTCGACCCCCGGCAACCGCTCCCCGCCTCACGTTCCGGCTGTCAGTCTGTTCCCTCCTGCGATGGCCGTGCCGGCCTTCTCCCAGCGGAGGGCTCAATCGCTGGCGAATGCATGGTCGATGATGTACCTCCAGGAGCCGTCCTCCTGCTGCCTGACGACCTCCGCGGTACGCGAAGACATGTCCACCGGTTTCCCGTCCGGCCGGGTCCCGGCCAGTTTCCACTCCGCCTGCAGCAACGCGATTCGGTCCACGCGCATGCAGTAGAGGTTCCTGCAGGTAATCCGCCCCTTGATCGCGAGAAGCCGCTGGAGAACCTCGCGGATCGCGAAATGGCCGACGGCGCGCTTCCCCGGACTGGGCGCCATCACCGCGTCCTGCTCGTAGAGCGCCATGAGGCGCTCGATATCCCCCGCGTTATACGCCTCTTCGAAAGCGGCATTCATGTCCTGCGGCTCCATCACCTTCATCGCCCGTGCCTCCTTTCACAAAAGACTGCCGGGGGCTGCTGTCCCCTTTCCGCTCATCGGTTCCCTGTTCCCGTTTCTTCCTTATCCGGTAGATGACAAACCCCGTCCGTTGGCTTCCTTTTTTTCATGGACGGGCGGCGCGAACCTTCCGGATTCGTATCCCGTGCCGCATCCGTTTCCGTTACGATAAGAACAAGAGGAAACTTCGTTTCGGCGCCTGCCCGAGATCGGCAGTAAAGCAGATCGCCTCATCATCGTTTCGCTTACGGAGGAAATCATGACGAACGTCACCGAGATCGCCCCGGACGTCTACCGCATTTCCACCTACCATGCCAACTACAAGCTCCAGTTCAATCAATTCCTGGTAAAGGACGACGAGCCGCTGCTCTTTCACACCGGAATGAAGATGGAGTTTCCGGTCGTCAAGGAGGCCGTCGCGCGGATCCTCGACCCCGATTCGATCCGATGGATCGCCTTCAGTCACTTCGAGTCGGACGAGTGCGGATCGCTGAACGAGTGGCTCCGGGCGGCCCCGCACGCGCAGCCCCTCTGCACGGTCGTTGCGGCACTCGTCAACATCTCCGATTTCGCCATCCGGGCGCCTCGCTGGATCCCGTCGAAAGACCTGCTCGAGACCGGGAAATACCGTTTCCGCCTCTACCCGACGCACCACCTGCCGCACTCCTGGGATGCGGGCATGCTCTTCGAGGAGACAAACCGCACGCTCTTTTGTTCGGACTTATTCCTTCAAGGAGGAAAGGTGGAGCCCCTGACCGAATCCGATGTGGTTGGGCGGGCCCGGAAGGCGATGGTCAGCTTCCAGTCGACGCAATTGCTGAACTCCTACCCTTTCACGGTGAGCTCGGAGCGCCTGATGCGGGAGCTGGCCGGCCTGAAGCCTGCAACCCTCGCGATCATGCATGGATCCTCTTTCCGGGGCGACGGGGAGAAGGCGGTCCGCGACCTGGCGTCGGCGATGAAGGAGGTTCTCGGTTAGGGTGCGGTTGCCGGGACAAAAAACCCCGGCAACCGCTTTCGGCCAGTAAGGACGTTACCGCCGGGAGCGATGGCGACCGTGCCGCCCCTCCCCCATCGGGCCGAGTTTTCTGGCCAATTCCCGCTGCTCGGGGGTAAGCAGTGCGTAGATCTGGCTCTTGGCCCGGGCCCGGGACACGACCAGCTCGACGCGCGCTTCGTTCTGGCTTTGCGCCAGAGCACGCACGGTTGCCTCGTCAAACGGTTCGGCCTCGATGGCCTTCCGGAGATTCTCCCGGTTGTCCGCAAGCTGCTGCCGGAGCGGCTCGGCCTTCTCCCGTTCGGATGCAAGGATCGCCGTTACCTGCTTTTTCTGGGCCTCCGTCAGATCGAGTTTCTTTGCCATCCGGTCGATGCGCTTCCCGGGACCCATTCCCCTGTGCCTGCCGGAAAACCCCCCTTCCGGAACGGCGATCAGCCCGCCCCGGATGTCCCGGCAGATGCCGGACACGGTGTCTCCCCGGGGCGATCGGAACTGGACCGTGTCCCCTTCGCTCATCTCCGCACACGCGTCGATCGCCTCCTGCGGCGGGCCGTTCGGGTTTCCGTCGCCCCAATGACCGCCAAAGGCCAACCCAGCTGTCGGGACCATGGCCGCAAGCGCCAGGATCACCGCCGACTTCGTGATGGTTGCTCCCATCGTTCTCATCGAGATCTCCTTTCCGTTCCGTGATGGATTTCCATCCTCATGACCTAGTAAACCCGCCGAATGTGTACGAAATGGGGAGGAAATGAGGAAATTCGCGAAGGAGTCGCGATTAAGCTGGTTATCCCCGATTCCGCTGTGCTATTGGGAATGGTAGCGGTGGATTCCGACTCCGGGAGCAGCGGTGAAGATCCGGATCCAAACCAAATTGTTTCTCTCCATGCTGGCGGTCGCCTGCGGCGTGGTCGTCTGCATGTTCCTGGTGATGCGGTGGAGCTTCCACCGCGGCTTCCTCGACTACGTGAACAAGGCGGACCTGGAGCGCCTCGATGTCCTCGCCGATGTGCTCGAAGAGGCGTATGCCGGGGAGGGGTCTTGGAAATTCCTGCAAGACGACCCCCGGCGCTGGCGCCGGCTGCTTCGCGCATCTGTGCCGGACCGGTTCCGGGAATCTCTTCCGGCGGGATCTCCAAACGACGACGCTTTCGAGGAGACGGCATATCCGCCGTGGCGGCGAAGGCCCCGCGACGACACCCCCCCGGCACATCCGCCCGGGCCGAACCGGCGGGAACCGGGCCACCATTTCGCGCGCAGGGTGGTGCTGCTCGACGCGGGGAAACAGGGCATCTTCGTCCCCCCCGACCTTCCGGCGAACCTGCCGCTGAAACCCTTGCTGCAAGGGGAAAAAACGCTGGGGTACCTGGGACTGCTCCCCCTGAAAATGCTCGCGGATGCCCGACAGATGCGCTTTGTCAGGAAACAGAAGCAGGCCTTTGCCCTCATAGCCCTGGCGATGGTCCTCCTGGCGGCCCTGGTGTCCATTCCCCTCGCGCAACGGATGGTCAAACGAATCAGGAGCCTGGCGTCGGTCACGCACCGGCTGGCGTCCGGACGTTATGACACACGCATTCCCGTGGAATCCTCCGACGAACTGGGCCTGCTCGCCCGGGACTTCAACGCCCTGGCCCTGACCCTCGAGAAACACGAGGAGGCGCGCCGGCAGTGGATCGCCGACATCTCCCACGAGCTGCGAACGCCGCTTTCCATCCTCCGCGGCGAGATCGAGGCCCTGCAGGACGGGGTCCACCCTGCCACCCCCCAGGCGATCGGCTCCCTGCACGGCGAGGTGATCCGATTGAGCCGGCTGGTGAACGATCTCTACGATCTTTCCCTGTCCGACCTCGGCGCCCTGACGTACAGCAAGGCGGAGGCCGATCTGGCCGAGGCACTTCGCCAGGCGGTGGACCTGTACCGCCCGGAATATGCCGACAAGGGAATCGTACTGGAGGCCGACCTTCCGACCGGCACGGCATATCCTATCTTCGCCGACTCCGAACGGCTTCACCAGCTCTTTTCTAATCTGTTGGAAAACTCATTGAAATACAATGATTCAGGTGGGAAACTTAACGTATCTGTTGAACACGATGTCGGAAAAGCGACAGTCCATTTCCAGGACTCGGGACCCGGCGTTCCCGAAAGCGACATGGAAAAGCTCTTCGACCGGCTCTACCGGGTGGACAGCTCCCGCAACCGGGAGACGGGCGGGGCGGGGCTTGGCCTATCGATCTGCCGGAGCATCGTCTCGGCCCACGAAGGCACCATCGCGGCCTTCCCGTCCCCGCTGGGCGGCCTCTGGGTGAAGATCGAGCTGCCCATGAGCGGATAGGAAACGATGCAAGAGAAAATCCTTGTGGTCGAGGACGAGCCGAAGCTGGCCGACCTGTTGCGGGATTACCTGGAACAGGCGGGATACGTTCCGCACTGCCTGGAAAACGGCCGGGAAGCCGTCCCCTGGGTTCGTGCGCAGGCCCCCGACCTGGTCCTCCTCGACCTGATGCTGCCGGGCAAGGACGGGATGGAGATCTGCAAGGAGATCCGTTCCTTCTCCGTCGTCCCGATCATCATGGTGACGGCGCGGATCGAGGAGATCGACCGGCTGCTCGGACTGGAGCTGGGAGCCGACGACTACATCTGCAAGCCGTTCAGCCCCCGCGAGGTCGTCGCGCGCGTCAAGGCGGTGCTGCGTCGCGCAGGCGGGCAACCGGCCCCCGCCGTGCACGGGCTATCGCTGGACAAGGACCGTTTCCGGGCGACGCTCCACGGCCGGGACCTGGATCTCACCGCCATCGAGTTTCAGCTGCTCCACATCCTGGCCGGGAACCCGGGCCGCATCTTTTCCCGAAGCCAGCTGATGAACCGGATCTACCCGGACCGGCGCGTCGTCAGCGACCGCACGATCGACAGCCACGTGAAAAAGCTGCGCAGAAAGATCGCGGCGGCCGCTCCGGACGAGGAATGGATCCATTCGCTGTACGGAGTGGGCTACAAGCTCGAGACCCCGTAAACCTTTCCCACGACGTCACCCCTTCGCCGCGGCCCGGTAAAAGGCGGCAGGCAGGATCCCTTACCGGTGCAAGGCCTTCATCGCCTCCCCGTGGTACCGCGTCCCTTTGGCCGCTCCCGGAGGGAACGCCGCATCGAGACGCGCAATATCCTCCGGCGTCAGCGCCACCTTGAGCGCCCCGGCGTTTTCCTCCAGGCGCTCCAACCGCTTGGTCCCCGGAATGGGGAAGATGTCCTCCCCGCGGGCGAGCAGCCACGCCAGGGCAAGCTGGGCGGGACGGCACTTCTTTTCGGCGGCGATCTTCTCGAGCCGCGCCACGAGGGACAGGTTGTGGGCCAGGTTTTCCTCCGCGTACCGGGGGTTGTTGCGGCGGTAGTCCCCTTCCTCCACGTCGTTTAACGATTTGATCTTCCCCCCGAAGATCCCCCTGCCCAGCGGGCTGTAAGCCACGAAGCCGACCCCCAGCTCGCGGCAGGTCGGGAGCACCTCGTTCTCCGGGTCGCGCGTCCACAGGGAGTATTCCGTCTGAAGCGCCGCAATCGGGTGCGCGGCGCACGCCCTGCGGATCGTCGCGGGAGCCGCCTCGGACAATCCCAGGTAGCGCACCTTGCCCTGGCGCACGAGATCGGCCATGGCTCCGACCGTATCCTCGATCGGCGTGTTCGGGTCGACCCGGTGCTGGTAATACAGATCGATGACGTCCACTCCCAGGCGGCGCAGGCTGGCCTCGCAGCAGGAGCGCACGTATTCGGGCTTGCCGTTGACGCCCAGCCAGCTTCCGTCCGCTCCCCGGACGTTGCCGAATTTCGTCGCCAGCACCGCCGTGTCCCTGCGGTCCCGGATCGCCTTCCCGACGAGATCCTCGTTGCGTCCCACCCCGTAGATATCCGCCGTGTCGAGAAAGTTCATCCCCATCTCCAGGGCCCGGTGGATCGTCCGGATCGATTCCTTTTCGTCTCCCGTTCCGTAGAACTCCGACATTCCCATGCAGCCCAGGCCCATCCTGGACGCCGCAAGACCGCTGCTTCCCAGAGGTCTTTGTTCCATTTCCGGTCTCCCTTTCCCTCGATGGTTTCGGCCTATTCCGATTGTATCCTTTTTCGATCGATGACGGACAACGTCCGGCGGCTTCCTTGTAAGATGGAACCATCCGGTGCGTCCCGAAGAGCGCCTGGATATGGTATGGGAAGTGGTGGAGGTGGCGCACAAGCCGGAACGGAACGGGGAGTTCGTGAATCTCGACGGTCGGGTCACCGACCCCGCCGGGGATACGGTCCTGACGGGCATCGGCACGTTCCTGGTGGCCCGCAGCCTGTTACGAACGGAAACCGCATCCGGACAGAAAGCGGGGCGATGAAACTACCCATCATTTTCTCCCCCCGGTACGACATCCGGGTTCTGGGGATCGAGAAGCTCCACCCCTTCGACTCGGAGAAGTACGGAAAGGTGCACCGATATCTGGTCGACACGATCGGGATCGACGAGGAAGCATTCTACGCCCCCGGCCGCGCATCAAATGAAGTATTGCTTAAGGTTCACACATCCAATTACCTTGACTCGTTAAATAAATCCGTAAACATTTCGCTCATCTCCGAGGTGATGATGGCCGCGCTCCTTCCGAACGGGATCTTGCAAAAGCACCTGCTCGAGCCGATCCGGTACGCAACCGGGGGCACGATCCTTGGCTTGGAACTTGCCCTGGAACAGGGCTGGGCCATCAACCTATCGGGTGGAT
>JBFKGZ010000114.1:0-6950 GCA_041633075.1 Candidatus Deferrimicrobiaceae bacterium | reverse complement strand
AATCAACCTATGTGAGACATTTCGGCGCAGGGGTTGGCCAGCTTTAACCACAGGCAGTGCAGCAAGAGGGGGGCCATGTACAGGCCTGCTCCCCGGCCGTCGACCAATTACAACGTCTGGTAATGTATATTATGTCAAGTAGAGGCCGGAAAGGGAGATCATCCCGCTTTCCGTGATACCACGAATTTCCACCCCATGAACAGGGGGCTCACCTTTTCCGTCAGTCTGTCGCACAGATCCCGGATCAGGGGTATTCGCTCGATATAGGGAACCTTGGGAAAAATACCGGCCGATTGCGCGGGGATGCTCAGAAAATCAAAAAGGTATTCGTTCGTTATCTCGAAGCGGTAATCGATCTGGGAAGTCTTGAACCCCTTCCTGGGGACAAGGCACTTCATCAGGTCTTCATAGGATACGGTACCGTACTGGTATTTCAGATCGGGAATCGTCCGGGAGATGGCGTTCCGTCCTTTTGTGTTGAATAGGCCGTCGTAGTAGCTGATCGCAAGCACTCCCCCGGGGAGGATCAGCTTGCACGCCTGCTCGATCGATTCCCTGTAATTGGGAAGGAGAAAGATCGATGCGGTATAAAATACCGCGTCGAACGCCTCGTGAAAGTATTGCGACAGCTTTTCCGCGTCCCCGCGCACAAAGTAGACCCCCTTCTTCCCCTGCATCCGCTCCCTTGCCTTGATGAGCATGGGCTCCGAAATATCGATCGCGTAAACGATCGGCGGCGTCTTCAGGGACTTGTAGATTCCAAGGGTGGAAATTCCGGTCCCGCATCCCACATCCAGGACACGCCTGGGCTCGAACGGCGCGTTCATCTCGCAAAGCTTTTTCGTCAACGTTTCGAAGAGATGGTGTTTTTCCTCGAACGTGTCGTAGACTCCTGCGCTCTGGTCGAAATTCCGCTCTACGGCCAGCTTGAATCGTTTCCCGGGATCTTCTTTGGTGTTCATCGCTATCATTATACTTTCTTCAGCGGGTCGAAAAGTTTCTGAAATTCCTCCATGGCGTACCGGTCGGTCATTCCTGCGATGTAGTCGCAAACCACCCGCTTCGTTCCGTCGTGCTCCAGGCGGGCGAAGATATGGGGAGGAAGCTGCTCGGGGCGCTCGCAATAGGAATGGAAGAGATCCCCGATGACGCGACGCGCCTTCTGCTCCATGCGGATCACCCGGTAGTTCCCGTACATTTCCTTCAACAGGTACGATTTCAGCTCCTTGTTCCTTTCGCGCATTTCGGCGTCGAACGCGATGCATTTCTCCCGCGTCGTCCGCCCCTCGTCCGGGGATCGTACGCCGGACCTTTCGAGCAGAACGTGGGAAGACCGGATCAGGTTTCCCGTCAGGGAAGAAATCATGAATGATATCGCACGGGAACGTAGCACATCTTCATCAATTGGATGATGTTTTTCCCGAACGATTCGGACCGCATCCCGCCACAGTTCCACGGACTCCAGGCCCGTCATCGTGAGCATACCCGAACGGATCCCATCGTCCACGTCGTGGCTGCTGTAGGCGATCTCGTCTGCGATGTCCGCGACCTGAGCTTCGAGCGTCGGATATCCCGGGAGCTGGAATTCCCGCACCGAAGGGGGATTGTCATACTGGGAGCTGTGTTTGCAGATCCCCTCCCGGACCTCGTAGGTGAGATTGACCCCATCGAATGCGGGATACCGTTTCTCGAGGACGTCGACCACTCGCAGGCTCTGGAGATTGTGCTCGAAACCCCCCTCCCCTTTCATCAGCTGGTCCATCATGCGTTCGCCCGCATGCCCGAAGGGCGTATGTCCCAGGTCGTGGGCCAGCACAATGGCCTCGGTAAGATCTTCGTTCAGGCGAAGCGCACGCGCGATGGAACGCGCTATCTGGGAAACCTCGATGGTGTGGGTGAGGCGGGTCCGGTAATGGTCCCCCTCGTGGTTCACGAAAACCTGTGTCTTGTATTCCAGGCGACGGAACGCAGCGGAGTGGATGACCCGGTCCCGGTCCCGCTGGAAGGCAGATCGGAACGGATCTTCCGGTTCCGGGAATCTTCTCCCGCGAGATTGACCACTTTTTACGGCATAGGATGCAATGCGTACCGCTTCCTGGCGTTCGAATTCCCGCCGATCAAGCATGCTCTTTCACGACTACACGATTTTTTCCCATATTTTTGGCGAGGTAGGTAGCCTCGTCAGCAAATTTTACCATCTTTTCCTCGGTTGCGTCCCCTTTGTTCGTGGAATAGATCCCGATGCTCACGGTGAGATGGCCTGCTTCGCCGGAGGATTCCAGGAAGTTGTGCTGGGCGATTTCCGTCTTGATCCGCTCCGCGAGCATCAAGGCGCCGGCAGGGACCGCCTCCGGCAGGATGACCCCGAATTCCTCACCCCCGTATCTGGCCACGATATCGTTGGCGCGGACACATCTGCGCAATATATCGGCGATCCTCTTGAGTGCGAAGTCTCCCGCCAAATGCCCGAACCCGTCGTTGAACTCCTTGAAATTATCGACGTCCACCATGAGGAGGGAGACGCTGTGTCCGTAGCGGCGGGCGCGCGCAAGTTCCCGGCCTAGGGACTGGTAGAACTCCCGGTGGTTCGCCACGCCCGTCAGGCCGTCGGTAATCGACATTTTCCTGGTTCTTTCGTTCAGCTCGACCAGATCCAGGGCGATTGCCGCCTCTTTGACGAGCGTGATGATCGATTCCGTAGTTTCCCGACAGATCCTGCGTCCCGCGGGATGACTCCGCACCACCAGAATTGCGGACGCGGCGAACATCTCGCACCGGACACATTCTTTCCGCTTTTCCTCCGAATTCTCCGATTCGTGGAATCGGCAGGTCGCAAATCCCGCGATCCAGCATTTGCTGTCCTCGAGCAGATAGGCGGGGCATTCGAAATGTCCGCACGCCTTGACTTCGGAACACTTCCGGCTGGATTTCCTGGCCAGCGGCACCAGGAACGCCGGTCCGTCTCCCAGAATAACCCGGTCCTCGCGGCAGGTTTTCTGCCCGTCCAGGGAAGAATAAATCGCCGCGTACCCGCTCCAGACGGAGCGCGCCAGAATCGAACCTTCATCCCAGCTGGGGATCCGGATCACCGAACTGCTGACCCCGTTCCCCGTGCCTCCGAACACGATGTCTCCCTTCTCATCGAGGATGCCCAGGACCGCCCAGGGAAACCCGAACCCGTCCCGCACGCCCGTGAGGAGAGTCTCGAATACTTCATGGGACTGGCGGGACTGGAGCATCTTCTTGGTGAACCGGTGATGGCTGTGCAGGTCCTTGTGCGCTTCCGTGATCTCGCGGATCCGCTCTTCCATCTCCTCCCGTGCCTGGCTCACCGCCGTTGCCGCATCCACCCGGTACCTGTCAAGCCGCCGCAATGCGGCGAATGCCGTCGCGCGGGGATCGGCCGGATCGGGGAGGCTGCCCCCGTGGAAACGGACCGCATCTCCCAGCATCCGCACGGCGTCTTCCGAGGAAGAAAGATAGGCGCGAAGCAGGAGCAGGAGGACTCCGGTGAGCAGGGCGAAGCTTGCCGCCGCAACCAGTGCTCCGAACCCCGACGGGACTTCGGGCGATCGCGCGAAGTCGAAGAACCCCATGCCCGGGGAATCCACCGAAGATAGGAGCGCAAGGGCTACCCCTACGAGGATCATCACGATCCCGCCCCACAAGAACCGTTGTTGCATGCGTCCTGGCTCCTGATTCGCCAAGGATGTGAATTCCTCTTTGCCAAGGATAATGGTTCTGTCTTTCTTAACGGAAATCTCGCGCAAAAGTTTACGGGAAAGCCTTACAGATACCGAAGGGACCGCAAGAGGTCGAGAATGCTTTCGCAGGCTGCACGGAAGGCGGACAGCCACGCCCGGTAGGCTTCCACCGCGCCTCCCCATCCCGTCGAGACGCCGGGCGCCATCAGGCAGGGAATCCAGAGGAGAAGGAAGAACAGAACGACCGCCGCCGAGAACACCCTCCCGCTGCGGCGCAGATCCGGCTGCCCCGCCAGGAAACCTTCCGTGGAGAAAAGAATATGCATTGTGAAGAGAAACGAGGCCGCCCCAAGGTAGATATCCGGCACCCAGGGGGAAGCGTGCCGGAACACCAGGGCCGTGATTCCGATTCCCACGCTGTACAGGGGGAAGATGTAGGGGGCGAGGTCGATCATCACGTTTGTCCGGTCCAGCACCACCTTTCCGCCGTCTCTCGACGAGATGTGGAACTGGTGGATCTTGCGGAAAAAGATCTTGGCAAGCACAAGGTGGGAGAACTCGTGACCCCACAGGTACAGCCGTTCCGGCTTCCGCAGAAGAAAGTGGACCAGGAGATAGACCAGGGTGCCGCCCAGGACGATCCAGCCCTCCTCTCCCGTCGCCAGTCGTCCGGCAGGCGCAGGAAACGTGTACAGGAGAATGCCATCGACGATCAGAAGCGGAATCCCGACCAGGGAAAAGAGAAATACCCTCACGACCGGTCCCGTGCCAAAGCGGACATACCGATATTTATAAGAATAGAATGATGGTTCATTACCGGGAACAATCTTGTTTACAATAATTCAGCATTGTGTTATTTTCATTGGTAATAATCCGTAAAATGGTGTTCTGAAAGGCATTACCGAGTTGGAGCATCTCCCGAATATCCTCAAAACACGCGATATCGCCATTATTCTGGACATGAGCCCCGACGCGGTCAACGACATGGCCCGCAAGGGGGTGCTCAAAGGGTACAAGAGCGGCAACCAGTGGCGCTTCCGTCGGAAGGATATCGAAAGGTTCCTCGACAGGGAAGGAAGGAAAATGGCGCCCCCGGGGTGACTCGAACACCCGGCAAACGGTTTAGGAAACCGCTGCTCTATCCGCCTGAGCTACGGGGGCGTTTTCCCTGACATCCGCCTTCTTTCCCCTACTCGGTGAACTTGAGCAGGGAAAACACCTTCTGACCTTTCAGTTTCTCGCGCCCGTGAAGATCGGTCAACTCCGCCAGGAAGCAACATTCTATTATATCGGCGCCCAGCCGTTTCAATAAACCAGCCACGGCCCCGACCGTTCCCCCCGTGGCAAGAACGTCGTCGGCTACGACCACCTTCATCCCGGGCCGTATCGCATCCTCGTGGATCTCGAGCCGGTCTTTTCCGTATTCGAGCGCGTATTCCGCCGCAACCGTCTTGTGCGGAAGCTTCCCGGCTTTTCGCACGAGGATGACGCCCACTCCCAGCTTGTAGGCCAACGCCGCGCCCATCACGAACCCGCGGGCCTCGATCCCGACCACGGCTTCCACGCCCTGGTTGAAGTGGCGGTGCGCCATGAGATCGATCGCCCGCTGGTAGGACGCCGGGTCGGACAGCAGGGTCGTGATGTCCTTGAACTGGATTCCCTTGATCGGGAAGTCCGGTATGTTTCGTATCCGTTTCTTGAGGGACTTCATCGCGTTCTGTCCGCCCTTTCCAGGTATTTTCTCGGGTCCACCACGGTTCCTCCCAGTCGAAGCTCGAAGTGAAGGTGCGTCGTCGTGGCGTTTCCGGTCTTCCCTACCGTCCCGATCACACTTCCGGGTGCGACGGCATCCCCCGATTTGACGCGGATGCGGCGCAGATGCCCGTACAGTGTCGTGACGTCGTCCCCGTGGTCCAGGACGATCGCGTTTCCGTATCCGCGCATTCTCCTGCCTGCGTAAATGACCACCCCGTAGCCAGCCGCCCGGACCGGGGTTCCACCCGGCGCCAGGATGTCGACCCCCTCGTGCATGCGCCCGTTTCTCCTCCCGAAGCCCGAGGAGATCGTTCCGTTAATCGGCATGATGAGCCTCTTCCCCACCATGCGGGAACTCGTTTCCGGAAATTCCATGGAGGGGACGGCCCTCGGGCCCCTCGCCCCGGGAATCCACAGCATCTGTCCGGGCTGCAGCGTCCGCGGGTCGTCGATATTATTTTCCCGGAGGAGCGAGTGCGTATCGATTTCGTATGTTCTGGCGATGCGGTACGCCGTCTGTCCCCTTTCCACCCGGTGGTAGACTCCCTTTCCCCCCGAGCAGGCGGTGACAAGTCCCACCAGAAGAAGCGCGGCAATCCGGACCTTCATGTTCCCCGCCGTCTTCCAAGGACACTTTTGTCGAATCATCCGGAAAATCCGCGCTCCCCCAGAAGCGGGACGAACCGGCAACCGCCGAGGTATTCCTTTCTCGCCGCCCCTTTATCCTTGCGGATGCTCACCAGCTCCTGCTCCCAGCGTCCCCCGATCGGGATCACCATGATGCCGCCCTCCCGCAACTGCCCGAAGAGAGGCTCGGGCACTTCAGGTGCCGCGGCCGTTACGATCACCCGGTCGAACGGGGCTTCTTCCGGCGCTCCCAAGGTTCCATCCCCGACGCGAAACCGGACGTTATCGATCCCGAGGGCCGCAAGCGTTGCCTGGGCCGCAAGGGAAAGGGATTCCAGGCGCTCCACGGTGAATACCTCCCGGGACAGGCAGCAGAGAATCGCCGTCTGGTAGCCCGACCCGGTGCCGATCTCGAGAACCTTCTCGGTTCCTTGCAGCCAGAGGGCCTGGGTCATCTCGGCCACGATATACGGTTGCGATATGGTCTGCCCTTCCCCGATGGGAAGCGGCCCGTCTTCGTAGGCGCGGGAGGCAAGCGTTAGGGGGAGGAACCGATGACGGGGAATCTCCCTCATCACCGAGAGGAGCCTTTCGTCCCGGATCCGCCTGCCTTTGAGCTGCTCCTCCACCATGGCGTTCCGCTTCCGGGTAAACGATTCCTCGCTCAGATTCCCTTTTGGCTTGCGCCACCTCAACGCACCATACCCTTCACCACTTCCAACGTCTGAGGGTCCGCAACGAGCCGTAATTCGTCATGTCGAGATGGATCGGCGTGATCGAAATGTAGTTCTGCTCTACGGCTTCCAGGTCCGACCCGGGTATATCCTGCGTCCGGAGGGTATCGCCGCCGATCCAGTAATACTT
>JBFKGZ010000113.1:0-6963 GCA_041633075.1 Candidatus Deferrimicrobiaceae bacterium | reverse complement strand
TGCGCATCGTGCGCCCGGTTCTTGTCCAGCCAGAAAACGGCCGGCGCACCGGTCGCCCTTGCCCTGTTGACCGCCAGCTTCACCCAATCTTTGATCGCCACATCCTTTGTCTGACACATCCGGAAGATATCGCCCTCTTCCACCTTCTGCTCGAGCAGCGTCTTTCCGGAAGCATCCACGGCGCGGATCGTCCCGTTTCCCGGCGCCTGGAATGTCTTGTCGTGGGAACCGTACTCCTCCGCTTTTTGGGCCATGAGACCGACATTCGGGACGCTCCCCATCGTTGCGGGATCGAATGCTCCGTGCTTTTTGCAATCCTCGATGATTTCCTTGTACGTCGTCGCGTAGCATCGATCCGGAATCATCGTCTTCACCTGGTGGGGTTTTCCATCCGGCCCCCACATCGTTCCCGAATCGCGAACGACCACCGGCATTGAGGCGTCGATGATGATGTCGCTGGGCACATGCAGGTTGGTGATCCCCCTGTCCGAGTCGACCATCGCCAGCGGGGGACGCTTCTTGTAAACGGCCTGAATGTCCGCCTCGATTTCCGCTCGTTGCGCTTCCGGCAGCTTCTGGATCTTCGCGTACAGATCGCCCAGGCCGTTGTTCGGGTTCACGCCCAGTTGTTTGATGACCGCCGCATGTTTTTCGAAAACGTCCTTGTAGTAGACGGATACGGCATGCCCGAACATGATGGGGTCGGATACTTTCATCATGGTCGCCTTGAGATGCAGCGACAGCAGCACGCCGCTCGTTTTCGCGTCTTCGATCTGCTCTTCGTAGAATTTCCGCAGCGCCCGGACGTTCATCACCGCCGCATCGAGAACTTCCCCTTCCATGAGAGGCAGTTTCTCTTTCAGGACGGTTACCTTTCCGTCACCCGCGACGAACTCGATCCGGGCATCGGTCGCCGTTTTGATGGTGGTGGATGTCTCGCTGCCGTAGAAATCCTCGCCGCTCATATGCGCCACATTGGTTTTGGAATCGCTTGTCCAGGCGCCCATTCTGTGCGGCTTCTTCTTGGAAAACTGTTTCACCGAAACCGGTGCCCTGCGATCCGAGTTTCCTTGCCGCAGTACCGGGTTGACGGCGCTTCCCAGGACCTTGGCATATCGTTCCTGAAGCATTTTCTCGGCGTCGTTTTTCGGCTCCTCGGGATAGTCCGGGACGTTGTAGCCGTGGTCCTGCAGTTCCTTGATCGCCCCTTTGAGCTGGGGGATCGAGGCGCTGATATTGGGCAGCTTGATGATATTGGCCTCGGGCGTCAGTGCGAGCTCACCCAGTTTGGCCAGGTAATCCGGTTTTTTCTGGCTCTCGGTCAGGTTATCGGGGAAGTTCGCGAGGATCCTGCCCGCAAGAGAGATATCCCACGTTTCGACGGAAACGCCGGTACCCTTGGTAAATGCCTGGATGACGGGGAGAAAGGAGTGTGTTGCCAGTGCCGGCGCTTCGTCGATTTTGGTCCAGATGATCTTGGATGGTTTTGTCATCATGTTCTCTCCTTGTCGTTTTTATACAGAAGGACAAATGTTCCGGATCATACGCCGACGACTGAGCGGTTGGGTTCGTTACGTCGTGCGAAGGGACTGATCACTCCGTCAGTATGCTGTATACAAAATCGGACGGACTGTCAAGCGGAAACCGTCTATTTGGCGCGGTCTGGAAAAAGTTCTCGCACTATTCCTCATGGTAAATAGAATAGGAGGTGCATTTTCCAATCGTTCCACCGACACAAAGGAGGGATCGACGATGCGATTTGGACGGGGGAGTTGTCTGTTTTTCGGTTTGCTGCTTCTTGCGGGCTTCCTGGCCGGTTGCTCGGGGCTTCAGTACGCCCCGAAGCGCGGAATGATGTACTACCATAAGGAACTTCCGGCCGCCGACAGGGCCGTCGAGGCGGCCCGCAGCGCCGGCAGGGACAAGGAGTGTCCCCAGAATTTCCAGGCAGCCGAGAAGATGAGAAACGACGCGTACGATATCTACCTGGCCTGCCGCACGCGGGAAGGAATCGCGAAGGCGAACGAGGCATCCGCCGCAGCGAACGCTCTCTGCCCGAAGAAAGCCGAGGCTCCGAAACCCGTGGCCGCGCCTCCTCCCCCCCCGGCGCCCGCGCCGTCCGTGTCGATCTCGGCGATCCCGCCCTCGATCGTTTCAGGCCAGTGCGCGGACCTGCGCTGGACGTCCGCCGCCGCGGACAGCGTCTCCATCGGCCCGGACGTCGGCGGCGTGGCCGGCAGCGGATCGAAGCAGGTCTGCCCCGGCAGCACGACGCAGTACACGATCACGGCGACCGGGGCGGGCGGCACCCGGACCGCGTCGACGACCGTCAACGTGAAGCCCCCGACCAAAGTGGTCGACCGGCTGTCGTTGCACATCAACTTCGACAGCAACCAGGCAAGCATCCGGCCGGCGGCAGTCGGCGAGCTTCAGAAGGCGATCGCCTTCGTCAAGAAGTACCCGGGTCATAGCATTTCCATCGAGGGGCACACGGACAGCATGGGAAGCGACAAGTACAACCAGGCGCTTTCCGTGCGGAGAGCCGCCGCCGTGAAAGCGTACCTCGTGAAGAACGGGGGGGCGGACGCCAGCCGGATCAAGAGCGTCGGCTACGGGGAAACCAAGCCCGTCGCCGCCAATACGACCAAGGAGGGCCGGTTCAAAAACCGGCGGGTCGAGGTCCTGATTCTCTCCGAATAGCGAAGACGCAAGGAACGCACGGACACGGCGTTTCCCCGGTCGGGGGGGCGCCGTGTCCGCTTCGCGGCTGCGCGACTCCTCACTTGAGGACGAACTCGACGCGGCTGTCCCGCAGCTTCTCCCTCTTCTCCGGGACCAGCGCCTTGGGCTCCACCAGGAAGACCCTCTCCGGCTCCACCTGCTTCGATTGGACCAGGAAATCCTTCACGGCCTGGGCCCGCCTCTGCGCCAGGAGGCGCAGGTCGTCGTCGGTCACCTGGAGGTAGGTGAACATCAGCTTCTCCATCTCGGGGACGGGGAGGTCCTTGACCATTCCGATGAAGTTCCGGGGCTTGGGAAACTCCTCCGCCCGGTAGGCCCGCTCGAGGTATTTGGGATACTCCTTTGCATCGACGACGACGTTGTCGAGCGGGGGTGCTTCTCCTCCTTTGCTTACGAGGTCCTTCCGTTTCTGGGACCGGACCTTCCGGTCGAAAAGCAAGTTCCGCAGCGCCTCCCGGTCCTTCTCCCCGTCCACGTGCCCTGCGATCTCGAGCTTCAGGGAAGGCCGTTCGCGGAGCGCCTTGGCGAGCGTCTTGAGCTTGGCCTCCCCCGTCCCGCCGGGCGTGTCCTTGCCGTAGTCGAATTCCAGGTAGCTCAACTCCTCGCCCCCCCCGAAGACCGCACCCAGGAGGGCGAACGGAGAGGTGGCGGCCTTGACCAGAAGATTCACGACGAGCTTGACGATGACCTGCCCCAGGCGAAACTGCGGGTCGTCAAGGGAGCCGCTCACGGGGAGGTCGAGCTTGATCTCGCCGCTCCGGTTTTTGAGCAGGGCGACGGCCAGCCGGACCGGCAGCTTCGTCGCGTCGGGGCTCTCCACGGGGTCGCCGAAGGTGAACTGGTCAAGGAACACGTTGTTGCTCGCCGTAAGCTTCCTTTCCACGATCCGGTACTCGAGGCCCAGGGAGAGTTTCCCCTTTTCGATCGTGTAGCCGGCGTACCGGCCGGAGTACGGCGTCAAGGGGCTCAGATCCATGTCCTTGAAATCGACCTTGAGGTCCAGGAACAGGTCGTTCCGGAGCGGGTTGATCTTTCCCTTGATCTCGAGGGGGGCATAATTCTCGAGCTTTCCCCGGAGGTCGACGTCCGCCATCTGGGTTTCCTCCGACGACAGTCCGGAAATACGGCCGCCGATCTCGAGAAGGGTCGCCGAGTAGTTGGGCTTGATGAAATAATCGGTGAAGTGGATCCGGCCTCCCTGCAGCGACACCGACGGGATCGAAACCGGGGTCGGCGGTTCGTTGGTCTCCGCCGTCTCCCCGGCGGGAACCGGTTCCTCCGTTCGGACGATCCCCTGCACGTTCAGGGTCCCTTCCGGGGTCACGATCAGGCGGGAGTAGAAGTCCGTGAGCGCCACCTCCCGGATCTCCACGGACAGGGGGTTTGTCCCCACCGAAATGCCGTCCAGGTGAAGCGAATCCCACGTAAGGAATTTTTCCGAGGTCGTCTTGTCGACCGTGTCCAGCTTCGACACGAGGATCTCCCCCGCGTAGGTCGTCCGGATCGTCTTGTCCTGCGCCCCCAGGGCAAGCTTCCCCTTGGCGGAAACGTTTGCCCCCTTCAGAGAGATGTTGATCCGGTCGGTTACATACGGCTGGAACGGGACGAGGTCGATCGTCCGGGCGTCGAGGTCGAGGTCCGCCGACAGAGGAGTAACCCCCACGGCGCCGCCGACAGCGACTTTTCCGGTCCCGTTCACGGTGGCCGTAAGCGACAGCCGCCCGCGGCGGTTCGTTTCCGTCGAGAAGTTCTCGATGGTGACGTCCAGTGGCGATACCTTCACGGTGACGGGATCCTTCGGGGTCCGGTCCACAAGGGTGACGGAGTATCCCAGCAGGGCGGTTTTTTTCACCTGGACGAGCCACTCCGGCGGCGGGGGAGCGGTTTTCCTCGTGTTTTCTTTCGTGGGGGAAAAGAGGTTCGCCAGGTCGATCGCGCCATCCTTATCCCGGGTCGTCCGCACCGTGCCCTTCCGGGTCGCCACTTCGCCGATCGTTACCGTCCTGCCGGTAAAGTCGACGTCCATCCCCGTAACCCCGATCTCCGGGACCTCGATGAAGTCCTCCTTCTCTTTCTGCCGGCGGAAACGAAGGGAGGTCACGCTGGTCTCGAGTCCGGACAGGACAGACTCGGGGCCCGCTTCGCCCGAAACGGACTGGAAGCGGGTCGACAGGTCGATTGCGGCATCGGCCTGGAACGGCCTGGGCGCCGCGAGGTCCGAATAGGACACGTTTCCCCCGGCCAGACGCAGATCGCCGATCTCCACCGAGAACGACGGTTCCGACTCCTTTTTCCCCTCTTCCTCGCCCTCCCGGTCCGGCAGCAGCGAGATCACGTTCAGGACTCCCGTTTTCTCGCGGACCAGAAACACCTCAGGCGATGTGATGATCACGTTGTCCAGTGTCGCCCGCCTTGCCAGCGGCTCCAGGGATGCGATGTCTGCGGTCAGGGACGCAAGACGCAGCACCGGCGCGTCCTTGACGTCCGTGAGGGACAGGTCCGCAAGCGCAACGGTCCCCGTAAAGGACAATGTGGAAGACCTTCCGGCGGGCTGGGAAAACGACAGGACGGCTCTTGCGTCGATGCTTCCGGAGGGGACCCGGAAGTTCCTCTGTACCGGGATGTACTCCAGGTAATGGGGGATGTCGAAATCGGTGATATTCACGTCTACCGTGGTCTCCCGCGAGGCGCTGTACGGCTTGGTTATCCCCCGGAGCGCGACGTTCGTCCCGTTGATGTTCGCCTCGAAGGACGGGTGGACAAAGATCTCCACGGCATAGGGCAGGCTCGACAGGAAGGGGATGGCGACCGAGAGGTCGCGGACCGTGTGGCGCGTGCGCTTGGGGCGGTCGTCGAAATCGACGCTTCCCCCGACGATCCGGATGTTGTTCAGGGAATACCGGAGGGGTTTTTTCTCTTCGGACGGCCCGGAGGCGCCCCCGCCGAAAAGATCGGAGAAATTGTAGGTCGAGTCTTCGTTCCGGATCAGGGTGACGCTCGGGGAATGCAGGGAAATCTCCCGGAGAACCGGCCCGCCCCGGACGATGGAGGCGACCTGGAGGTTCAGGTACAGCTTCTCGAAGGCGACGAACGGCCCCGTCCCGTCCCGGTCCTTCATGGAAAACCCCTCCACGCGGGCAGAGAGGGCGAACGGGTTGATCCGGATCGCCTCGATCGTTACGGGCCGGTGCAGTGTTTCGGCGAGTTGTTTGACCAGGACCGATCTGGCGATGAGAGGCAGGAGAAAGAACCCGACGATCGCGTAGACCGCCACGGCGACCGCGGGCCAGAGGACGAATCGTCTGATGACCGGTTTATTCACGAGCGCCTTGACGTCCACGGGGTTCGCTCCGTACTCGGATGATCTTCGTTAGACGCACAGGGACGAAGACGAATTCATCAGGGGAGAACTGCCGGAGCCGGGGGATGGGCCCTTTCGTGGTACCGTTACTTGCCCAGGCGTAACCGGAAGTCTTTCCTCGCCTTTTTTACATCTTTCAGGACCGCGAGGACCCGGTCGAAGTCCCCCCCCATGTCGAGCCGGGAGGAATCCGAATGTTTCCACACCACCTCGATGGGCCCCTCGATGTCGGCGGACAGGACGTCCCACAGGGCGTCGAGGTTTCGCCCGAAATGCTCCGGGAAGTCGAGCTGTCTCGCGATTTCGTCGTAGAAGACGTCCAGGGAACGCACCGTCTTCCCGGAGAGCAGACACCGCTTTTTTCTCACCGGCATGCGGGCACCTCCGTGAACGTGTCGTAATGGTCCACCGTGACCATCCGTCTTCCGTCGTCGCTATACACCAGGCGTTTGGCGCCCCGCCTCCCCCCCTTGTAATCCAGGTCGGCTTCGCGCCAGCGTCGTCCGCCGTCCGGAAGCTTCCCCTCCCGGTTCTGGAAGCGGTCCCCTCCGATGCTCTTTCCCCGGAGATCGGGTACCTTCCACAGGTCCCGCCCGGGACGCCATCCTCTTTTCCTTGCCTGCCTCTTCGTGAGGAATTTCGGCGGAAGCTTCCTGTTGCTGCTTGCGGCAAGCGATCGCAGGACGGACACCAGCTCCTTTTCGTCGATCCCGGGGTGGAGCCGCTGGTTCAGCGCATGCACAACGGCCACACAGGTTTCCTTGGGGGCCCCCGGTTGGCAGGAGAGGCCCGCAAGAACAGAGAAGATCAACAGCGCCGGAAGAAGCCGCCCGTATGCCCCCGTCATCTTTTCATCCTCG
>JBFKGZ010000112.1:0-7096 GCA_041633075.1 Candidatus Deferrimicrobiaceae bacterium | reverse complement strand
CTCGACCATGATGACCTCCGCTCCCAGTTCCGAGAAGTGGGAGGAGCACCAGTGGCCGATGATCTGGTTCGCCGTCATGTCCAGAACGCGGAGCCCGTCCAGCGACTCCGGCTTGTCGGCATTGAACTGCTGCCGGACCTGGGATTCGACCCAGAGGGAATATTCCTTCTTCTTGTCCTCTACGCCTGCATACACTTCGTCAACTGTCGGCGGCGGAATCGCAGGCCACGGTAAAACCTTGATTGTCGGCCGTTTCTTCTCTGTACGCCACTTTTCAGCCATTCTCCCCCTCCTTCACAATTTTCCTTGCAATAGCGCACTTCAACACGAACCATTCACGGTAGGCTTCGCGCCTGACATCTCCTTTTACCCCCGCTAATCCCCCCTTTCCGTCTTCCCCCGGGACAGGAGAAAAATGTTTCCTGCACCCCCGTTATTAAAAAAAACGGGGAAAACTCCTTACAGATCAGGATTTTTTGCCGGGCCTAACGTACTGCTTTAGAAATATGTTTTATTTTATATCGCCAAAGAGATGAGCGTGTCAAGCAAATTTTTATTTATAAAACCTTTTTTTGCCGCTTGAGGACCATGTGGCTTCCCACCGTGCCGTAGGCGATGCCGTCCCGGTTCGGCGCGATGAGCGGAATGGCCGAAACGAGCTCCCACCCGTCATTGCCCGCCTCGTGCAGCCATTCCATGTCCGTCGTCAATCCTTCGGGAGTCTCCTTGAACATCACGATTTTCTCCAAATATTCCCACATCATAGGTCAGCTTCCTCCTCCTGCAGGGTGTCAAGCGGTATCCCGGCCGTTTCCGCGATCCTCGCGCGGATGGCGTCGAAGATCTCCTGTCTTTTCGGCTCTGTTTGTGCCATCATCCGCAAGGCAAGGATCGTGACCTGGTCGTAGAGCTTCTTGATTCCTTCCCCCCCTTGTTCGGCCCCCAGGGTTTTCAATATCGAACCATGGTTGGAGACGAACTTTTTACTTGTCAGAAGAAAGATCTGCCGCCCGGCGTCCCCCAGTTCGGCGGGGGTTGCGGCATGAAGAAACCGTGCGAGATGGCGGGCCATCATCGCCTGGTCCATCCGGGCATTGTCTTCCCGCAGGATGGCAAGTTTCTCCTCTTCGGGCATCAGTTTCCATACGACGAAGGAGACCGGACCCGTCATGGCCATCCGCCCCGTGGCGTACCGGTCGGAAAAGTAGGTGATCAGCCGGTCTGTGACGGAACCGGCGATGGCCAGGATCAGCTCCCGCAACGCGTTGCCCGGGATTTCATAAAAGGAGGGGAACCGGTCCATGAAGGGGGAGACGATCTCCCGGGTCTCCTCGGTCGTCAGGATGTCCAGGTGGACGAGGGCGGACAGACGAAGATCCTTCAGGGACATCGTCTTCAGGGTCAGGCCAAGCTCCCGGAGCTTCCACCCCGGGGGGGGCTCCCGGGGATACCTCTCCATCTCGGGCCCCAGCAACGACTCCGGATCGGCGGGGAGGCCCGCGGCCTTCGCGGCGGCGATCCGGATCCGGGGCAGGACTTTTTCGCACTCCTCGATCGATTTCGCCGCGACCGCCCTTTCCACGAGGCGTGCGATCTCGCGGGCAAGAGCGCGCAGATCGGCCAGGGATACCTCCGCAAGCCGGCTCAACAGGTCGAAATACAACGCGAATTCGAGGACCCCCTCGTTGAAGCCGGGATCCGAAAGCATGTATGGGCGGAAGAGCATCCCCATGCGCGCGATTTCCCGCCGCAGCTGCAGCGGGGAGACGTCTTCCAGGTGTTCCGCGATCCTGGGCCACTTTTCCCGGACCGCGATCTCCTGGTACTCTTCCTGCGTAAGGTGGGGGGGAAAGAACCGCTCCCCGTCTTTTTTTTTCTCCTCGAGCTCCGCGACGGCGTATTCGGTGTAAGCCGGAACGAAATCCTTCGCGAAGGCCCGAAGCTCGTTTTCCGTCCAGTACTCGGTGTATCCCGCAAGGAGTTTCCCCCGCGTCTCCTCGTCGAGACAGTCCCCGAAGATCCGCATCGTGAACCGGAGGTGCCCCTCCTCCAGCTTTTCGAGGTTCGCCATGATGTTGGCGCTGCGATCTTCGAGCCGGCGCCGGACCAGTTCGACGTAGGAATCGATCATCCCGCCATCCCTTCGCACGGTTTCCACGAAACGAGGGCATCGAGGTTCCCTTGGGCAACGGAGGAACAAACCGAAACGTTACGGTATTTCAGGGACAATGACGTCTCCTCGGGAATCTAAGCGGATTTCCCCTTTTTTCGGGAATGGGGGGAAAGATCCTTCCTTTATATAAATAAGCATCACGCGGCCCAAGTGTGCCGAAATGGCCGCTTCCTGGGATCTCCAGCCGGGAGGACGCTTTACATTCCGGCTATTTCCCCTCCCTAGACACCTTCCTGCGGAGCATGCCCACCATCCGGTCGGCGAGGAATGCTTCCATTCCGCTTTTGTAATATTCGTCCTCGAGCCACTCCGCGATATGAGCGCGCAGTTCCCGCACGATGTTCAATTCCGGGTCCATCACGAAGACGACGATGCACCGGTCGTCCCCGTCGTAGAACCGGAACGCGAAAAGACCTTCCGGAAGAGTATGGAGGTCGATTCCCACCACGTCCGCCCCCCACAGATCGAGCGCCCGTTTAAGCCCGATCATCGTATAGATCTTGTCGCCGACGGCGACGGACTCCTCCCCGGACCAGAGCAGCCCAAACTCTTTCTCTATCGCCACTTTTTCAATTGCTTCCCCTGCCATCCCCTTTCTCCCCGGGCACAGCCCATTCCGTGCGTCCGTTAACAGAAGTTCCAGAAGGTCTATATGTACACTCCGGCTTCCGGGCATGTCAAGCCAAACCAGAATATCGTTTTACGGCAGAACGAAAACCGTTTGGAATTCGAATGGATGCTCCCTTGACACCTCGCCCGGGCAGCGGATACAATTCGCCCACCTTACTTTCTATTTATTTTCGGCGGGGGGGGAGTATCCGTATGAAAACATCGAATTCGCGGAAACTGTTCCGGCAGGCGCAAAAATTGATTCCGGGCGGGGTCAACTCGCCCGTCCGGGCGTTCCGGTCGGTCGGGGGCACGCCGCTGTTCATCGCGAAGGCGAAAGGGGCCACCGTGACCGACGCCGACGGGAACACGTTCCTCGATTACGTCGCCTCCTGGGGCCCGATGATCCTCGGCCATGCCCACCCGAAGATCGTCTCCGCGATCCGCAGCGCCGCGGGGCGGGGGACGAGCTACGGGGCGCCCACGGCAGGAGAGGTCGCGCTTGCCCGTCTCCTCCACAGGGCCTTCCCCTCGATCGAAAGGGTCCGGCTGGTCTCTTCGGGGACCGAGGCGGCGATGAGCGCCGTTCGCCTGGCCCGGGGATTTACAGGTCGTGACAAGATCGTGAAGTTCGAGGGGTGCTACCATGGCCACGCCGACCCGATGCTGGTCAAGGCGGGTTCGGGGGCGCTCACCTTCGGGCAGCCGGACTCCCCGGGCGTCCCGGGGGACACCGCAAAGCACACCCTGACCGCTACCTTCAACGACCCCGCCTCCGTGCGGCGTCTTTTCGACCGGAACCGGGGGCAGATCGCCGCCGTGATCGTCGAACCGATCCCCGGCAACATGGGGGTCGTCCTCCCGGCGCCCGGATTCTTAGACGAACTGCGGGAGATCACCCGGGTAACGGGCGCCCTTCTCGTCTTCGACGAGGTGATCACCGGTTTCCGGGTTGCCTTCGGGGGGGCGCAGGAACTGTTCGGCATCCAACCCGACCTGACCGTGCTCGGGAAGATCATCGGCGGGGGGCTGCCCGTGGGGGCCTTCGGCGGCAGACGCGACGTGATGGCCGCCCTCTCTCCTGAAGGGCCCGTCTACCAGGCGGGAACCCTTTCGGGGAACCCGCTCGCGGTAGCCGCAGGGATCGCCGCCCTGACCGAACTTTCGAAGAAAGGGACCTACCGGAAACTCGCAGCGAAGGCCGACTACCTCGGCGAGGGGCTTGAGGGAACCTTCCGGAAATCCGGCGTCCCCACCTGCACCAACCGGGTCGGTTCGATGTGGACCACCTTTTTCCAGGAAGGCCCCGTCGTCGACTACGCGACGGCGAAAAAGAGCG
This sequence comes from Candidatus Deferrimicrobiaceae bacterium, assembly GCA_041633075.1. Lineage (GTDB taxonomy): Bacteria > Desulfobacterota > Deferrimicrobia > Deferrimicrobiales > Deferrimicrobiaceae > CSP1-8. Next base: position 2,975 of record JBFKGZ010000112.1, on the reverse strand, counting down.
ATACGGCCGCCTACGGCCGGTATTTCCGCGGGATGCTGGCCCGGGGCGTCTACCTCGCCCCTTCGCAGTTCGAGGCGGGATTCGTCTCCCTGGCGCACACCCGCCGGGACCTCGACAGGACGATCGGGGCGGCGCGGGAGACTCTCCGGGGAGGGGGGACACGAAGGTAGATTCGCCGGCGGGAAACCGATATCTTCCGGAGAGCGGTTTTCCGGTTGACGGCCTTCGAGGGATTGTGATAAGTAACAGGGGTTTATCGACGTGACCGACAGACAGGACCGCAGGGCGCTCTTCCGGGAACTGGGCAAGTACAGCGCCCTGGGCCTCGAGTTGGCCATTGCGGTCGTTATCGGCCTGGCCATCGGGTATTACCTGGACAAGTGGCTCGGGACCGGACCTTGGATGACGGTGGTCTGGATCGGGATCGGCTTCGCAGCAGGGGTGCGAAGCCTTTACCGCGCCGCCCTCCGGTCGGGACAAGAGCTGGATAAGGCCGAAGAGGACAAGAGGAAACCCGGTGGAAAGTGACGGACCCGGCGGGACGGGAGGGGAAACGGTGCCAGGAATCGGCCCCCCTCGCGAGGGGGACGGGACGGACCTCCTCACCTCCCGGTCCCTGGAGACGAAGATCCTGGTTTCCGGCGTGGTGATCCTCATCGGGATTATCATCGTCGGACGGTACCGGATGCTCCCGGGGGCCGCGTGCGGCGCGGCGATCGCCTACGGGAACTTCTATCTGATACGGAAGATCCTGGGAAAAGCATTCTCGGCCGAAGGGGGCCTGAAAAAGGGGTTCGTCGTCCAGTACCTTCTGAAGTTTCTCGCTCTGGTGGCCGCCGTCTACCTCGTGGTCCGGTCGGGGCGCTTTGATATCCTGGGGTTCCTGCTCGGCCTGTCGGCGCTGATTCTGGGCGTCCTGCTCGAGGGGGTCTCCCAGGCGGTAGAGACCAAGTAACTCTTCGGAGGAAATGCACGATGCGCAGATGGTTGGTTGGGCTTCTCGGGATATCGCTTCTGCCGTCCTCGGCACTGGCGGCCGGGGGGCAGGAGTCGTTTTCCTGGTTCCAGCTGCTTCACCTTCCCATCCCGCAATACGTCCTATCCGCGTTCATGATCGCGGTCCTGATCGTGGTCGTCTCCGCGGTATCCTTCCGGGGAAAGAAGCCGGCCGACCTGGTCGTCCCGGAGCCAAGGCTTACGATGCGCAACCTGTTCGAGCTCATCATGTCGTTCCTCATGAACCTCGCGGAGGACATCATCGGGCACAAGGCGAAAACGTACATCCCGCTGCTCGCCACCTCCTTCATCTTCATTCTCTTCATGAATTTGCTGGGGCTCATCCCGGGCTTCGTTCCGCCGACCGACAAGATGAACATCACCGTCGGTCTGGCGGTCGTCATCTTCCTGTCCACGCACTACTACGGCGTCCGGGAGAATGGAATCGCCTACTTCAAGCACTTTCTGGGCCCGGTCTGGTGGATGGCCCCGATCATGCTGCCGATCGAGATCGTCTCCCACCTCGCCCGGCCGCTGTCCCTGTCGCTTCGTCTCTTCGGAAACATCACCGGCGACCACCTCGTGGTGGCGATCTTCCTGGGGCTGGTCCCCTTCGTCGTCCCGTCGATCTTCTACGGCCTGGGGGTTTTCGTCTCGTTCATGCAGGCATTCATCTTCACGGTGCTCTCCATGATCTACATCGCGGGAGCGGTCGCGCACGAAGAGGAACATTGACGGAATAACGACAATTGGCATCACCCCCGTCGGAGGGGCGGTACCCCCCGGCGGGATTCCATACCAACGTAAAGGGGGGTACCCGATGTACCGCAAAGCTTCCTTCACTTTTCTGCTCGCGCTGCTCTTTGTAGCAGTGGCCGCCGTGGCCTTCGCGGCTGAGGAAGGGGCTGCCGCCGGGATGGGCGACAGCGTCAAGACCTTCATCGCGCTGGCTGCCGGGTTTGGCATAGCCATCGCATCCTTCGGAGGAGCGCTCGGCCAGGGCAGAGCAATCGCCGCCGGCCTGGAGGGGATTGCCCGCAATCCTTCCGCCCAGCCCAAGATCTTCATCCCGATGATCGTCGGTCTCGCGCTGATCGAGTCGCTGGTCATCTACGCCCTGGTCATCTCGTTCATCCTCGTCGGGAAGCTATAAGCCCGCGGACCGGGGCAAAACGTGTTACGGAAAAGGGCTCCCGAAGGAGCCCTTTTCTTGTTCCCGGGCCGTCGCAACCGGGTTCGCAGGAGCGCACGACACACGGAAGGAGGGAAAGCCCGGGAAATCCCTTCCGCCGGATCGGAACCGCTACCAATCCTCCCTGAATGGAAGAATGACGTCGTAATACGTTTCGTAGTCCGCGGGGGAATGCAGCTTTGCCTTCTTTTCCTGCAGCAGATCGTTGATCGCGTGATGGATATAGGAAAGCGCGTGATCCATGAACTGGATGGAGGAATACGGCTCCTGGTCCGCATTTGCCATGGCGAGTGTCTCGCTGGCTTTCCGGATGTCCTGCCTGGCCGCCTCAACGTTTTCCCGCTCCACGACATCCTTCACCATGGCCAGCAACCGACCCAGTTTCGCGTATCCTCTTTTGATATCGCTTAAACCGGCCTCCATCTTCCTCCACTTCCCGAAATAGAGCTTGTCGTGAAGCGCGCACAATTCCGGGTACGCGGTATCCAAATAAGGACACTGCGGCGGTATCTTGAACCCGGCATCCTTATCCTCTTCCAGCGGAACGTTGCACACCGGACATCGATACGGTCGTTCCATTCCGGATCCTTTTGTCGAACGTCATCCGTGAGGGACCCCCCAGAGGAAGAACTCCCACGGGTAGTCCGAGCATATCCACGGAGCCTTCCTTTCCAGCTCTTCCTGCCTCTTCTTCAGGCTCTCCACCTGATCCCGGACCTGGTCGTTCCCGGGGTCGTCGCGAAGGGCGGCCTGGGCATCGTAAAACGCAACGCGAATCGCCAGATAT
>JBFKGZ010000111.1:0-7157 GCA_041633075.1 Candidatus Deferrimicrobiaceae bacterium | reverse complement strand
GATTCGTTGTTCCCCCGGCGGCGGAAGAGCGCGCGGTGGATACCTCCGGAATAACCGTGCAATATAATACTCATCCACGGACAGGAATGACCCGGGAGGGCGAAAAGGGCCATGCCGGAAGCGTTTCGGAGGCATGCATGAACCCGCCGTCGGGGGAGCGTTCGGCACGGGTCGGGGTCGACACCGGCGGCACGTTTACGGACCTCCTTGTGTTCCGCGACGGCCGGGTGAGCACCCACAAAGTGCTCTCCACCCCCGGTAACCCCGCGGAAGCGGTGCTCGCAGGGTTGCGCGAAACGGGTCTTGCCGGACCGAAGAGCGTCGTCCACGGATCCACGGTGGCGACGAACGCCCTTCTGGAACGGAAGGGGGTTCGGACGGCCCTGATCGCCACCAAGGGGTTCGAGGACGTGCTGGAGATAGGGCGGCAGACGCGCCCCGACATCTACCGCCTCTTCGTCGTTCGTCCGGCCCCCTTGGTCGATGCGGGTTTCCGGTTCGGCGTCGACGAGCGCGTTCTCTGCAGCGGCGAGGCGGAGAAAGCGCCTGAGCCCGTGGAGGTCCGGCAGGTCCTCGAAACGATCCGGAAGGCGGGCGTCGAGTCCCTCGCCATCTGCCTCCTCCATGCGTATGCCAACCATGCCCACGAGGAGACCGTTGCGGCCCTGGCGGAAGAGCTGGGGATCCCGGTTTCGGTCTCCCACCGGATCCTGCCCGAATACCGGGAGTTCGAGCGGACCGTAACGACCGTGGTGAACGCGTACGTCTCGCCGCTCATGGACCGGTACCTTTCGCTTCTCGACCGGGAGATGGGGGAGGGCGCCCTGCGGATCATGCAATCCAACGGCGGGAGCATTGCGGCGGAAACGGCGAAGAGGGAATCGGTCCGGACGATCCTCTCGGGTCCGGCGGGGGGCGTCGTGGGGGCGTTCGAGACGGCCCGGGCTGCCGGGTTGACCCACGTCATCACCTTCGACATGGGGGGGACCTCCACGGACGTGTCGCTGTGCGACGGGGGGATCCGCTCGACGGCCGAGGCGTCCGTCGCCGGCTTCCCCGTGCGGGTTCCCATGATCGACATCCACACGGTGGGCGCGGGGGGCGGTTCGATCGCCCGCGTGGACGCCGGGGGGGCGCTTCGGGTGGGGCCGGAGAGCGCGGGGGCGGACCCGGGCCCGGCCTGCTACGGGAAGGGGGAGGAGATCACGACCACCGATGCGAACCTGTACCTCGGGCGCCTCCTGCCGGACCACTTCCTCGGAGGAAGGATGCGCCTTGCGGAGGAGCGCGTGGAGGAGAGGATCCGGACGCTGGCGTCGCGGCTGTCGGTTTCGCCGATGGCGGCCGCGGAAGGTGTGGTGCGGGTCGCCAACGCCGCCATGGAGCGTGCGATCCGGGTCGTCTCCGTCGAGAAAGGGTACGATCCCCGGGAGTTCGTCCTGGTCTGCTTCGGGGGGGCGGGCCCGCTCCACGCGTGCGACCTGGCGGCGGCGCTTTCCATCCCGAGGGTGCTCGTCCCGGAGAACCCCGGGCTTCTGTCCGCCCTCGGGATGCTCCTATCCGACGTGATCAAGGACTATTCCCGGACCCACCTGCGGAAGACGGCGGCCGTCTCCCCGGAGGAGATCGACTCCTTCTTCGCGCCGCTTGCGGAGCAGGCGCTGGCCGACATGGGCAAGGAGGGAATCCCCGCCGGGAACGTCCGGGTGGATCGGTTTATCGACATGCGCTACCACGGGCAGTCGTACGAGATCACCGTGCCCGGCGGCGGCGAATTCGAGCGGGAGTTCCACCGGGAGCACCGGCGGATGTACGGCTACCAGGACCCGGAACGGGAGACCGAGATCGTCAACGTGCGGGTCCGGGCGGTCGGAACGGTGGGCAAACCGGTCTTCCCGGAACGGGAGCTATCGGGGGAGGACCCCTCCTCGGCGTTTCTGGAGAAGCGGTTCCTCGTGGAGAACGGGGAGGAGCGAGGGGCAGGCGTCTACCGGCGGGGCGCCCTCGCACCGGGAAACCGGGTTACGGGGCCCGCGATCGTCGTGGAGTTCAGTTCGACGGTCTACCTCCCGTCGGGATGGGAGTGCCGCGTCGACCGCCGCGGGAACCTGGTCCTTACACCCCGCGAGGAGCACCGATGACGATGTCGTTCGACCCGATCAAGCTCGAGGTCTACAAGAATCTCTTCTCCTCGATCGCGGAGGAGATGGGGGTGGCGCTCTGCCGGACCGGCTATTCGCCGAACATCAAGGAACGCCGGGACTTCTCCTGCGCCCTCTTCGATGGCCGCGGGGAGATGGTGGCGCAAGCCGCCCACATCGCGGTGCACCTCGGGTCGATGCCTCTCTCCGTGAAAAGCGCGGTCGAGAATGTGCCGATGGGACCGGGGGATGTAGTGATCCTCAACGACCCGTTCAGCGGGGGAACGCACCTGCCGGATCTGACGATGGTCTCCCCCGTCTACCCTGCAGGCGCCCGTTCCCCGCTCTTTTACGTGGCGAATCGGGCCCACCACGCGGACATCGGGGGGATGTCCCCGGGGTCCCTCCCCCTCTCGACGGAGATCTTCCAGGAGGGATTTCGGATCCCGCCGGTCAAGCTCGTAGCGGGAGAGAGGATGCAGAAAGACGTCCTCGCCCTGATCCTCGCGAACGTGCGCACTCCGCAGGAGCGCGAAGGGGACCTGACTGCCCAGGTCGCGGCGAACCGAATCGGGGAGCGGAGAACGCTTGAGGTCTGCGGGAAATATGGGACCTCCGAGGTGCTCCGCTACATGGAGGAACTCAAAGGCTACGCAGAGCGGATGACCCGGGCCGCCATCGCCGGGATACCGGACGGCGAGTACCGTTTCGAGGACTGGCTGGACGGCGACGGCGTTCTTCCGGGCCCCGTCCGGATCTCGGTTACGGTCTCGGTTCAGGGCGACACGGCCGTCGTCGACTTCTCGGATTCCGCTCCTCAGGTCCAGGGAAGCGTGAACGCCATCTACGCCATCACGCTCTCCGCAGTCTTCTACGTCTTCCGAAGCATCGTGGGGGGCGACATCCCCTCGAACGCCGGCATCATGCGGCCCCTCCGGGTCGTAACGCAACCCGGCACGGTGGTGGACGCCCGGTTTCCCGCCGCGGTGGCCGCCGGGAACGTGGAGACGTCGCAACGGATCACGGATGTCCTCCTGGGGGCGCTCGGGCAGGCGCTCCCCGAGCGGATCCCCGCGGCCTCGACGGGCACGATGAACAACCTCACGGTGGGTGGCGTGGACCCCCGCACGGGAGGCCCCTATACCTATTACGAGACGATCGGGGGCGGGTGCGGCGCGACACCGGTCCACGATGGAGCGAGCGCGGTGCAGACCCACATGACGAACACGATGAACACTCCGATCGAGGCTCTCGAGCACGCCTACCCGCTGAAGGTTACCCGGTATGCGATCCGGTCCGGTTCGGGGGGAAGGGGGAGGTTCTCCGGGGGAGACGGCATCCGGCGGGACATCGAGTTCCTCGCGCCCGCGACCGTCACGATGATCTCGGAGCGGAGGGAGATCCCCCCGTACGGACTGGCGGGAGGAGAGCCGGGCTACTGCGGGGAAAACGTACTCGTCCATCGCGGGGGGGAGACGCGGCTCCCGGGGAAGTTCACCATCGCCGTGAATAAGGGAGACAGGCTGCTCGTCTCCACGCCCGGCGGGGGGGGATACGGAAGAGCCGATCATGCGTCATCCGACAACAGGCACATGAGCAGCCGGAGAGATGGAACGTGAAGGCAAGGTGGCCCTTCAGGGATGCCGGATAGGCCCTAAGGGTAGATCCGCTTCACGAGCCTTCCCAGCGACAGCCCCTGGACGATGATCGAGAACACCACCGTGATGTAGGTCATGACCAGGATGACGTCCCGCTGGGGGCCGGCGGGCAGGGAGAGCGCCAGCGCCACCGATATGCCGCCGCGCAGCCCTCCCCAGGTCAGGATCCGGACCGTCCCCGGGCTGAAATCCCGGAACGGCCGCAGCACGCCGACCGTCAGCCCGACGCTGGACCACCGGGCAAGCAGGGTGACCCCGATCCCCGCGATCCCGGCGATGACGTACGCCCGGTTGAACGGGATCACCAGGACCTCCAGCCCGATCAGCAGGAACAGCAGGGCGTTCAGGATCTCGTCGACCAGTTCCCAGAACGCATCGAGATGCTCGCGGGTCAGGTCGGACATCGCGAAGGCACGCCCCTGATTCCCGATGAGAAGCCCCGCCACGACGATCGCGATCGGGCCCGACGTATGCAATCTGTCCGCCAACGTGTATCCCCCCATGACGAGGGCCAGCGTAATGATCACCTCGACCTGGTAGTTGTTGACCCCCTTGAGCATCCGGTACGCCAGAAAACCGAAGAGCAGGCCGAGCGCGGCGCCTCCCACCGTTTCCGTGAGAAACAGGAAAACGGCTTGCCGGACCGTGACGTCGACCCCTCCCCCGGACAGTTTGAGGAGGATCAGGAAAACGACTACGCCGATCCCGTCGTTGAACAGGGACTCGCCGGCGATCTTGGTTTCCAGGCTCTTCGGGATCCGGACGGTTTTCAGGATCCCGAGAACGGCCACCGGATCGGTGGGTGAGATGAGGGCGCCGAAGAGCAGGCAGTGGATGAAGGGGATCGATATGCCCAGGACCCCGAGAAGCAGCCAGGAGAGCCCCCCGACGAGGAACGTCGAGGCCATCACGCCCGCCGTCGCCAGCAGCGTGACCAGCCATTTCTGCCCCGATAGATCCTCCAGTTTGATATGCAGGGCGCCGGCGAACAGCAGGAACGACAGCATCCCGTGGAGAAGCGTCTTGTTGAAGTCGATCCCCCTCAGGATCTCGGCCGATTGTCTCTGGACCTCCCCCAGTCCGAGCATCCCCATCCCGGTGATACAGAGCGATACCAGCATGGAGATGACCATTACGCCGATCGTGGTGGGAAGCCCGATGGTGCGGTAATTGACGTAGCTGAAGAGCGCGGTGAGGACGATCAGGACGGACGCGATCTCGAACAACCCCATGTGGCTTAGGCCTCCTCCGTTCCCCGGTTCCGGCAGCCTGCCTTCGCTCTTTGTTGTACCATCAGAGCAGGATCGCGGGCCACATCATTACCCGGGGAGCCATCGCACGGCAGTTGTTCCGAGTGCCTTCCGGCGCCTCGAGAGCCGGCGCGTCATGCGAACGCCCGTTCTTCCGGAATGGCCGGCACGGACCGGGGAAACGACTGACCTTAGTTTCCCCCCTTCAATCGGTCCGTTCTGAAGGTATGCTCTCAGACGACGTTCCCCTGGGGGGGCATGGAGAAGATGCATTCCCGGCCGGAAGAGGTATTCGCGAAGCAGCAGGTTAAATCCGTTTGCGCCGGGTTTGCGTTTCGCGGGGAGGGGGACCGCTCCCCCTCCCCATTCCCGGCTCTTCTCTACCGTTGCTGCAGCGTTTCATACGCACGGTACTTGATCGCCTTCTGGGCGGCCTTGGCCGGCTCCGAGTTCATGTCCTCCATCTCGTCGAGGCTGTCTTTATATCGATTCGCATGGTCCATCTCGGCGCGGACCGCGGGCGACGCCGGGGCCGCGGCCAGGCCTTTCACGGCCTTGCCGAGGATTGCCTTCGCCTCCTCTTTTTTCCCCTGGTCGGCCAGCCGGGCGGCTTCCTGCACCAGCACGCTGGATTCCGCCACTGCCTTTTTTTCCTGCACCGACCGATCGAACCCCTCGCGGTAGATGCGTTCGTCGCGAACGAGTTCGAGGGAAACGGCCTGCGCGGAAGGTGTGACCACCTTATCCGTCATCGGGTCGCGATACCGCATCGCCACCTCGCCCACCTCCCGCAGCCCGGGTCGCTCTCCGGTTACGTTCAGGTTGGCGAAGACGGTCCGACGCTCGCCCGCGGAAAGATCGCCCAGACGGATGATGTAGGAGTCGCCGTCGCGCCGCCAGTTGCGCCCGACCACCGATCCGAAGCGGCAGTCTTTCTTGAGCCGAATGATGACCTCGACCTCGGACGCGGCCGTCCGCGACGCGGTGTGGAACTCGGAGGTCAGCGCCGCCACGATCCGCTCGGGATCGCCGAGGTAGCGGTAATTCCCCCCGCCGCCGCCCGCGACCATCGTCATCAACTCCTCATCGAAATGGTGGCCGACTCCGAACGTGGAGACCGAGATCCCCTTCTCCGACATGACCGCCGCCCGCTTTCGCAAAGCGCCGCGGTTGGTCACCCCACGGTTTGCCAGCCCGTCCGAAAGGAGAAGGACACGGTTCAAGGTGCCCCTGCGCCGTCCACGTTTCGCCTGCCGGTACCCTTCTTCCAGCCCGCCGGAGAGGAACGTCGCACCGCCCGGATACAACCCGGCGATGATTCGGTGGAGTTTTTTCCGGTTCCGACCCACGCGGCGCGACCGCCACGGGATCTGTACACGATCGTCGTAGGTCACGATGGAGAGGATATCGTTAGGCTCCATCATGTCCACGAGCTGGTGGGCGGCCGTCTTGACGAAGTCGAGCTTGCGCGCCTCCGACATCGATCCACTCCGGTCGATGACGAGGGAGAGGTTCAGCCTGGGCCGGTCGATAAGGATATCCGGGGCATCGGGGGCGACCACCTGAATCTGGATCGTCCCGTCGCCGGGCCCGGGGATGAGCACCGTCCGGTTCTCCGACCGGACGTCCAGCGTGAGGGGTGCCGCCGGGGCGTACGCCGCGCCCAGAACCAGGATCGCCAGCGCCCATGCCAGCGGTCCGATTGTTTTGCCGATTCGCGTCGTTTCCATGATGATCCTCCGTTTCGGACGAGATGTATTTTCCGTTCCTGCCCCATATACCCGGCTCGGCCGGTTTTTATTCCCGTTCCTCGATTTTTTCCGGCGGGAATATTTTCGCCGCTCGTGTGGTATAGAGAGTGAGGGATGGGCGCGGACCTCGACGGGGCAAAGGATGAAAGCCTTGCCGCGCAGGCGGCAGGGGGCGATCGGCGCGCTTTTGATGCGCTTGTGACCCGGCACCGGCAGGCGGTCTACCGCCTTTGCTGGGCGGCGACGGGAAACCATGCCGACGCCGACGATGCGGCACAGGAGACGTTTGTGCGGGTTTTTCGGTCGCTGCCATCCTACGATCCGGCGAGGCCGTTCGGCCCGTGGCTTCGGAAGATC